>NZ_KV787359.1:0-145305 GCF_001807075.1 Corynebacterium sp. HMSC14B06 | reverse complement strand
GGAAAAGACACACTTTTCTTTACTTAACCCCGCATTGCCCCACCGCCACCGAACATAAACGAAAAACCCGCCACCCAGACGCATTTTCATACGCCCTGGATGACGGGTACTTGCAGGGGCGACAGGACTCGAACCTGCAACCTGCGGTTTTGGAGACCGCTGCTCTACCAATTGAGCCACGCCCCTTCACCACCAGCGAAAGAACTTTTCAGTCCTTAGCTGACAATGTCCCACCTTACTGCATTGCTGCATAATCAAGGCGGGGTTCGACGAACATCACTGTCCGTAGTAGCGATGGGGGGGATCGAACCCCCGACCTCACGATTATGAGTCGTGCGCTCTCACCATCTGAGCTACATCGCCCCTATTCTCTACCGGACATAAGTCCGTATAAAAGAACAGAGCCCCCTGACAGAATCGAACTGTCGACCTTTTCCTTACCATGGAAACGCTCTGCCGACTGAGCTAAGGGGGCATCAGCATCCGTTGAACTCAGCACATAACTCCGTGGCCAATTGTTGACCGCTTCGTTTCGCTCTGTGCTCTCCGTGAAGCCTTGCAAAGATTAACCCGAAATCACCACTAAGCACAAATCAGCAGGTAGGCAGCGGTATTTCTTGTCACGTTTGCAGACATTTGGCGCGCACTTATGGATAATCTATTCACTTATCGATGAGCTCCAGCGGAACCATAAGTGAATAGCTCATCGATGAGTGGCTGCCCTCTAACCCGAGCCTCTAACTCGAGCCCCTGCCCCCACTTAATCCAGAGCCCCTCACTCGAGCCCCTACCCCAAACCCCCGCCCCGCATCCCCATCAACGGGCCCTACAAAAAAATCACCGCGAGAAAATTCTCGCGGTGATTTCACTGTGCCAGATGATGGATTCGAACCAACGAAGGCAATGCCGACGGATTTACAATCCGCTCCCTTTGGCCGCTCGGGCAATCTGGCGTGCACTCTTAAACGGTGCGAATGGAATGCTACCCACTACTCTGTCATTTACACAAATCGGCAGGTCGAGAGGATATTTCCCTACCTGGATTCACCCCTCAGCAGAACTCACCCCAGAGCAGAGCTCACCTCAGAGCAGTGCTCGCCCCTAGGCCCATCTCGCCGATGGAGCTCAATCCACTACCCCACGCGCTCCACGGTGTAGCGAGCAACGTGACGCAGGGACTCCTTGGCCGCACAGTCAGGAAGGTCAGCGATGACGCGGTCGGACTCATCCAGCAGTTCATTGACCTTCTCCATCGCGCGAGCCACACCGTTGGTCTGAGCCAGGAGCTCGAGGGCCTCGTCGACAAGCGCGTCGTCGGAAACTGGGCCGACGAGAATCTCACGGAGGCGGTCAGCGGCTGGGGTATCCTCCTGCAGCGCGTAGAGCACCGGCAGCGTGAAGACGCCCTCGCGCAAGTCAGTACCCGGAGTCTTGCCGGACTGATCGGTATTGGAGGAGATGTCGATGATGTCGTCGACAATCTGGAAAACGATACCGATTAGTTCGCCATAGCGGCGCAGCGCGTTGGAAATCTCGGCGGACGCACCGGCGTGATAGGCGCCGAGATAACCGGCCGATGCGATGAGCACACCGGTCTTTTCGGCAATGACCTTCAGGTAGCGCTCGATGCGCTCTTCAATCGGCAGGTCCAAGTCGTTGAGGCACTCGCGCATCTGACCTGTGACAAGAACACCGAAGGTCTCAGCGAAGTGAGCCACGCTCTCGGAGCCGAGCTCTGCCAGCAGGCGGGACGCAGCAGCGAAGAGGTAGTCACCGGCCAGAATGGCGACGGTGTTGTCCCAGCGCGAGTTTGCGGAGGGCACGCCGCGGCGCTTATCCGCTTCATCCATGACGTCGTCGTGGTAGAGCGTCGCCAGGTGCGTCAGCTCCAGCACCGTCGCGGCGGTGATGACCTTATCGCTCTCCGGGTTCTCACCGAACTGCGCGGCCAGCATGGTAAACATCGGGCGGAAGCGCTTACCACCAGCGTGAGCTAGGTGGGAAACCCGTTCGACTAGGAAGTCCTCGCCGCGCCCCAGCTCGGTAATCAGGAGGTCCTCGCTCTTGCGCATTCCCTCGGTGATTGTTGCTTCCAGCGCCTCATCAACGAAGTGAGAACTAGTGGCGGTGTGCTCACCAGTGCCCTGAGCACTTCCGGAACTAAGCCCGGAGTAGTCTCCAGTACGCATTCGAGACCTGCCTAACTGACGATAAAAGATAAGAAACTGCTAAATAAACTACCTTACGAGCATAGTGGCTAGCAGACCGGTTCCCATATTTGTTTCAACGTCGTTATACGCTGGGGCAATGACCTCAAGCCCGATTTCGCGAGTTTCCCCCACGTTCGACGGCACCGTCGCTCTACCCAGCAGCACTGACGTGCTCATTGTTGGTGCTGGTCCCACTGGCTCCGCAGCCGCGATTCACGCCGCCCGCGCCGGATTTTCGGTCACTGTGGTCGACTCCCAGCGCTTCCCACGCGACAAAACTTGTGGCGACGGGCTCACTCCTCGCGCCATCTCTGAGCTACGTCGCCTAGGGCTTGACGACGAGCTCCTGCGCCACAACCGCAACCGCGGACTCAAGCTGCACGGCTTCGGCGGCTCCATCACCGCACCTTGGCCAGATGATGCCTCCGGCACTTTCCCCGCTGTCGGATCCGCGATGCCGCGAGTTGAGCTCGACACTTTCTTGCTCAATGCCGCCGCTGATGCCGGTGCGCAGGTCTTTGATGGAGTCGCAGCGCGGAAGGTGGTTCTCGGAGCGCTGAACACTGGCGGCACGCGAGGGCACGGCGTGCGCGCGGTGGAGCTTTCCGACCGCGAGGGCAAGCCACACACCATCTCGGCCCGCTGGTTGCTCGTGGCCGATGGGGTCCGCAGTACCGTCGGCAAGCAGCTGGGGCGTGCGTGGCATCGAGACAGCGTCTTTGGCGTGGCCGCACGGTCGTATGTCAGCTTCGACAGCGCAGACGTAGCGGATGACTGGATTCACTCGCACCTGGAACTGCGCGACTCCGAAGGGCATACGCACCCGGGCTATGGCTGGATTTTCCCGCTGGGCGAGGGCCGGGCGAATGTGGGGTGTGGGGCGCTGGCGACGTCGGCACGCCCGGCGCGCACGAATGTGAAGAAGTTGCTGCGTGAGTACCACGGACAGGTGCGCGATCAGTGGCAGATGAGCGAGCCGGAGCACATGACGTCGGCGCTGCTGCCGATGGGCGGTGCTGTATCGAATGTGGCGGGGCCGAACTGGGCGTTGCTCGGTGATGCTGCGTGCTTAGTCAACCCGCTCAACGGTGAGGGCATTGACTACGGCATGGAGTCGGCGCGACTGGCAGTGGAGCTGATTAGTTCGATTGGTGCGGGCCGCGATGGGCTGACGCACTCCTGGCCCGCCCTACTTCGCGAGCACTACGGCACCGGCTTCTCGCTGGCTCGCAAGTTGGCGCTGACGCTGACGTACCCGAGCTTCCTTCCCACGGTCGGCCCGTTGACCATCGGCGCCCCGTGGGGAGGCCAGCTCATGGGCGTTGCCGCACGCCTGATGGGCAACCTGGTCACGGAACACGACCGCGACGTAGTGGCGCGACTCTGGCGCGCTTCGGGGAGAGCAGCGCTGGCCTCCGATAAGTGCTTCGGACGCCAGCCCTGGCAGTAGGAATCGCTTTACGACGGGCCCTGCGACCCAGCCCGATTGCGAGCTAGCGAGCTACTCCACGGGCTTGGTTGCCGAGTGCAGCGCTGCGATACCGAAGGTGAGATTCTGCCAACCGGCATCCTCCCAGCCAGAGGCATTGATGTCGCGGGCAAGCTGCGGCTGGTTTGGCCAGGCGCGAATCGACTCCGCCAAGTACACGTACGCCTCCGGGTTAGAGGAGACGACCTTGGCGATCTGCGGCAGTGCCCTCATCAGGTACTCCTTGTAGAAGGTGCTGAACACCGGCACTACAGGGGTGGAGAACTCGCAGACTGTTAGCTGGCCTCCGGGCTTGGTCACGCGAGCTAGCTCAGCGAGGCCCGCCTTGTAGTCCACGATGTTGCGCAGACCGAAGCTGATGGTCACCGCGTCGAAGGTGTTGTCCGGGAATGGCAGCTTCATGCCGTCACCGCAGACCTTGGGAACATCGCGGTGTGCACCGGCCTTGAGCATGCCTCGGGAGAAATCACAGGCAACGACGTATGCGCCAGACTTTGCCAACTCCACTGATGAAACAGCCGTACCGGCGGCCAGGTCGAGGACTTTCTGGCCAGGCTGCAGGTTCAGGCGCTTTGCCGTGCGCACGCGCCAGTAGTGGTCAATGCCACCGGTGAGCACGGTATTAGTGATGTCGTAATTCTTCCCCACGCCATCGAACATCGAGGCGACTTCGCTGGGTTTTTTCGTTAAATCAGCCCTAGACACGATGTCCAGATTACGCGACCGACTTCTGACGCGTAGCAGCACCTGCATGGGAGGCATCAATCGCATCTGCTGCGACCTTGCTTGACGTCTCGGCCGCGGAAACCCCAGAAACCTCCTCGTAGTGGCGAACCAGGTCTGCACACAGTGCTTCCCAGGTGCGCTCGGTCACGGTGTCGCGGCAGCGGTTGCGCAGCTGCTTACGTGCCAGCTCATCGTCAACGAGCAGCAGCTTGTCGACCGCCTCAGCCAAATCGCGGGTGAAAGTCTTGGGTTCCAGCAGGTAGCCGTTGACGTCGTTGGTAATCAGGTCGCGCGGGCCGCCTGCGTTCGGAGCGATGGCCGGCACACCGGAGGCGTGGGCTTCCTGTACCGCCTGGCAGAAGGTTTCAAAGTCACCGGTGTGGACGAACACGTCCAGACTGGCGAATGCCGCTGCCAACTTATCGCCGGTGAGCTGTCCGGTAAAGACGGCATTCGGCATCTGCTTCTGCAGCTTCTGCAGCTCCGGGCCATTGCCGACAATGACCACCTGGATATCATCGCGGCCGTTCAGCGCTGCCAGCCGCTCCACAGACTTCTCCGCCGCGAGCCTGCCGACATAACCAACAATCGGCTTGCCCTCCGGGCTCCACTGCTTCCTGAGCTCTTCACTACGCTTTGTCGGAGTAAAGCGAACCGCATCAACACCGCGGCCCCAGCGGTAGACATCACGAATCTTGTGATCCTGCAGGTCCTCAATAGTCGGCGACGACGGCGCCAGCGTTCGGGCGCAGGAGTTGTGAATCACGCGCGTCCACAACCATGCGGCCGTGGAGAGCCCCGCCAACTTGTAGTTCTTGGCAAAACCCGCAACGTCCGTCTGATAGATGGCCACAGCCGGGATGCCCAGTGCCTTGGCAGTCAGCGCGCCCGCACCACCGAGCACAAATGGCGAAGCCAAGTGGACAACATCCGGCTTAAACTGCGTCAGCGCCGACGCTACCCGACGGTTCGGCACACCAATCGGTAGCGAATCAATCAACGGCACCATCACAGTGGGCACACGCTCAATGCGGTAGTCGCAGTAGAACTCTGCCTCTTCCTGCCAGTCCCGAGCACCCGGCGCAATCACCAGCGCCTCGTGTCCTTCACGGCGTAAGTGTTCCAACACCCGCAGCACGGAGTTTGTCACTCCATTGATGTTGGGCAAGAAGCTTTCAGCAATGATGGCAACGCGCATGGTGCTAGTTTTCCATCTCGTCGGAAAGCGAAAGTGACCCTCTGTTTACCTTTTGGGGATCTCTTTGTAAACGACGGGTTGCGCGCAACGACAACCACCACAACGGCGCGACGACGAGAAATGTAACCACAGCGATACTGGTCGCCGGGAGAAGTGACAGCGTCCATGTGCGCCCGGCGACGCGGACGACATTGGGATCAGTGCGGTCGTATTCGACGCGGACGCGCTGCCCCTCTTCCAGACCAACGGGATAGAGCAAACCGGTTGGTGGCGACTGAAAATCGCCATTCTCGTCGACGAAATCAACCGTGGTGCGAAGGAGCTCGACCGAGCGCACATTGGCTACGGACTGCCCCATGTTCGACTCGATATTGCGGTCATTAATGAAGCAGCCAACCACCATGGCCAGACACGACAGCAACAGGCAAATCATCACAAAGAGCAGTACCTGACGAAGGAAGCGCGGCCAATTGGCCAGGGCAGTTTTCCACTGCATGGCGGTCGCGACCTCCTATTTTTCTGTCCCTGATTGTTTCCAGCTCTGATTGGATGCTGCCGGCCGGCTAGTGCTTGTCCAGCACCCCAATCTCCGCATTGTATGCCAGCTTGTGGTGCAACTGCCGACGCGTCGCACGTGTGGTCGCCACCTCGATGACGCGGATGCCGTCGACATCGGTATCCGGGTGCAGCTGCGCGAGCAGATCTGGGAGGCGGTCGACACGCACGTGCTCGACTCCGTAAGCCTGGCAGATGCCCTCAAAGTCCACGTCCTGCGGCGTGCCGAAGATGCGCTCAAAGCTTCCCCGCAGAGCCGGGCTGCCCGCCTCCAGCGTCTCGAAAATACCGCCACCGGCATCATTGGCCACCACGATGGTGAGGTTTTCCGGCCTCGGCTCCAGCGGCCCAATTGCCAACGCTGCGGAGTCGTGCTGGAACGTCAGGTCACCCATAAGTGCAATCGTCCGCGGCGGGCGAATCTCGTCGGCATGCTCACGGTCGGACGCCAGCGCAATACCGATTGCCGTCGCCACCGTGCCGTCGATGCCCGCGGCACCTCGTCCCGCATACGTGTTCACACCCGGGAAAGGCAGGCCCGTGTACGACGCATCGCGCACCGGGTTCGACGCGCCCAGCACCACGTTGTCACCCGTGCGCAGGCTATCCGTCAGCGCCGCCGCCACATGAAATCCGGTCAGCGGTTCCTCCGCTTCAATCGACTCGGTAAGCGTCTCTCGCACGGACTTCACCGCCAATTCGCTGGCAGCCTCACAGATTTTCGTCCACTGCGGGTCCTGCTCCCCCACAGTCTGCACATGCCTAACGACGGCCCTTGCGTTCGCCGTCACATCCGGGAACTCCACCCCAAAACCGTGGTTTTCCGCTTCGGAGACAACGGTCAGCTCGATATCCGGATTGGCCAGCAGCTTAGAGATACCTCGGTGCAGCGTCGGCCTGCCGACTAACACAATCTGCTCCGGCAGAATCTGCGCAAAAGTACCCGCCGCGAGCGGGTGAACCGGGTGCGCCGGCGCATATGCATTCGGCTCAGCGATGGTTGGCAGATCCTCCAGTTCTGGCAGGTGCGAGGCATTCGAACCCGCAATCACGAGTGTGCGGCGGCTGATGTCAATTGTGGCTGTGCTAGCCGAGTTGGCCGGGCCGGTTGCGGTGGCCGAGTTGGCTGCGATGGCGGCCGCGCCGACGTTGTTGCTGTTGGTAGGCGCAATCGTGGTCCAGGGGCCGCCGTCGGCGCGGCCCTCGGGGATGTCGGCGACGGAGTCGTCGTCAGGCACGAGCGGTTCGACAAAACGGACGTTAAGGTGGCCGGCGCCGGATGCCATGGCGGCGACAACGCGATCGATGCGGGCGCGGATCTGCGCGGCGGTGGCCTTCGTGACCGGGGCGGTGCCGTCCAGATCGAACTCGACGACGGAGGCATCAGCGAACAGGCGGTCCTGGACGATGGTCTGGTTCGCGCCAGTGCCTCGATAATGCGCGGGGCGGTCGGCGGTCAGTGCCAGCAGCGGAATGCCCGACGCGGTGGCTTCCACCATGGCGGGCACGAGGTTCGCCACTGCTGTGCCGGACGTTGTAATTACCGGGGTCACCTTGCGGGTGCGCGAGGCCAGGCCGAGGGCGAGGAAGGCGGCGGAGCGTTCATCGATACGTACGTGGAGGCGAACCTTCGCCGCGTCGGCGGCCTGGACCAGAGCGCGGGCGAGCGGGGCGGACCGGGAACCCGGGCACACCACGGCATCGACCATGCCGAGACGCAGCAGCTCATCGACGATGAGGCCCGCTACCACTGCGGATGGGGCTTGTGTGGACTGGACGGCGTGAGTGGTTTCGGTCGCGCCGGTGTCCGGGTCTTGAGGGGTGTCCTGGTTATTGTTCACACTCAATAGGCTACTTGCCGGAAGTTACTGACTAGGTTTATGTCAGTTTGGAAGCCGTTTTTCGGGCTCAAAGTGTCATAAACCTAGTCACTTTCTTGGCGTTATAGATGGGTGTACGCCGCGCGGAGGCGGTCGAACCACCAATCGCGGCGGGGGCCCGGCGCGGCGAGCTCGGCCAGGCGGGAAGGGTCGGGCGCGGGGTTGGTGACGGGCAGTCGGCCATCGATAAGTGGCCGGGGCTCGATGACGTCCTCAATAAAGAGTGACGACGTGGCCAAACCCGCCGCGTTCGGCTCCGGCTGCAGCTCGGTAGTAGGCAGGGCCGCCGCCGTGAACAAGCCGGCAGCCATGCCAATGCCGGTGTCCAACGCGCTGGCGACGGTCACCTTCATCGCCAGCTCCTCGGCCAACCGAAGCAAGCGGCGTGGCCCACCAAGTGGCGCGACCTTCATTACGCCCACGTCAGCCGCCTGTTCGCGCGCAACCAAATACGGATCCTCAGCCTTGCGGATTGACTCATCGGCCGCAACCGGGCAAAAGTCCCCCACTGCGTCGCGGACCTGCCGCAGCTCGGCGACAGTCGCAACGGGCTGTTCCATATACTCCAGCGGGTCCAACTCATGAGCGGCGCGGATGGCCTGCTCCACCGACCAGCCACGGTTCGCATCCACCCGCACCACAGGTTCATAGCCATAGGCTTCGGCCACCGCGGTGCGGACGGCGGCTACGCGCTCGATGTCGTCGTTAAGCGATTGGCCGCTCTCTGCGACCTTGACCTTGAACGTGCGGCACCCGGGGTAACGCCCCACGACCTCCGGCACCTGCTCGGGTGTGATGGCGGGGATGGTGGCGTTGACCTCGACAAACTCGCGCTTCGGGGTGGGCAGGCCAACGTATGCGCATTCGATGGCCGAGCGCAGCCACGCGGCAGCTTCGGGTGCCTCGTACTCCAGGAAGGGAGCGAACTCTCCCCAGGTGGCGGGGCCGTCGATGAGGAGCGCCTCGCGAGTGGTGACGCCACGGAATTTCACTGCCATGGGCAGAGCCACGACGTGGGCGCGGTCGAGGATGTCGTCGATTGGCGGAAGCTGGATGTTGGGCGCAGCGGACACACACATACCCCTCATGCTAGAGACCTTTATGCTGGAAGCCATGACTGATACCGCGAAGTACTCGACCGATAACCCCTTCCGCCCCGAGCAGTGGAAGACGGTTGATGGTTTTGAGGATTTGACCGACATCACCTACCACCGCCACGTCGGCGAGGGCCGCGAAAACGGCATTGTGCGTATTGCGTTTGATCGCCCGGAGGTTCGTAACGCATTCCGCCCGCATACCGTCGATGAGCTCTACCGCGCGCTCGACCACGCGCGTCGCACCCCGGATGTCGGCGTTGTGCTGCTGACCGGTAACGGCCCGAGCACCAAGGACGGTGGCTGGGCATTCTGTTCGGGTGGTGACCAGCGCATTCGCGGTCGTTCCGGCTACCAGTACGCCACATCCCACGAGCATGACGACGCTACCGCGGACGCATCCACCATCGATACCGCGCGTGCCAAGGTCGAGGGTGGCCGCCTGCACATCCTGGAGGTGCAGCGCCTGATTCGCACTATGCCGAAGGTTGTCATTGCCGTGGTCAATGGTTGGGCCGCAGGTGGCGGACACTCCCTGCACGTGGTGTGTGACCTGACACTGGCATCCCGCCAGGAGGCCCGCTTTAAGCAGACCGACGCTGACGTGGGATCTTTCGATGCCGGCTATGGCTCGGCCTACCTGGCGAAGCAGGTTGGTCAGAAGTTTGCCCGCGAGATTTTCTTCCTCGGCCGTTCCTACGACGCTGAGACCATGCACCGCATGGGCGCTGTCAACGAGGTCGCCGACCACGCTGAGCTGGAAGATGTCGCGGTGGAGTGGGGCCGCATGATCAACGGTAAGTCCCCAACGGCGCAGCGCATGCTGAAGTTCGCTTTCAACCTGACCGATGACGGACTGATGGGCCAGCAGGTCTTCGCGGGCGAGGCTACTCGCCTGGCGTACATGACCGACGAGGCCGTCGAGGGCAAGGAAGCGTTCCTGGAAAAGCGTGACCCGAACTGGGACGAGTTCCCGTTCTACTACTAGGGGCAGTTAGGGGGGGGGCGCCGGCTGGGGCGCTCGTCGGGCCCTGCACTTTAGCGCTCATTCGTGGCTGTAGAACAGCCGAGAGCGTGCGCTACAGTCACGGGTCTGCGCTAGAGTGCCTCCGACGCTTCGACCGCCAGCCCGCCATTGCGAGTCGGGAGCACCGCACCTTCTACCTGATAAACCTCTCGCAGCATAGCTTCATTAATGACCTCTGCCGGAGGCCCTGCACTGCTGACCCGACCATCGGCTAGAACAACCACATGTTCGCAAAAGCGCGCCGCTTGCCCCAGGTCATGAAGTGTCATCACTACCGCGCAGGGCAATTCCCGCGCACACTTGCGTACCTGCCCGAGAAGCATCAATTGGTTACGCAAGTCGAGTGCGCTGGTGGGCTCGTCGAGAAGCAATACCCGAGGTCGTCGCACAACCGCCTGCGCAAAACTCACCAACTGCCGCTGTCCCCCAGACAACTCAGACATCAGCCGCGATGACAACGCAACCAACCCAAGTCGTTCAATGGTGGCCTGCACTTCTGCCCGCACTGTGGATCCGACACGCAGTGCGGAAAACCCAGAAAACGACTGTTGCCGGGCAAGCAGGACGCTTTCGTACACGGTCAATGAGCTCAGCGGCGGAGGGTCCTGTGGCAAATATAGAGATCTTTCAGCACGTACCTGCCCCGAGCAGTTTTCAAGGCCCGCCAAACACCTCAGCAGTGTCGATTTGCCAGCTCCGTTGGGACCGACCAACGCAGTCACGCTTCCCATCGGAAGAGGCCCAACGTCGACATTGTGCAGGACATGATGGCCGTCGTAAGCAAAAGACACTCCTCGCGCGCTAAGAGCGGACGATTCTGGAGGGGTTTCGCCGAGGGGTTTACCGTCAGGTTTACTGGGGCTGTCGTGATGACCATGTACAGCGTCGTTCCCGACAAAGCGACTTGCCTTTAGCCAACCCACATTTTCCTCCTCTGGCCAGCGATAATCGCGACAAATACGGGCACTCCTACAATTGCGGTAATAATGCCTACGGGAAGAATTACACCCGGTTGAATCACCTTCGACACTGCCGATGCCGCAACCAGAAGCAGCGCCCCTACCAAAGTCGAAGCAGTAAGAAAATAACGTTGATCTTCGCCTACCAATAAGCGCGCAACGTGTGGGCCGACGAGACCGATAAATCCAATCGTACCGGCCATCGACACAGCGGTTGCCGCCATAAAGGACACCACGATAAGGGTCAGCGCACGCAGTCGATCAACGTCTACGCCAAGGGCTTTTGCGCGGTCATCGCCCATCCGGAATGCAGTCAGCGACCAGGCATTGAGGTAAAAGAAGAGTAGCCCCATCACGAATATCACCGCGAGCAACGCAATCTGCGTCCAGTTCGAGCGGGTGAGACTGCCCATCGTCCAGAACACAACCTGTTCCAACTGCGTCTCCGAGGCCAGGTATTGCATCAGGGCCAGTAGAGCGTCGAAAAAGAATACAATCGCGATACCGAGGAGAATCATCCCCTCGACTCCTGGGCCACGAAATCGGGAAAAGAGCAGAATCGCAGCGCAGGCCAGCATCGCGAACACCCACGCAGTCCCGGCCATCCCCAGCACCGCACCGATTCCCTCAGAAGCGAAGCCGGTGACCACAGCCAGGGCAGCACCGAATCCGGCCGCCGCTGACACGCCCAGGGTGTACGGCTCGGCCAGGGGATTTCCCAGAATTGTCTGCATTTGTGAGCCCGCCGCTGCCAGCGTCGCTCCGACGAGCACTGCAGTCACGGTCATCGGAAGCCGAATGTCGAAAACAATCTGGTGGTCAATGGGTCGCGCACCAACCGGATGGGTCAATGTATGCAAAACTTCGCTGGCAGGCATGCTACCGCCACCGAGTAGAAAGTCAGCAAGCGATGTCAAAGCCAACACCACAGTAATCAGAGCGATTATCACCCACTTCTTCCGTGCTGCGCGCTGATACCAGTGAAAAGTTGACTGCACCATTACTCTATCAGGGCTGACTTCCTGCTCCCCGCGAACGGCGTCTCCGCTCCCCTGCGTTGTTGCCAGGTTTCCGTGCGAAACTTGCATGTTCGACATCACTCCAGCCCAGTCCAGAAGGTGCCCGAGGCCTCGATTGGCAGGAACTTATCGTGCAGGTCCTGTACCTCTCGTTCAGTGTCAATGTCGCCGAACAAGTCCGGGTGCATGGCCTTTGCAAACATCTCGACTGCCAGGAAGTTATATGGCGAATCGTAAAAATGATGCCATGCGACGAAAGTACGCTTACTTTTCACCGCGTCGACTTCACGCACAGCGGGTTGCTTACCGACGACATCGTGAAGGGCCTTTTGCGCCTCTTCCTTCGATTCCGAGTAACCCAGCGGTACGTAATTTCCTTCCTTGACCGGAGTCTTACCCTGATCCCAGTCTGCGCCTGTGGCAATGATGACTTCAGGATTCTTCCCGGCCAATGCCTCTGGCGATACCTGCCCTTGCTTCGCATCAATCATTTCGTCGCCAAGGTTTAGTCCACCGGCAAAATTGACAATCTGCGCCAGGTTGGACTTGGCGAAGGTTGAGCAGCAGTCAAAGTAACCGGGTGCTCGCCACAGGAATGTCGGTGTCGGTGCTGGTTTCTTCTCGGCAAGGCGGTCAGCGACCTTGTTGACCTTCTTCTCGTAGTAGTTGATAAAGTCTTCCGCCTGCTTTTCACGCCCCAGCAGTTGTCCCATCATTCGAATACTGGGCTCGGTGTTTTTCACTGGGTCAATGAAGTAGTCGACAGTCACCGTCGGCACGCCTGCCTTTTCTAATCCATCAACGATTCCAGCATCTTTAGCCGCGTCGAAGACACCCGCATTTACTACGAAGACATCGGGTCGGGACTCCAGAGCCTGTTCCAGCGACATAGTGTTGTTGTAAATCTCGCCTGTGGTCGGGATGTCCTTGATTTTGGGGAACTTCTCAACGTAGCGGTCGTAAGTGGCTTTGTCGTTTTCCTTCAGGTCCTCTGGCCAGGCAACGATCTTGTCAGTTGGATTGTCTGGGTTCAGAAGCGCCGTCGTGTAAAGCATCTTCTGCCCGCCCATCAGGATTCGCTCGACATTCTGCGGGACTTTAACTTCGCGTCCTAGCGCATCGACGACGGTACGCTTCTCACTGCTAGCGGATGCGTCTCCATTTCCATCTGAGCAAGCGGCGAGAAGGACGAGCGACATGCATAGGAGTACCGCGAAAAGCACCCTTGCGGGGAAGTCACGCAGTAGCACGCTTGGAGTAAGAGGAGAACTAACCTTCATTTTCTTCTTTCCGGAGCAGGCGGTCAGTCGACCGCATATTCAGCTCCTCGGATCCCCTTCGGTAGAGGGAAAACGTCATCTTTACGTGGATGGTTCAGACTATTTCTGGATGGGTGTTACGAAGCTTCGGCCGTCACACGGAACTAGTGGGTTGCAGGTGACGCTGCAGAGCGCGGTAAAGCAGAGCAGCGGTCGTGGAAAAGCCAAGGATGAGCCCAACCCAAACGCCATATCCTTCCCAACGAAGGCCAAGGCCAAGAATCAGGAGAGCTGGAACCCCCACCGCCCAGTAGCCCCAAAGGGTCGCACTGAGACCCGACTTCGTGTCGCGCAGCCCACGAAGGAGCCCCACCAGCACGTTCTGGGAGCCTTTAGCGAACTGCTGAAGCACGGCAAGGCACAACAAGATTGTCGCTATATGGCGTACATCGGGATTGGCACTAACGTTGGAATCAGTAAGGAACAGTCCAACGACGTACTTGCCCAGTAGCAACCAGAGCAAACCGACGACGGCAAGATAAATACCCACTGCGTGCAAAACCCGACGTGATACCTGTTTGACTGCCTCGGCACCATCCGCTAATGCACGGCTGACCAGTATAGATCCTCCGTGCGAGAAGCCGATACATACTTGGTAGACGATATAAGCGAGTTGGTTAACAACGGTGTGCGCTGCCAGCATGACTGGGCTAACCAGGCCCATCGCTAGACCTGCGATAGTAGTAATCGCAGCTTCAGAGCCGTAGGTAAGCGAAACTGGAATCCCAAGCCGAATAATGCGCCTCATGCATGCTGCGTCGCCGGGCCTCGGAATGACCGCGAAGAATTTCCGTAGCTGACGGTCTCTTTGCAGCAAGCCAGCAAAGGACAGCAGGGTAAAAACCTGGACGCAGGTGGTCGACAGACCGATGCCCACCAGTCCCCATGCAGTTCCCCATTCATTGACACTTGTTAGCCGGAGGAATCCAGCGTTGAGAGCAGCGTTGACAACGATGGAGATGAGCGTAACCACCAGCAGAGAGCCCGGCCGACGCATGCCGACTGCAAACTGCCGCAGGACATTGAGCCAAATCATCGGGATAAGGCCTGGTGCAAGCGCGACCGTCATCGAGAACGCTAGCTCGGCAACAGTGTCGTCGATGGGCAAGATGAGTGCAAGCGCACCAAATGAAATCACGATGAGGCCACCAATGATTGCAGTTGCGGTACCGACGGCCATGCAACTGCGTACCGCTTGGCGGATTCGCTCAGCCGCAACTTCCTCGCCTGTCTTTTCCCACTCCGACGCGGCCTCGGCTACTAGGTTGCCTCCGGCGGTGACCATACCGACACACATGGTGCGAATCTGGTTGTAGAACTGCATTGCGAGTCCGCCGCCGGCAATTGCCACTACACCGAGGGTCTGCAGCATCAGCACATCGGTCGTGGTTAGCGCAACCCCCGCTAGCTGAACGCCCGCGATGGGTAGCGCAAGCGAATAGACATCACGGTAGGACACGGTTTGCTGGCCAATTGCACGAGCTGGATTTATCACCCGGCCACCTCGAAGGAACTAGCAATGGCACGAGAATCACCATAGGCTCTGAGCATTCGCGAAACTTGACGCTCCATAACTTCTGAATACAAATGATTTTTCTGAAGCCAATCAGTATCAAAAATTGTGTCGAGATATTTCTCACCAGCATCACAAACAATGACGACCATTGTTGTTCCTGCCTGAAACTCGTGTAGATGACGCAAACCTTCGTAGATTGCAGCACCTGCTGTGCCTCCAACCATGAGCCCATGTTCCCTAGCCAACACTCGGGCCACAGCGAATGCCTTGACATCGCTAACTTTGACTCCATGGTCGATGAGGTTGTAGCGGACGTTATTGCCGATTTTGAAACCCGACGGAGCACCGGCACCTGATTGCTTATATGCCCCTGGCACCCCACCAAAAATGATGGAGCCTTCGGGTTCAACAGCCAACGACTCGGCGGTATGCCCAAGCTTCCTCAGATGTTCCGTTGTACCGCACAACGTCCCGCCCGTTCCAATTGCCGCAACGAGAACGTCAACCTTTTCTGGGATTTGCTCATCGAGTTCGTATGCAAGCTGCCAGTAACCAGCTGGGTTGTTGGGATTATTGTGCTGATCTGGCCACCATGCATCCGAGGTCTCGGCGACAATTTCTGCGGCCTTCGCACGTCTAAGGCTCGTAGACGGAACACAGGATTCTTTATCCCCGACGAAGACCAACTCTGCTCCAAGTGCTTGCATGGAACGCAGCTTGTCCTTAGCAGCGTGATGATCCACAATCGCCGTAAACTTGTATCCCCGCTGAGAGGCCACAAATGCCAGACCTAAACCAGTGTTTCCACTAGTGGGTTCAATGATTCTTCCGCCCGGCTTGAGCTCGCCGGAGATCTCCGCAGCAACAATCATCTCCAGCGCCATTCGCACCTTTACGCTTCCCGTCGGATTTAGGCAATCCATCTTCAGTAATAACCGGCTTCCGGATCCGGTATTACACAGTTCAAGAATTGGCGTGTTTCCAATTAAACTACAACTCTCAAGCGAACATGTTGCGCAAGGTTTTCTTAATTTTTTTTCAGAATATGGAAAATCAATCATGACAGACCCCAATTACACATTTAAACCAATTCCCGATATAAAGGCCTATCTATTTTCGGCAAGCTTCCCCGACCTTCCCAAACAAACCGCATGGGCAGGCGAATTTGATGAAATTCGCTTTCATTTTTGTCCATCTGATAACCAGCCGTATTGTGATAAATAACCAAATCCCCAACTCTCGGAATTCGATTCATTTGGACCTTTCGCCAAGTGAGCATGTCATATTCCATACAGCTACTTCCGCCAACACAGACACCAACCGAGCGCGATAGACAATTACTGCCACCGCTAGGCCTGCCCATGTAATTGGCGCCATCATCTGAGCCGGGATTCTCCCATAACGTCATGTCAGGCATGTATTCACTGCCTTTCCATTGCTCAGAAAGGCTCATACTTAAACCCGCAACAGTAATAATTATGTAGTCGTCTCTCCATTTCACACCCTGAATTGGAAAAACGCTCAATCCACAACCATCTAACGCCGCTCGGCCTGGTTCAATGGCCAACTGAAATCGCCCATTTTTTAGCCGTTCCGCAAGCGAAGTGCTAGTTTTATCAATCCTCTCAACTGAAGGCGAATTAGCTACTCCCGAAAGAATTTCATCTAACATTTCAGGGCCATCATTGCCCTGCCCACCATACGGATAAAGCCCTTCTGGAATTCGACCAGAATGAAAATAGTCTCGCTTATCCGGTGAATCAATAACCTTTTCCCGAAACATTTCCCACTGGGATGGCTCACAATACTGAACCGAAAATCCTCCACCTATGTCCAGCATCTCTGCCGTCCATCCTTTAATTCGAAGAATTTCCATAAAATCCAAAGCTTTATGTGCTTGGCGGTTACGCTGAGCGGGACTGTATCCGTTCAAATGGAAGGTCACGCCTCTACAGTCAATCCCATTACTAGATTGTTCTCGCAGGGCCTCAAGCTCTCGAAGCCACTGTGCCATGGAGGTGCCGAAGCGAGTCTCAGGCTGTTCTTCAGGCAGTAACCTAATCAACACCGGAGCATCAACGACTCCAAGATCCTTAGCCAGCGAATTAATTCGGAATAGTTCGCTCGGAGAATCTACTGCAATTAGAACTCTCTGCCTGAGAGCAAGAGTCAAAAGCGATTGCGATTTTTCCGCACCCGTAACAACTAAGTCGGCAGCACACACACCAGCGCCTAAAGCGCCGGTGAGCTCCTCCCCGCTCGCAACATCTACGCGATGACCCTCTTCGGCGACTGCGGGGATCCAGCACGCAGACTTATTTGCTTTGTGAGCGAAGTAGATATGCGAGTCGACTCCGTGACGCTCGCAAACAGCAGCAAAAGCATTCAAATTCTGGCGAAAAACCTGAGTATTTAGAACATGAAAAGGCCCTGCCGCTAGTGTGGCTAAACGAGTTAGTTCCGAGACGCCGTCACTTGGAATTGACAGTAAATCTTTCGCCCAGTCACGTTGTTTCGGGACCAGGGTCGAGGTCTTGGGCACAGAGGGTGTAGAAGCAAAAGTTTTATCGTTCACTTTTCATTTCCCGTAGTGCCGACAGCGAGCGTTACGACCATAGCGACACCTCCGTACCTCGCCCAGCAGAAAATGCACGAACCGCAAGTTCCTGAGCAACTGGAATATCCGTAATAATCATTCCCGTCGAGAATGCAAAAACTCGGTCAGTTTCATTCGTGCGCCCTGGGGCCTTTCGCGCGAGAATATCGGGTAGTGTTGCATCCAATTCCACTTCTTTGCCCTGGAGCAATCGCTGCCCAACTAGCTCGAACTGTCCGGCACTAGTAGCAATTACCCTGTCTGCAGCAGCAACAGCACCATCCGCAATTCCCTTGGAAGCAACAGAAATTAGCAGCCCACCTTCGGGAATCCATTCAGTTTGAATCGATGGGTGCCAGGCACGACCGGAAGCAACTACGGTGATATCGCTGCTTTGAACTGCCTTCATAACAGAAGCATCATCGCGTTCAACTAGTTCGATATTCCGCTCGGGAAACCAGTGATTAAGCGACTTCCGGCTTTTTTCTAATCCTCCCGGATGAGTTCCATGCAGCTGTAGTTTTTCGAGGCTCGGCACTGCTGTGACCAAGTAGGAAAGTGTGTTAACTGACTGAATCCCAGTGCCAAAAACAGTCACAGTCTTCGCATCAGCGCGTGCACATTCTCGCGCAATCAATGCTGTCGTAGCGGGAGTTCGCGAGGCTCCAACTTTTTGGCAGTCCATTAGCGCGTATGGCATGCCGCTTTCATCGTCGTAGAGACTAATGGTGGTGTAGTACTTATCTGGGTTGTCGCTTCCGTGGCGATAAGAGGTCTTGTATCCAACGAGATCACGGTTGGCATCAAAACCGAGCATCGAAAAAGCAATCGAGTCCCGGCTCTCAACCGGTAAGTCAATCATCATTTTTGTCGGGCACTGCGAGGAACCTTCCGCGAATGCCAAGTATCCATCTTCTACTGCACGGATAACCAGCGAAGGTTCGAGTTCGATATCTTCCAAGTCCGATCGGGTCAAAAGTCGAAGCTTTGGAGTTTTTGAATCAATCAATAGAAGTCCTTCAAGCAAGTAACGATTGATAGCCAACCATTCAACCAACAAAAGGAGAGCCTACACTACCTGTCATAGGTATGGCTACCCTAATTCCTAAATTCTATCGGCGATCACAGGCAGTGAAGGTTCAATGACTCCAAGCTGGGCGCTAAGCAATATCGCTACTCTAAGGCGACGACGCCGTCGCACACGGCGGCGAGAAGCCTGTGTTCATGGCTAATCATGAGAACACCGCCGCCAGATACGGCGAAATCCCGGATGACCTCGACGATTGCCGCGGAGTTGGCGGCGTCGAGCATGGCGGTCATCTCGTCGCAGATGAGGTAGCGTGGACCGGCGGCCAGGGTGCGAGCGACTGCGGCACGCTGGAGCTGCCCGTCTGAGACCTGGCTAGGGAAGCGATCGAGAAGGTCCGGAGTCAGCCCAACGTTTCGGATGAGCTCGTCGATGTCCACACTTTTCCCGGTTCGCTGACCATCCCGCCGCCCTTGCCGCCCCTGTCGTGCGGCTGAGCGAATGGTGCGCCCCAAAGTCATCCGCGGGTCGCAGGACCTTCGGGGAGACTGAAACACCATCCCAATCTGGCCACGAACCCGCTGCCCGGCGCGGCTGCGCACAGCGCCGACCGGCACCCCGTCGCAGAAGCACTGCCCTAAATCGGGCACTTCCAGGCCTGCGAGGATACGGCCGAGCGTGGACTTGCCAGCCCCCGAAGGCCCACGAAGCCCGACGATCTGCCCTGGATCAACCCTGATGGAAACGTCCGATAAAACGACTCTCGCAGAGCCGTCCTTGGCGCCGAATGACTTCGACACGTTCTCGGCGACCAGCGCTTTGCCACTCGCCTGCGCGTCACAGCTCACCGAAGCCTGCTCACTCACCAACGCCTTACTCACCACAGCCTCCTCGTTCATTTCCCCGCCTCCTCGAGCCTGCGCGCGTAGCAATAGTCCTCGTCCAGGTTCGTCAAGCTCGGCACCACGCCGGGCATCGGCCGCATGCCGTTTTCGGGCAGCGCTGCGAGCAGATCGCGCATGTATTCGCTGGCTGGGGCCTCAATCACCTGTTTTGCCGATCCCGTCTCCTCAAGGCGCGATGCGTACATCACTGCAACTCGGTCGGCGATGCCGCTATCGCGCAGCTCGGAAATGTCGTGCGTAATTAGCATGACTCCCACACCACTGTCGGCGATTTGGCGAAGCATGCGCAGCAGGGCCATGGTCAGGTCGGGGTCGAGGGAGGCCGTCGGCTCGTCAGCAATCACCAGAGCAGGGTCGCCAGCCAGGGCGAATGCCACTGCTGCGCGCTGCGCCATACCCCCGGAAAGTTCGTGGGGATACAGCGCCGCGACCTCCGCATCCAGGCTGACTCGCCGCAGCATCTCCTCCACCGTGTGGTTGCGCCCCAGAACGGAAATTGTTTCTTTTAGCTGTGCCCCGACCGTGCGCACCGGTGTCAAAAACGTCGCCGCCGACTGCGGTACTAGCGCGATTTGCCGCCCCGCCAGCTCCTCGTCAGTGCGAGCAAGGCCCGCGCCGGTACGTCGCCGCGCCAGAATTTCGATGGGCTCGGCGTTCCTCTCCGCTTCTGCACCACTGTCAGCTGCCCCTTCGCGCGGATAGAAACGCACCTGCCCCTCTACTCTCGCGTGCGGCGGCAGCATGCCAACCACCGCCGAGGCAATAATCGACTTTCCGCAGCCCGACTCACCCACAACCGCGACGACCTCTCCCCTACCCACAGTCAGGGACACGCCCGTCGCGGCATGCACCACGTCACCACCGCGCAGGGGAATCCGCACTGTCAGTCTCTCAATGTCCAGCAGCTTCTCTCGCTTGCCGACGCCCTCCCGAGCACTCACACCAGCACCTCCTGTCCGGTCACCCGCTCCTTCAAATGCGTGCCGACGGCCGCAATACACAACGTTGTGGCGACGAGGAAAAACGAGGGAAACACCAAAATCCACCAATGGCCGAGAAGCAGGGCGCCCTCGGCGTCGGCAAGCAGAGTCCCGAGAGACGGCTTGTGCGGCGGCAGGCCCACCCCAAGGAAAGACAGCGTCGACTCGTGCCAGATTGCGTGCGGGATCAGCAAGATAAGGCCGACCAAGGACTGCCCCAGTGCCGCCGGAACAACGTGCCGAGCTAGCACGCGTGCGCGGCTCATTCCGGACAGGAGCGCGGCCTCGACGAACTCGGCGCCCCGCAGATGCAGCACGGACGCACGGACCGTTCGGGTGATGGTCACCCAGTGCGTCAGTACCAGGGAGATGATGATTGCGGGGACCGAGCCTCGGAAAAGGCTGACGATGAGCAGCCCCAGTAGCAGGTGCGGCAGCGCGTTGGTGACGTCGGCGCTGCGCATAATGACGCGGTCGACGCGCCCGCCGAGCATGCCTGCGGTAACGCCGAGGACGATACCGACGATCGCCGAGCACACTGCCGTGACCAGTGCAATGAAAAGGGAAATGCGCATTCCCGCAGCAACTCGAACGAAAACGTCGTGCCCCTTCGAATCGGTACCGAAGAAGTGCTCAGGCCCCGGGGCGACACCGGAATTGGCAAAGTCGGTGAGCACCAGGTCGGAGTCGTGAAACAGCGGAGTTAAAAAGGCGTAGGCAGCGATGAGGACCAGGCACGCCACGGCCACGACCGGGGCGACCGGCCTCTTTGTCGTTTTAAGCATCTGCATCCACCCGTGGGTCGAGGACGACGAAGGCGACGTCGGCAAGCAGATTTCCGAGCAGGACGATAGCCGTCGTCGCGATAGTGAGAATGCTCAGCAGCGGAAAGTCCAAGCTCTGAGCCGATTTGACCAGCGCGGTTCCGAGCCCAGGCCACGCGAAGACCGCCTCCACCAGTGTCGATCCGACGACCAGCTCAGACAGTCGCGCGCCGATGAGCGCGAGGAAAGGCGGCACTGCGGTCGGCAGGATATGGGAGAAAATAATCGTTCGGCGCGGAATGCCGCGGACCTGCGCTCCGGTGACCGCGCCGGAGTCCATGACCTCGACGATGGACTCACGCAACGACAGCACCAGCCACGGCACCTGCGTAATCGCAAGAACGACAGCTGGCAGCGTAAGGTGCGCCACCGTAGAGGAGAAAGTCACGGGCTCGCCCGGGTAGGTCAGGCCTCCGGTGGGAAATAGCTTCCAGGCCAACGCAAAAAGGCCGAGGCCGCCGAGTGCAACGACGAAGGGCGGGGTCGCCTGAATCACCGTCGAGATCGACAGGACTAGCCGGTCTAGCACTCCCCCGCGCCGCACCGCAGCCCACAGTGCCAGAACGAATGACAGCGCGATAGCTCCGGCAAGTCCGCAGGCGCCGAGCAGCATCGTCCACGGCAGACGCTCGGCGAGCACCTGCGTCACCGGCTGTGAGTAGGACCTCGAAATGCCAAGGTCGCCCACCGCCAGGCCCTGCAGCCACACCAACCACGACTCCCACCAGGGCCTATCCAGCCCCAACTGGTGAGAAATCGAGACTCTCTGCGCTTCGGTCAGGTTGCCCGCCTGACCTTTGAGATACGCATCCAAAGGGTCGAAGGGGCTCACCGCCGCCAGCGCGAACACTGCTGCCGTCACCGCCACAACGATGGGAACGGCTACCAGCACTCGCCTCACGACGATTCCTGCGACCTGCCGTTTCCGGCTCTTGAAACGGGGTTGATGCTCAGAGGGGTGTAGACGCGGGTGTGAGTGCGGGCGCGAGCGAGGGTGAGGACGTGGGTGTGGCTCGGCTTTTGTCATTTACTTGTGCCATGCCCCCAGGTTGAACCACGGGCCGAAGTTCAGGCCGTGGGCATGGGGCTCAAGGATGGCATCCGGGTGCGTGTAGCCACGGTCGCGCTCGACATAGACATGGTCAACGTAGACCAGCTGCAGCATGGCGGGCTTTTCGGCGTAGAGCTTCTGAATCTTACGGTAGAGCTCGTCTCGCTTGGCCTGGTCCGCTTCGACGCGCGCCTGGTCGAGCAGCTTGTCGATCTCCGGGTTGACGTAGTCGGAGCCGTTATCCCACTTGGCACCGGCACCCGGCTCAGCGTACTTGGAGTGCAAGATTGAGTAGATCTGGCCGTCGACGGAGTACGGGGTACCGCCTCCTCCCAGCATGACCGGGGTCTTGGCGTAGTCCTCGCGGGTGACAGACTTGGAATCACGGGCGACCGGATTGACCTCAATGCCGACCTTCTTCAGGTCGGAGGCTGCGGCCAACGTCAGGTCTGTGCGGGCGTGATCGCGGTTCGGGAAGTAGATGACATCGAACGCGGCGCGCTGGCCGTCCTTGACGCGGATGCCGTCCGAGCCCTTCTTCCACCCGGCGTCGTCGAGAAGCTTCTCGGCCTTCGCGGTGTCGTGCTTGATCTCGGCGGTCGGGTCGTAGGCGTCGCCGTAGAAGTCCGCGAGGAAGGTGGAGTTCGGCTTCGCGTGGCCCTTCATCACGTCTTTCGCCATGGCCTCACGGTTGACAGCCAGGTTGACCGCATTGCGGATTGCCTGGTCACCGGTGACCGGGTTGCCCGCTGGAAGGGTGATTCCGCGCCAGTCCGCCGAATGCGCCGACTCGACCTTGAATCCCTCCTGGCCTTCAAATTCCTGCGCCAACGCCGGCTCCATAATGGTTCCGTCGCCCTCGCCGCCGCGCAGCTGCTGAGCACGGGAGTTTTCGTCCTGATTGACTCGGTAAATGACTTTCTTCAGCTCAGGGGCCCCGCCGTGATAATCCTCGCGGGCCGTGAAGATGGCCTCGTCGGCACGCAAAGATTCGAGCTTGAACGGGCCAGTTCCCACGGGCTTGGTATTGAGATCTGAGTCCTCGGCGGGCTTCAAATCATCGAAGTTGAAGGCCTCCGACGGGGCGATGCCGTTGAGGAGCTGGTGATCGAATTCCGCGTACGGGATATTCAGCTCGAAGACGACCTTGTCTCCGTCGGCGTGCACCTCATCGAGCATTTCCCAGTTCGGAGCCTCAGAGGAGGCCGAGCGCTCGTCGAGGATGGCCTTGTAGGTCGCCACGACGTCCTCCGGCCCGAAGGTGGTCCCGTCGGAGAAGGTGATTCCGTCCTTGATTGGAACGGTCCACGTTTTGTTGCCATTGCTCGGCTCGGCGGGGCCGGAGGCTAGCAGAGGCTCAAAGTCGACGGGCTTCGTGGAGGTGTCACCCGACACCGGCTTGAGCCGGAAAAGGCCCTCGTAGACCGGGGAATCGCCGGACCTGCTGTAACCAGCAACCGGGTTGTATCCGCCGGTTTCGTTGTTATCCAGCAGGACCAGGGTCTGCTCGGCGCTGGCGCCGGAGTCCCCGGCGGCACCGGAGGCGGACTTATCATCGGGGTTCGAACAGGCGGTCAACCCGAGGCCACAAATCGCAAGTGCAGAGACCGAGACAGCCAGGGTTCGCCCCGTGCGGGTAGAAAACATTTACTCCCCTTTATTGAAGGATAGGCACAACTAAGTAGTAACCGTTTTCATTATCTACTCATTGGAAACTTTATTTCAATGGTTCAAAATCTTTTCTTCTTGTTGCGCAAATGTTTAGAACCCAGGTAAAAGGCAGAAAAACCCCGAAGACCTGGTACGACGATGGCGGCAACACATAAGTGCTGCCGCCATCGACTCCCCCCATATTCGCTTATAAAGCGCTACGCTACCTTCGTAACCTCAAAACGCTGCTCCGGGTGGACGTAGGCCTCCTGCGCACGAACGAGCTCCAGCTCGCCAGAGCCGGACTCGTGCGTGACCTTTAGCAGCTCAAAGATGCTGGCCGCGGTGTTGCCCAACGCGACCGACAGGTCACCGTCAATACCGCGACCGCGCAGCAGGTTGCCCGCAAACAGCGCAGCCGTGACATCGCCGGAGCCGTTGCGCTTTAGCGGCAAGTATGGCGTCGCCACCAGCCATGCGCCCGAGCCGTTGACGGCGAGCATCTCAATCTCGCCCTCCTTGCGCTCCGGACGCAGCACGCTGGTGACCAGCACGGCCTCCGGGCCGAGCTCCCGAGCAGCATGAGCTGCCGCAATGGTGGACTCCAGATCACTGACCTCGCGGCCCGTCAGGTATCCCAGCTCAAACTGGTTCGGCGTAATCACGTCTGCCACCGGCACGACCTTGTCGCGCAGCAGCGGCGGAATGTCTTCCGAGACGTGGCAGCCACTCTTGGCATTTCCCATCACCGGGTCACACGAGTAAATGGCCTTCGGGTTGCGCTCCTTGGTCAGCGCCACGGCCTCGATGATGACATCCGCAATATCGCTACCGCCCTGGTAGCCGGAGATAATCGCGTTGACGTCGTCAAGCTTGCCCAGCTCATCGATACCCTTGATGACCTCGCGCACATCCGTGGCCGGAATCATCGGGCCGCGCCACTGGCCGTAACCGGTGTGGTTGGAAAAATCGACGGTGTGGACCGGCCACACTTCAAAACCTGCGCGCTGCAGCGGGAAAACGGCAGCGGAGTTACCCACGTGGCCATAGCTCACATGCGACTGGATGGACAGGATCGAGGGCACGCGGTTGAACTCCGCGACGGCTTCAGCTGCCTTTTCGGTAGGGGCCTGATTTTCGCTCATACCATCTATATTGCAACGGATGCGCGAAAATCCCATATTCCCTAGTAGGCGCTGGGGCGACGTCGGCTGGCTTTGAGCTCGGAGCGGCGCTGCTTCTGCGCTTTACGACGGGCAATCGAGGCCCGACTCGGTCGAGTCCGCCGGCGCCTCGGAGGCGGTGGCTGCACAGCTTCTCGGATGAGTTCCGCTAAGCGCCGCCTGGCTTCCGCGCGGTTGCGTACCTGGGAGCGCTGCGTGGTAACGGACACGGTCAGTGTGGTGCCGTCGAGGCGGTGGCTGAGGTTCTGGAGAGCGCGGCGGCGGTGGACGTCGGAAAGCACGCTGAGCTCGGCAATATCGACCGATAGCTGCACTTTGGAGTCGGTGGTGTTAACGCCCTGACCGCCCGGCCCTCCGGAGCGTGCGAAGCGTTCAGTGAGCTCCGCTGCGGGGATGACGAGACCCTTTGGGATGCCGGGGCCTGGTGGGATGTTCAGGGGTTTCATGGTGGCCAGTGTAGAGGGCGCGTTTGTAATCGGGTCACACTTCCACCATTCGCCTGTTTCCGACCAAGTGCTCGCCTAAGCTGGCGAATAACATTTATCCACTTATAAAAACAGTAAGAAAAGGCAGGATTGAGGCACCATGGCCACTTCTGATTCCCCGTCCATTTTCATCTCCGGCGGCGCGCAGGGCATTGGTCGCGCGGTGGCCGAGAAGTTCCTGGCTGCAGGCTGGACCGTAGGCGTCTACGACATCAATGAGGATGCCCTGGCCAAGCTTAAGGCTGAGCGCCCGGAGGTAATCGTCGGCAAGCTGGACGTGACGGACTTTAAGCAGTGGGAAGACGCGCTTGCGGACTTCACCTCCCACACCGGCGGCAAGCTGACGGTGCTGGACAACAACGCGGGCATCATCGGCGATGGCGATATCATCGACCAGTCGCCGGAGATTATTCGCGCGCAGGTGGACATCAACTGCACCGGTCTGACTCTGGGCGCGAAGGCGGCGCACCCGTACCTGAAGCGCACTAAGGGGTCTCACCTGGTCAACATGGGTTCGGCTTCGGGCATCTACGGCCAGCCGCACATCGCGCCGTACTCCGCGTCGAAGTTCTACGTCTCTGGTCTGACGCAGGCTCTGGATCTGGAGTGGCGCAAGGACAAGATCCGCGTCGTCGCAATCATGCCGCTGTGGGCGAAGACCAAGCTGGCGGACGTTTCTGCTGGTTCCACCCGCCGTCTTGGCGTGCGCATCACGCCGGACCAGGTCGCTGATGCTGTGTGGAAGGCAACGCACCCGCAGAACTTCATTGAGCGCCAGCGTCACTTCTACTCGGTGTCGGCGGCAGACTTTATCCTGCGCTACCTGGGCAAGATTGGTCCGCAGTTCCTTTCACGCCCGGTTAACGCAATCATCGCGGGTTAAGAGGCAAACTAGACCTATGCTCTTCGATCAACTCCCGCGCGACGATGCCCGCATCACGCCGGGAGTTGTTCATTTGCCGGGATGGCTTCCATTGGAGCGGCAGGCGGGCATCATCACGCAACTCCGCGACATCGCCCGCGACGTTGCCGGCACTCCCCTGGCCATGACTCGCCCGCAGCTAAAAAGTGGCCAGATGCAGGTCTTCATGCTGCATCTCGGCCGCATGTGGGCCACGAATCCGTACCGCTACGTCACGCACGCCGGCGGCGTTCGCGTCCCGTCCGTGCCTGACAATCTGCTGCAGCTCGCCACCGAAGCACTTCGTGCCGCCGCGCTTTACGACGAATCCCTCAACCAGTGGCCCTCCACTTTTCGGCCCGACATGGCGTTGGTCAACTACTACCCACCCGGGGCCACCATGGGGATGCACCAGGACCGAAACGAAAACTCCCCTGCCCCGATTGTGTCGCTCTCTATCGGCGATGAGGCCCTGTTCCGCATTGGCGGCACGGAGAACCGCAATAAGCCCTGGGATGATGTGACTCTCGCCAGCGGGGATGTGATTGTGTTTGGCGGTCCCAAGCGGCTTGCGTTTCATGGTGTGCCCAAGACTCGTCCGGGCACTTTGCCGGAAGCTTGCGGGCTTAAAGAGGGCCGCATCAACATCACATTCCGGCAAGTGGAAAACTCACACTAAACCGCGCAAGCCACCGACCGCTAGCCTAGACACATGCAGCGCACCGCTTCCTCCATGCACGCACAGGCTGCCACCGCGCAGACTCCTGCCCCACTCGACTGGCACAGCCGGGTGCGTTACTTCGTCGGCTCGTTCCCAGCTGCCGACCTTGCTATTGCGGCAGCTTTCCTGCTGTGCTGCTGGTTGAGCATGACGCCGTTACTTACTTATGGCCCGAGCTTCACTTATGTCACCAATGTGGTTCTGTCCGCGATGATCGCCGGAGCCGCAGCGTTTCGTCGTAAAGCAATGCGCGCATCGTTTGTGATTACGTACAGTGCCCTAGCGGGTCTCGCCTTGCTGGTGTGGCTATCCCCAGTGAACCTTGGGTTAGACCCTATTATTGTTGCTGCCCCACTATCACTATGGGCCGTGACCAGGTGGGAACCGAATCGCACCTGGGGCATCGTTGGGCTGTTTTTGGGGTTGATTGGCAGCTTCCTCAACCCGGCAGTTCCTGCCTTCGGCTTTACCCCGGAACGACTATTGGTCTTCGGACTACCGGCGGTGCTTATCACGGCGAGCGCGTACGCAGTGCCACTATGGCTGCGCATCAACGCCGAGGAACATGCCGCGGAGTTGGAGAACGTCGTGGCGCTCAACAAGCTGGAGTTGTCCAGGGAGCTTCACGACGTCGTGGGGCACGGACTCACCTCTATTAAGGTTCAGGCCCAAACCGCTCTGTACCTGGCGGAGATGGATGGCTCACGAGCGAAATCCGCTGCTGAAAAGACCACGCTGGAAGGTATTGCCCAGACCGCAGAACAATCGTTGCGGGATGTGCATGCGCTTGTCGATGCGCTACGTGATGGCGGCGAGATTAGCGCTGACCCGAATGAGATTCCGCGTCTGGTTGCGGCAGTTTGTCCGCCGGGTCGCGATGTTTCGGTGACTCTGCCGGAGTCTTATGAGGACCTGGCGGATTGGCCACTCGCGAAGCGACTGACTCTGGTGCGGGCAGTGACGGAGTTGGCCGCGAATATGGCCAAGCACTCATCGGGTGATGGTCAGCTGGCACTGACAATCGATCCACCTGCCGACGCTGATGACAGTCCGGCGCGGGTTCATTTGGTGACTGCAAATCGGGCTGAGAGCGATACCTTGGAACCCAGGAAGCGAGCTGGCGCTGGCCTGATTGGTCTGGATGAACGCGTGGCGCAGCTCGGGGGCGAGATGACTTATGGTGAAAGCGACGGCATGTTCCGCGTCAGTATTCGGCTGTAAGCGGTTCGACCGAAGCAGGGCTGACTGTCGATCCTGTCGAGAAAGACGAGCAATGGGTGTAATTCGAGTATTAGTGGCTGAAGATCAGGCTCTGATTCGGCAGTCTTTCGCGCAGCTTATTGATGCCCACCCGCAGATGAAAGTCATTGGTGCCGTGGGCGATGGAGCCGAGGCTGTGCGTATTGCCTCCGGTGCGGATGTTGTCGTCATGGACATTCGTATGCCTGTGATGGACGGTATCGAGGCCACACGGCAGATTGTGCAAGGCGTGCCGTCCGGAGGTGCGACTCGCACATCCACTCCGAAAGTCCTGGTGCTGACCACTTTCCGCGAAGAAAACCTGGTGCTCGGCGCTTTAGAAGCTGGGGCCGCAGGCTTTTTGCTCAAAGACTCCAATCCCCGTGAGCTGCTTTCGGCCATCATGCGTATCCACCGTGGTGAAGGAGTCATCGATCCGAAGGTGACGCCGATGGTGTTGCGGCATGTTTCACCGCGCGCACCGCACTCAGGACAGCCAGCGAGAGCATTCTCGACACATGGCGCTGACCCAGACCCCACTCACACAGGAACCCAATTCACACCCCGCGAAGAGGAGATTTTGAACCTCGTCTGCCAAGGGCTTTCCAATGACGAAATTGCTCGCAGGTTGGTTGTCGCCACGACGACAGTGAAAACCCATGTGAAATCCCTGTTGACCAAGACGGGCTCACGCAGTCGCGTGGATCTTGTCATTTGGGCTGCGAAAAACGGGCTGCTGTAGCTTCTCCTCGCTGGTACCGTCATCCTCGCTATCGCCTCCTCCCTAGGGAGGATATTTCCGCCACCTCATCCCCAGGGAGGGCGCGAACCGTGCCAAACACTCCTATTACTTAAGGCATGAACGCACCAACCCCTACCTCAGGCCCTTCCGCAGATGCCGCCGCTCCCCTCCTTCAGCTGCGCGGCATCACTGTCTCCTACGGCAAGAACGAACCTGTCCTGAACGGCCTCGATATGAACGTCCGCGCCGGCGAGGTCTACGGGCTATTGGGACTCAACGGCGCAGGTAAATCCACGTTGATGAGCACGGTGCTTGGGCTAATTCCCTACTCCGGTGAAATCAGCATCGCGGGACACCCGTGGTCCGTTGTCGACCTGGACCGCATCGGCGCCTCCATCAATGGCCCGGCGTTCTACCCACAGCTCTCAGCCACCGACAATCTCAAAGTGCACGCACATCTGACCGGCACGGACAAGAGCCGTATCGCCGAAGTCCTCGACTTGGTCGGACTTCATGCTGGTAACAAGCGTGCCCGCGCTTTCTCAACGGGCATGAAGGTTCGTCTTTCCCTGGCGATGGCGCTGCTCACCGACCCCGACATTGTGCTTCTCGACGAGCCCACCAACGGCCTCGACCCCGAAGCTATCGTGGGCCTGCGCACCTTGTTGCGAAATCTTGCCGCTAGCGGCAAGGCCGTCGTGGTGTCCTCCCATCAACTCGGAGAGGTTGAAAAGAGCGTTGACCACCTTGGCGTCCTTGCTGGTGGCCGACTGGTCTACGAAGGCCCGCTGGCTGACTTTGCGGCAGCTGGTCAATCCCTCGAGCAGGCTTTCTTCACCGCAGTAGGTGTTGCCCGATGAGCACTCAACCGCACACTCGCCCCCTGTACACGCGCACTGTTCCTTCTCGCCGCTACTTGCGAGCCGAGCTACTGCGGGCAAAGTGGTCGCTCACCATGTTTCTGCCCATCATCATGGTGGCAATCGCGCTGGTCAGCATGGTCTTTTCTACAGGTGTTGACGCCACCGCCATGGCGAGCGCCCACATCTACTCGCTTATCCTGCTTCCTCCCCTGGCTGCTGTTACGGCCGTCGTCGGCCAAAACCGTGAAGAAAAGCTCCGCCAAGGCGGCCTAATCTGGCGCAATATCTCGAGCACTCGAGTGCTCCTCGCGCGCGCCGCTACTGTCATCGCCTCCGCGGCCCTCGGTCACGCATTGATGGCTGCACTCCTTGCCCGGAGCGTGAGCACCGCATCGCAATTCACGCTCTTTAGCACGTTGTCATTCTTCGTCTTCTGGGCATTCGGCCTTGCCCTATGGCGCCTTGTGCCACGCGCAGCTCTCTTCCTCGCTCCGCTCGCTTCCATCGCTTGGGCCATCGCAGGAACACTGGACGCCATGAGCCCAAACTGGAAAGTTCTCCCGTGGACCTGGGCAATCCGCCCAACGTTACCTATCCACGGAGTGCAGGCTAATTCCATCTCGGCTCCCGCCGACAGCGAGATCTGGAACATCGCCATCCTGCCGCCCGCGTTGCTGCATTTACTCCTCGGGCTAGGTCTATTTGCCATCGCATTGCTTGCGCACGGAAAATCTCTCAGCTTGCCGACGGGCCGGGAACGCAGCACTTCGTCGTTAAGCCATGGCATGAGCGCGACCCTTCCCTGGCGCACCTGGTGGAGTCTCGCAGCGCTGATGCTTGCCGGACTTGCGGTCGTGCGTGTGGTGTGGAACCCGGAGTATGCGCTGGGGCTGCTGAGTTTCGTCTGCGTGCCGACGGCCGCAACCGTGGTGGCCATCATGACATGGACTTCGCAAGCCGATGCCTGGCCAGCACTGATGTATCGGCGTGCGCGACGCAGCATCACGCTCCGACTGTTTGCCTTGGATATGGCGTTTCTCCTGCCGGTGCTGGTGGTTGCGGTGGTTATCAGTGGTGCAGGCGGCGAGACCAATAGCCAGACGGGCATTAACCCCTGGCCGTACCAGGCGATAATCGCGTCTCTTGTGGCCGCGATGATTGTGGCCGTGACCGGCTTAATTGCGCGTCGAAGTGTGGCGGCCGCAATCTTTGTCTCGGTCGCGCTCGGCGGTTGGGCGGTGATGGTTGGCGGTGATGTCCTCAGCGCCTCACCGCTGTGGTGGACCTCGGAATGGGGATGGACCTGGGTGGTACGTGATTACCCCGAGCGGTGGCCGTCGATGGTTCTCGTATCCGCCATTGTGATCGTGGCTTTCGCGGCTTGGGCTCGGGCGACATCGCTAAAGGCCATCCGATCCCAAGATTGACAGCGGTGCCGCGAGCACCCCACCTACTCCTCGATCGCCTCGCGGACCTCTTCGACACTGAGGTTGGAGTCTTCAATCTCCTCGCGGGCCTCCTTGTTCCGGCCACGGCGGACCAGGCGGAAGATGCGCTTGCGGCGGGAAGTCTCTTCACTGATGCGCTCGCGGCCGCGCAACCAGGCAACAAGCATGACAGTAATGAGCAGCAGACCGATGTAGCCCAGGATTGGGTAGACCCAACCGATTAGGTTCTGGAAGCCCATGAAGCTCAAGGCGAAACCGAGCAAGACCAGCGCGACGTAGACAATCTTGAATTTTTCCGGGTGATTTGCGGTGACGCGACGCCCCAGTGCGTAGAACATGCCAAGTGCCGTGTTGAAGATCATGCCAAGGATTACCACGGCCATGGCCTGGCCTAGCCACGGGTGCAGTCGATTAATGACGGTGAGCATTGGCACGGCATCGGTGGCGACGGTACCAACAGTGTGGAACAACGTGATGGTGGTGATCAGCAGCATCGCGGAGTAGATCAAACCACCGGTAAACCCACCGGCTCCAGCGGCGCGGGGATTGAACAGGCTACCGCCAATAACAATCGCCATGGAAACCGCAACCATCAGGTTAAAACCGACATAGTTCACTGCGGCGACAACCCAGTTCGGCAGAGTGGTCGGGACTTCCGCAACGGCAGCTGCCTGCTCCGCGGCTGGGGTGGCATCGGTGAACGCCAGCGTATAAACACTGGCCAGCAGAATAAAGCCGACGATAAACGGCGTGATGGAACCGATCACTGTGGTCACTCGGTCAACATCGAGGAAACCGGCTGCAATGGTAACCAGCACCATGATTACGGCACCGATCCACACGGGGATGCCCCACTGCTGCTCCATGTTGGCACCGGCACCGGCGAACATGACGAACCCTGTGGCGAAGAGCGTGATAATCACGCCAATGTCCAGTACTCGCGAGAAGATGGGGTGCGATACGCGTCGGAAAACTTCGCCGTGCTCGCTGGCCTGAAAGTAGCTTCCCAGCTGCAAAATGATCATCGCCATCAGGCTCATGATCACCGCTGAGAGAACGGCACCCCAGACACCATTGATGCCAAAGGCGACGAAGTATTGCATGATTTCCTGACCCGTCGCAAAGCCCGCGCCGACGACCACGCCGACGAAGGCAAATGCAACGCGCAGTACTTGCTTCACCACAAGGGTTCACTCCTATTCGACTATCTGATTGATATAACCACCTTACTTTTCTCAGTGAGTTTTACTAATCGCGACTGACCGTTCTAAAAAGCTTCGCCTTTAAATTCCGCAGGCCACGCCGGTCGAATGCACTGGGCAGTAGCCGTTCGGATTCTTAAACAAGTACTGCTGATGCTCATCCTCGGCTCGGTAGTACTCCCCTGCCGGAGTCTCCGCGAGTGGCTTAATCTCCGTGGTGATGGCCCCCAGGCCAGCGTCGGCAAGCTTCGGCGCGTAGGCATCGGCGATCTCCTGTGCCCGGCGCGCTTGCTCGGGCGTCGTCGTGTAGATCGCGGAACGGTACTGCGTGCCGACATCATTACCCTGGCGGTAGCCCTGCGTGGGATCGTGGGCTTCGAAGGCCTTGGCGATCAGCTGGTCGAAGCTAATCTGCTCCGGGTCGTAGACGACCTCCACAATCTCGGTGTGGTTGGTGCGTCCGGTGCAGGACTCGCGGTAGGTGGGATTTGGCGTCACGCCACCGGCGAACCCGACCGATGTGCTGAGCACGCCCGGTGTTTCCCAAAACAGCTTCTCAGCGCCCCAGTAACAGCCAATCCCGATGTAGACGACCTCCTGGCCTTCCTCCCATGGGCCGGTGATCGGCGTGCCGAGCACCGCATGCGGCTTCGGATTTTCCAACACCGGGTGCGAGCCGCCCTTGAGCGCCTCATCTTCCGGCACCAGCTCTGCGGACCTGCCAAAAATCCAACCCATCTTCTACGCCTTTCTATCTATGACTGTCTTTGGTCTGCGCAACGCGCCCGAGGCCACGATTGTTCCGACCTCGCCACCAGAAACTACGGCACAACACGGGCTATGGTTTGGGTTGTGCGTACGCTCAGCCTGCTTTCCGTCAATCCCCACGACCCGACCGCCATCCTGCCCGACCTCCGCGCCGCGCTGGACGGTGAGGTCTCTCTTCTTCCCGTTCCGCTTCACGACGGCACGCGCGCCTCAATCTTGCGGAACTCGCAACGCGCAGGTGAGCCGATTGATGAGTCCATCGCGCTTGTTGTCGGCACTTCCGGTTCCACCGGCACACCGAAGGGTGCACAGCTGACGGTGGATAACTTGGTCTCCTCTGCTACCGCTACACATCAGTGGCTCGGCGGTGAAGGACAGTGGATGCTGGCGATGCCGGCCTACCATATCGCTGGCCTGCAGGTTCTCATTCGTTCGCTGCTCGCTGGCACGGATCCGGTGTGTGTGGATGTGACCGACGGTTTTGATGTTGCCGCATTCGCCGACGGCGCCGAGGCCCTCACAGGCGCTGGCGCCGGCCACCGCGCCTACACCTCGCTGGCTCCGATGCAGCTGGCCAAGGCCATGGAAGAACCCTTTGGTGCGGCAGCCCTGCGCCTGTTTGATGCCGTACTTGTCGGCGGCGCAGCTTTGAACCCGCAGGTGGCAGCACGCGCTGAAGAGCTGGGCATCAACGTCGTGGCCACCTATGGTTCCTCCGAGACAGCCGGCGGCTGCGTCTATGACGGCCAGCCCATCGAGGGTGCACAGGTCGCCATCGAAAATGGTCGCGTTTGGCTGGGCGGACCGATGATCGCGCACGGTTACCGCAATGCGCCCGGTCACGAGGCTTTCCATAAACCAGGTTGGTTCGCCACCTCCGATGCGGGCGAGATCCGCGATGGCCGACTAGTCATTACGGGACGCCTGGACACCATCATCGACTCCGGCGGGTTGAAGCTGCACCCCGAAGTCCTCGAACGTGAACTGCTCGCCATCGATGGAGTTACGGGAGCCTGCGTGGTCGGTGTGCCACACCCACGGCTCGGCCACGCTATCGTCGCAGCGTATGAAGGCACCGCTGAGCTCGGCGATGTCATGGACGGGCTCGGCGATGCTGAAGACGCCGGGCGAATCAATCACTGGATGATTCCGAAGGACCTGCGTCGTGTGGAGGCTCTGCCACTGATTGGTCCGGGCAAGGTCGACCGGAAGAAAGTCGCGGCGCTCTTTTAGCTCATTCAGACACGCATTAGTTCAAGGCATTTGGTGTCACGTCCTATTATTAATTCATGTCTGAAGCACCAAAGAGTCCTGCAACGGCGTCGTTAAGCGATTGGCTGGAAGGCGCGCGCCCCCATACCTGGGCGAATGCGTTTGCGCCGGTCATCGTCGGTGTCGGAGCGGCATCGACGCACGCGCCGATTATCTGGGGACGTGCGGTGCTCGCGCTGGTTGTCGCGTGGGCGTTGATTGTGGGCGTGAACTTCGCCAACGACTACTCCGATGGCATCCGCGGCACTGACGATGACCGCTCGGGCCCGCTGCGCCTGACGGGTTCTGGTCTGGTCGAGCCGAAGGTTGTGAAGTACGCGGCGTTCGGTTCCTTTGGTGTCGCCGGTCTTGCCGGTGTGGCGCTGTCCCTGATGAGCGCGTGGTGGCTCATTCTGGTCGGTGCACTGTGCATCGCGGCTGCGTGGTTCTACACCGGCGGTAAAAATCCCTACGGTTATCGCGGACTTGGCGAGGTCTCGGTCTTCGTCTTCTTCGGTCTCGTCGCGGTGCTCGGCACGGAATTCACCCAGACGGGCTCGCTGTCTTGGGTCGGCCTGGCCTGCGCAATCGGTATTGGTTCGGTGTCTTCTGCCGTGAACCTGGCGAACAACTTGCGCGACATCCCCACCGACGCCGCCACCGGCAAGATCACGTTGGCAGTTCGCCTGGGCGACTTCCGCACCCGCATCGTCTGGCAGATTCTCTCACTCATGCCCGCGCTGGCCAGCAGCTTTATCGCTTTCTGGCGCCCATGGGCGCTGGTGGGTCTGCTCATCGTGCCGCTGTGGGTGAAGGCCTCCGAGCCAATTCGCATGCATAAGAAGGGCAAGGAGCTCATCCCGGTACTGGGGCTTACCGGCAAGATGATGCTTGCCTGGTCCGTCATTACGGCACTCGCACTCGCGCTCAGCTAGGGGGTACCGATGGACTTCCGCACACTGACGCACAAGGCGCTTGACGACGTCCAGGAGGCCGCAACCCGAGTTGGCGACACAGCAGCCAAGGCTCCAGCTTTCGCCCGCAGCGCTGCTCTGCGTTTGACCAAATCGGGACGCCGCCGACTGGCGCTGGAGCACGGTGCGCTGCATTCGCAGACCCGTGAACCGGGACTCACCGATCTCACGTCAACCGGCGTGGTGCATATCAAGACCGCACCGGTCACGGCCGAGATTGCGGCCAAGGACGACGAGCGGAAGGCCAGCGACAAGCCGGATGCTGTCACCACCGATATTCCGGTGCACTGGTACGAGGTTGAACCTAGCGAACCCGCCAAAGAACCCGTGACCATCGTCTTCGTCCACGGCTTCACCCTGGCTGGTGAGTCCTGGTACCGGCAGTTCAACGCGCTGCGCAAGTCGCACCCGGAAGCACGCCTGTTGACTATGGATCTGCGCGGCCACGGCCAGACCGGAGCGGTTCCGGCTTCACTCTGCACGGTCGAAGGGGCTGCGGCCGATGCGCTGGCCGTGATCGCCGAGCGTGCCGCGACCGGAAAACTCATCGTGGTTGGGCATTCGCTAGGCGGTTTGATTGCACTGCACATGGTGCGGGCTGCCGAGGAAAGCATTCGCCGTCGGATAGCAGGCGTAGTGTTGATTTCCACGTCTATCGACAAGCTGGCCGCCCAGGGTGTGCCGCAGATTCTGGCGTCCCCGGTGGCGGATGCGGCGCGCAATGCAATTGAGTCCTCGCCGAAGGAGATTCGCAAGTTCCGCGAGGCAATCGCGTCACTGATGGCGCCGTCGTTGGCGGTGGCGGTGTTCGCCCGGCGCACGGACTACGAGATCATCGAGTTCCACGCGGCCATGATTAATGAAACACCGCTGGAAACTTTCGTGGGATATCTCGACGACCTGCAGGATCACGACGAGTTCGCAGCCGGGCCTTACTTGGAGGGCTTGCCAGGAGCGGTACTGGTGGGCACGAAGGACGATGTCACTCCGCGCAAGCAAGCAGACCTAATTATGGAAAAGTGGCCGGACGCCGAACTGGTTGAAGTCGACGGGGCCGGCCACATGTTGCCGCTGGAGGCGCCTGAAGCGGTGAACCGGGCAATCGAGCGACTACTGGATCAGGTGCATAGCTAAGAGAATCTCTGGGGATGAGCATTGGCATTACATCGGTTGACCATTCCAGGAATAAGGAAAATATCTAGCAGCCACCAGATACCAGCGCCGCCCATAGTAATCAATTGAAGAAGACCCCCGACGTTATCGCCGAGATAAATCCGATGTGCGCCGAAAATCCCCAGGAAGAGCCACAAGAAATACGCTACGCCAATGTCCTTCGAGGCTTTAGGGGAAGGCTTTAACGCACTAGACAGCGTTGGCCTTGTTTCGAGCATTTTCTGAGCAGACATCATCGCGGCAGAATATGGGTTGTTCGCCGTCGCTTCGTAGGACGGCTCCTCGGAGGCATCTTCATCGTCGAAGTTATCTACTTCAAATGGGTCGGAGTTGTTCTCACCTGTCCACGCATCCGGAATTGCCAATAGCTGATTACCATTGACAAGTTTGGGGATATCTACCGACTCGGGCGCATAAAGGAAAGATGGAGCGACCTCATCCGCACGTGCTGCACATACAGTCATCGCTGCAGCCACTGCGGAACCACGGAGCATCGCACGAGCCGTGGGCTGCAAATTGAGCTTCTCAACCTGTTCAATAAGAGGTAACAGCCGGAAGACTTGTGATTGCGGCAATTCGCCTACCTCATCAAACCCAACGTGGACCGAGATTGCTGCCTGCCCTTCAGCTGCAGAATTTTTGCTATGCAAAGTTACCAAAACCTGGTTTTCACCGGATTCCGAAATCAATGGCTGCAACACATTTATTTGATTATTATCAATTAGCACAGGAATTGGCTCCCCCCACGGCAACAACGCCATGGGCAGTACAGGCGGGTCATTAACGGGGACAAGTGTTCCTGGCACTCCTAGTGCAATGATGAGGGTGAACTCAGCAAAAATCGAGTACAAATCCCCGTCTGGAATGAGCCGAGCCATTGTCGTCGGTCGTAGCCCAGTTGCAGCGATACGCGCCAGCTCATCCCAGTACTTTTCGGACTCATCCTCCGGAAGGTAGCCCAAAACCTCATCTTCAAAGCGAATCGAAATTGCCTGTCGAGAGCGGTGAAATGGATTATCTGGCTCCAACACCAGCTCTACAGGGAATTCGTAACTCCCATTTTCGTCTGCGGTACGGCTTGCACTTGCGCGCTGAGCAGACCGAAGATATTCGTCACAACCTACTGCTTCGATGTTGAACCACAATTTTCGCGGAGAAACATCATATGTCGCATGATGCATTTTGCCGACACCCTTCATAATTTTTAAACAAAATCAAGAGTGGATATTAGCAACATCTTCAAGCGCCCCGGACATGTGTCCGAGGTACATAAATAAAATGGACTAGGAACTAATAAAATTAGCGCTAGTTTTCCTCGCGGTCCTTAATCTGCTGCGCAATGTATTCCTTGTGCGCGCGGCGGTTCTCCGACCACACTGCAACAGACTCATTGGCCTGGACGCGCAGCTTCGGGAACACAAAAACCGACAGCGGCATCGCAATAATCAGTGCGAACACAGCCGTAATTGCAGCCGGAATCTGCACATTAACGAAGTAAATAATCACGAGCAGAACGAAGAACAGCACTAGGAATAGCAGCAGACGAGCAAGGCCGTACCAGAACAGCCCCTTCATGGCATTGCCGCGACCAGCATTCTTGGTCACCGGAGCTGCTGGCATCTGAGCCTCAGAAGCCAACTTGTCCTGCTCTGCTGGATTGGTCATTAAACCCTCACCTCTACGTGTTACGCCTGTGCTGTGCCCGACGTTGTTCGTGTCCAACGTTCCTTTGTACCCTAACGAACTCTGTACGCCGTACCGCATGCAGTGCGATACCCCTCGTGGGCACTACGGGACTCGTTGCGTATTCTAGTCGGTAAATCCAGGAGGTTAGCTATTACATGGGTCGGCTCATTCTGCTGCTGTTCATCATCCTTGTCGTAGTCATGCTGTGGAAGGCATTTGGCCCCGGCAGTCGCGGCAACGGCATGCGACGTATTTCCGCTCCGCAACCGGAACCCCGTCCGCTCGCTCCCGACGATGATCCGGAGTTTCTCTGGAAGCTCAAGAAGGCCGAATTCGATCGCCGTAAACGTGAGCAGGAGCTGCAGGAGCGGCGCGAACGGGAGCAGGACGACAACCTCGATAATCCCGGCGAAACTGACTAAACGTCCTTGCCACGCAGCAACAACTGCTGTAGATATTCCCCGTAGCCACTGGCGCTGAGGGCGTCGGCACGCGCGCTAAGCGCAGCATCGTCAATGAATCCCATGCGCCACGCCACCTCTTCCGGCGAGCCAATCTTTAGCCCCTGCCGCTGCTCAATCGTGCGCACGAAATCACCCGCGGCCATCAGATTGTCCACCGTGCCCGTGTCCAGCCATGCCGTGCCGCGCGGCAGCACCTCTACCTGCAGTTTCCCGCGCTCCAAGTAGGCGCGGTTAACATCCGTGATTTCCAATTCGCCGCGTGACGACGGTTGCAGCGAGCGAGCTATCTCAACAACCTCGGCATCATAGAAGTACAAACCAGGCACCGCGAAATGGCTGCGTGGTTTCTTCGGTTTCTCCTGGATCGCCACGGCTTTGCCGCTTTGGTCGAAGTCCACGACTCCATAGGCTGTGGGATCTGCGACCCAGTAGGCGAAGATCGCTCCGCCATCGACGTTATGGAAGCGGCGCAGCTGCGTGCCCAAGCCAGCACCGTAAAAGATGTTGTCGCCGAGGATGAGGGCAACGGAGTCATCGCCGATGTGGTCCGCACCGATGATGAACGCTTCAGCGAGACCACGGGGCTCGTCTTGGGTGGCAAAGGTGAGGGTGAGGCCCCACTGCGAGCCGTCGCCAAGCAAGCGTTCAAACTGCGGGGCATCATGTGGCGTGGTGATGACGAGGATGTCCCTGATTCCCGCTAGCATCAGCGTGCTCAGCGGGTAGTAGATCATCGGCTTGTCATAGACGGGAACCAGCTGCTTGCTTACGCCAAGTGTGATGGGAAACAGCCGAGAGCCCGTACCACCTGCGAGGATGATGCCCTTCATAGTGCTCGCGCCTTTCTGCCTTACTGCCCGGCCGCTTCGTTGGCGATTGCCCACTCGTCGCGAGCCATGTTCTCAAGATCCTTGCAGTCAAACTCACTGGGGAGCTTATTGCCCTCGGCCTCGAACTGCTCGATAGTCGGAGCCTTCTGATCGCGCTCGGAGAGAATCATGTCCGCGTCGGTGAGACCACCCTTGGCCAGCAGCGCAGCCAGGTCAATTCCGAGAGTCGGGTCCTGGATGCTAACAGCACGCTCTGCCTCCGGGTTGTAACCGGTGGAAGTGAGGTAAGTGAGCACAGAGTCGTCGGCAAGCGAGACGAAGCCATGTCCGATGCCGTTGGGCAGATAGACCACTCGGCGGGTCTTGCTGTCGAGCTCGAAAACCTCGACCTTGCCGAAGGTATCGGAGCCGCGACGCAGGTCAACCGCAATGTCGAGGATGTGGCCCGCGGGACAAGTAACCAGCTTCGCCTGGCCGGGGTGGCCATCTGGCGCGGTGCTGACGTCAGCGAAGTGCAGGCCACGGACAACGCCTGCGGCGGAGACACTCATGTTGGCCTGCTCCGGGAAGAACGGGTAGCCCGTGGCCTCGGCGAATGCGTCGAGGCGATACCACTCGTGGAAACTACCGCGGCTGTCGCCGTGGATGACCGGTTCGAAGGTGAAAACGCCGTCGATAGAAGTGGGCTGGAATGTGCTCTTAGGGCTCATGGGTAACAAGTGTAGACGGGGCGCCCGGGCTGAGGCTGTGGCACGCGTTGAGTGTGCACTGAGTGTGCGTTGAGGGTTCGCTAGGCATGCCCCAGCAGCGAACTACAACTCCTGCTCGCGCTCCGCGTAGCCAGCCTCAGCGGCATCGTAGGCCGCCGCCCACCAGGACTCGTTGGCGCGATACCAGTCGATGGTCTCGGCGAGCCCCGCGGAAAAGTCTTGGTAGCGCGGCTGCCAGCCAAGGCTGCGGATGGATGCGGGGTCAATCGCATAACGACGGTCATGCCCCGGGCGGTCAGTGACATGGACAAAGTCGGACCGCTCACGACCGAAGCCCTCCAGGATGTCTCCGACCACGTCGAGGTTGGAACGCTCGCCATCGGCACCAATCAGGTAGGTCTCCCCCACCTCGCCAGAATCCAAGATTGCCCAGACCGCGTCGTTGTGGTCATCGACGTGAATCCAGTCCCGAGCATTCTCGCCAGTGCCGTACACGCGAGGGCTACGACCGCGCAACAGACCACAGATCTGGCGGGGAATCAGCTTCTCCGGATGCTGCCTCGGCCCGTAGTTGTTCGAGCAGTTACTAATCGTCGCAACCAACCCGAAGCTGCGCACCCACGCCCGGACAAAGTGATCCGCTGAAGCCTTGGAGGCCGAGTAGGGGCTGGAGGGTTTGTACGCGGTGGCCGTCGTAAAGCGTGCTGGATCGTCGAGAGCGAGATCGCCGAAGACCTCGTCGGTGGAGATGTGGTGAAGGCGGACGTCGTGGGTGGCGCAAGCCTTGGCCAGATTCACGGTGCCCATGACATTAGTGGTGACGAAGGGATCGGCATCCACCAGCGAATTGTCGTTATGGCTCTCTGCGGCGAAGTGGACGACCACGTCGAAGCGGGGCACGAGGCGATCGATCAGCTCCGCGTCACGAACATCGCCGCGGATGATTTCACAGTCCGCGCCATCCAAGCTCGCAGGGTTCGCGGCATAGGTGAAAGCGTCCAGCACCGTGACATTCACATCGGGCCGTGTAGCCAGAGTGCGGAGAACGAAGTTGGAACCAATAAAGCCGGCACCACCGGTGACGAGAACGCGCATGGAAGCGATTCTAGTTCACCCGGCGATGCCGGCTTTGTACAAGTGTGAAGACTTAGTTCAGACCAGCGTAGGAGTGCAGGCCCGAAACCACCTGGTTGATGAAGAAGAGGTTGAACACCATGGTGGCAAAACCGAAGATGTTGATCCACGCGGCCTTGGTATTACGCCAACCCGAAGTCGCGCGAGCGTGCAGGTACAGGGCGTAGATAATCCAGGTAATCAGCGCCGTGGTCTCCTTCGGGTCCCAGCCCCAGTAACGACCCCATGCGGACTCGGCCCAGATAGCGCCCAGCACAATGCCCAGACCGAACAGTGGGAAGGACCAAATAGCGGTGCGGTAAGCAATCGCATCCAGCTTTTGAGCATCCGGCAGCGGCGCGACCAGTTTGCCCAGGAAGCCCTTTTCCTTGCCCTCGCGGTTGTACATCCGCAGCATGTAGAGAATCGAGGCAACACCGGAAATCAGTGCGATACTGCACCCGATAGAAATAATCGAGACGTGAACCGGAATCCAAATCGACTGCAGTGCCGGCACCACCGGAGCAGCCTCAACATATAGGTTCTTACCACCGTAAAACATCAGCGCCAGAATCGGAGCCAACAGCCACGGCCAGAACACACGCATGGTTTCACGATGCAGTACGCCAGCTGCAATTGCCATAGCAAAGAGGATTGAAACTGATACGTACTCGTAGAGGTTGCCCCACGGGAAACGCTGCACGGCCAGGCCACGCAGCAGCACCGATGCAAAGTGCACGGCCACCCCGACGTAAATCAGCATTTCCGTCACAACGCCGAGTCGGTTCGTCAGCACCTGGTTCTTAGGCTCGCTTGCCGACGACTTCGTCGCCGACTCCCCCGAGTCAGCAACACTAGCGGTGGTAGCTCCCTCACCCGCACCGGCGGCTACCAGCTCGCGTTCCGCAACCTGGCTTTTCGCTTCAGCGGCCGCGATACGACGACTGTAGTAGGCAATGGAAATAACAAAGGCCACAAGATAAAAGGCGAAGGCCGTGAAGTACGACCAGTCCGAAAACTGCGCCAGTGTCTTATTGACGAGCATGTACTTGGCTCCAAAGTGTGGAATTAGCGGAATACTTCTTCAAACCCTAGTACTAAAGCAGGACTAAGCAAAAGGGGACCGGGGACACGGGGGACGCAAAAATGCGCGGAGGCGCAATTCTCGCCCCCGCGCATTCACCCTGCAGTAATGATGGACCAGACTTAGTGGTCAGTTAGCTTTTGTCCTTGTCGTCCGCGCTCTCGTCGGTCGCAGCATTGTTGTCAGCAGCATCCTCGTCATCACTGTCACGTTCCAGGATGTCATCTACGATGTACTGGAACTCCTCGCCCCAACCTGCCTTGTCGGTGCGGGCAAGGCCACCGAACTCAACGCGAGTGCGGCCATCTTCCAGCGGGAACATGCGCACCCAAACACGTCGGCGCTTAATGCCCAACGAAAGAACCATGCCCGCCAGTGCGGCCACAGTTGCCACCAGCACCCAGAACTGCGTGGGATCGTGCGAAACCTGCAAGTTGACGAATTCCTTCGCACCGAGGAATTCAATCTTGGTGCCGTCGGCAAGCTCGGTGGATTCGCCCTGCTTGAGGTTGACGCGGGCTTCCTTAGCCAGCTGACCCGAGTGCATCAGATCGCGGTCGAGGGAAAACAGCCCCTGCGAACGACCGGTGTCCAAGCCCGCGTCGCCGCGGTAGATGTCGACAGCCACGGCCGGGTCTTGCATCGCCGGGTAAGAGGACTGCAGCAGAGCACCCTTTTCACCAGTAAACTCCGCGGTCGGAGCGAACAGTCCCTCGATTGCAATCTGGTTCTGGCGGCGCTCGAACAAGTCCGGGTACATGCCTGCTGGTGGGTCGAAGCGCAGCGCACCAGAGGACAGGAAGAAGGTCGGATCATCCGGACGGAACTGGACAATCGACGTACGCGACTCGCCATTCGGCCAGGTCACCTTAAAGGCCGGGGCAAAGCCGTGCCCCTGCAGGTACACACGGTCACCGGCGACGCGCAGCGGATGGTTGACCTGCAGCGTGGTCTTTTCCCACTCATCGACCGGCTTGCGCATATCCTCTTCTTCTGCGAATCGGATATGAGAGGTAAACATCTTGGCCTGACCGTTCGGCAGGTAATCGGCGAAGAAGTCATCGACCTGAATACAGAACGGGTTCAGAGTTGTACCGTCGAAGGTGTTGCCAGCACGCAGCGAGTCATAGTTCGCAGCAGCGGTGTTACAGAACGGAACGCCCACCGCGCTATTGACGTTGTCGTCAGAAATCTCGGTGCCGGTGTTGGTCAGCAAAATGACCTGACCCTCGTAATAGATCATGCGGCCCAAGCCGACGATGATAATCAGCAGCGCAATGCCCAGGTGGAACACCAGGTTGCCAAACTCACGCAGGTATCCCTTCTCCGCGGAAAAGGATCGTGCCCCAGCGCGATCTTCATCTGCTGGAGTCTCGGTCAACGCCCACTTGTTCAGGCGCTCACGCACCCGCTTAGAAACTTCATCCGCAGAGGCATCGACCACGGCTTCGTCGTGAAGCGGAAGACGCGCCAACCGTTTCGGCGCCTTGGCCGGTGGCGTCTTCATGGCCTTGTAGTGGTCGATGGTGCGCGGAATAATGCAGCCAACCAGGGAAATCAGCAGCAATGCCACGATGGCGACGAACCAGACGGACGAGAAGACATCGAAAAGCTGCAGCTTATCCATGATCTCGGCGGTCTTGCCGTTGGCGGCTAGATACTGGTCGACCTTGTCCTTATTCAGCGAGCGCTGTGGCAACAGGGCGCCCGGAACCGCTGCGAAAGCGAGGATGAACAGCAGAATCAGCGCTGTGCGCATGCTGGTCAACCAGTTCCAGACCTGCTGGAAGGGCTGTCGTACCTTATTCCAATTCACCGACATCGAAAAATCTTTCACTAAATTGGCGTTACCGTATCAGTAATAAAAGCGGCCTGAACCCAGGCAACAAAAACATCCCACAGTCCCGTGACCAGGGCAATTCCGACCAGCACCAGCGCCACACCACCGATGAGCTGAATAGTTCGCGAGTGCTTACGCAGGAAGTCCACTCCACGCATCGCGCGTGCCGACCCCAGCGCCACCAAAATGAACGGCAGCCCCAGCCCCAGGCAGTAAGCGATAATCAGCGCCACTCCCCTGGCCGCGGTCATACCCTGCGTGCCCGCGGACACCGAAATAATTGCAGTCAGCGTCGGGCCCAGACACGGCGTCCACCCCAGCGCGAACACCGCGCCAAGCAGTGGCGCTCCCAGCCACGTGGTCCAGCGCTTCGGCGCCATGCGGGTGTCCTTCTGCAGCGCCGGCACCATGCCCATGAAGGCGAGTCCCATCACGATGGTCACCACGCCACCGACAATCGTCAGCGTGCGCGCCTGCAGACGCAGCGTGGACACGAGCCCGAAAATTGAGGCCGACCCCAGCACGAAAATGACAGTGAAGCCCAGCACGAACAGCAACGCAGCCAGGCCGACGCGGGCAGTTGCGGAACGCTTGCCACGCCCTCCATCGCCGTCACGCTTATCGACGGCGGTTGCGTCCGCAGTGCCCGTCGTCAAGCCCTGGCCCTGCGCCCCCGATGCTCCGGAAATACCGGTGAGATACGAGACGTAACCGGGCACGAGCGGAATGACGCACGGGCTGGCAAACGAGACGAGACCAGCCAGCGCAGCAGCGAGCAGGCCTAATAGGATGGGACCGCCGGTGGCGGCGTCGGCGAACTGCTGGCCGATGCCATCGGCAAGATAAATCGTGTCCATGGCAAGAGTTCCCATGCTGGGGCCTAGCCCTCCGCCTTCACTTCATTAACAGCCTTCATCAGCATGGTGTGATCGACCTCGCGGAGGAAGACCTTGGCCGGGCGGTGCTGCTTGTCCAGAATGATGGTTGTCGGAATCACCGAAGCCGGGATGCCGCCGAGTGCGCTGGCGTTGACGAAGGCCGGGTCATAGATGGACGGGTAGGTGATGCCGTTGTCCTTCACAAAGTCGATGGGAGCCTGGCGGACATTGTCGCGGACGTTGATGCCGAGAACGGTGCCGATACCTTGCTCTTCCATCTGTTCCTGGACATACTGCAGGTCATCCGATTCGGATCGGCACGGTGCGCACCACTGCCCCCAGGCGTTTAGGACCACAATCTGGTCCTTGAAGTCATCGAGGGAGATTTTCTTGTCGTCGTCCTCTAGAGAAGGACCGAACACCTTGCCGACCGGTTTGCGCTCCTCGGGTGCGTAGTCAATGATCTGCTGACCCCCTGGAGAAACAAACTCGAACTGACCGCCGACGGCAACGGCATCGTGTCCCACTGAATCTCCGGGGTTACATGCTGCGAGCGACAGAGACAGAGTTGCTGCCGCTAGCGTTGCTGCAATTCGGGACGATGAGACCTTGGCCACTTGGGGTGCCACCTTCCGGGGGTCAGTGAAACTTCAACAAAACTATTTATTCACCTTACAGGTGACCGGCCGGTTCACTGTAGCGCACGTCGACAATGGTGTCGCCGACGAAGACCAAGGAGGTCACGCTGGCCAGATCGCACTGCCTAGTTGCCGGGTTGTGGGCGAGCTTCAAGTACCGCGCACGACGCTGAGCTGCAATGATGCACAGCTGGTGTGTCACCAGCACCGCTTCCGCTCCCTCGGCGGCCTCGCGGGCTCGCTCGATGGCGTGGAACATACGGTCCGCGATCTCCTCGTAGGGCTCGCCCCAGCTGGGCACGCTCGGACGACGCAGTCGTGGCCAGTACTTCGGATTCCACAGTGCGGAGTCAATGCCCTTGATGTGCAAACCCTCAAAGGAGTTGCCAGCCTCCAGCAAATCTTCATCCAGGGTCGGCTTCATGCCGATTACCTCGGTGAAGGGCCGTGAGGTTTCCTGCGTGCGCTGCAGCGGAGAGCAGGCGAAGTAGCGGATGTCGTGGCCTTCGAAGGACGCGGCCGTGGCCGCTGCCTGACGCTGACCGCGCTCAGACAGGTGCCAGCCGGGCAGGCGACCGTAGAGAATCTTATCCGGGTTATAAACCTCGCCGTGGCGGACGAGATGTACGACCGTGGTCTTGGCGTGCTTTGTTGCACGCTTAGACGCCTGGTTTTCCGGCGGTGTCGGCTGCGATTCCTGCTGTGCTGCCTGCTGCTCGGCCTGCGAATTGGTCTTGTTCGACACGTGTCACCTACTCCGGCTTGGCGGCTGCCGCCGCCTCGGCCGCGCGGGCTGCTGCACGCTCGATGATTTCGAAGTCGGCGTCGGTCAGCGCAGCGGAGACGAACCAGGTCTCGTAGCAAGAAGCCGGCGGGTAGACACCATTGGCCAGTAGGGCGTGGAAGAAAGCCGGGTAGCGGAAAGTATCCGCTGCCTGCATCTGCTCAAAGTTATGGCCCTCGCCCTCAGCGAAGCGTGGCGAGAGCATCGTGCCCGCACGCTGAATGTGGTGGGCCACGCCCTGCTTGGTCAGGGCGTCGGACAGAATCGTGGCCAGGCGATCTGCGTTGGCTGCGACGGTGTCATAGACATCCTTCGTGGCATTTTCCAGGTTGGCCAGTCCAGCTGCCATAGCGACCGGGTTACCGGAGAGTGTGCCTGCCTGGTACACCGGACCGTTCGGAGCCAAGTACTCCATGACGTCGCGGCGACCACCGAAGGCAGCTGCCGGCAGACCACCGGAGACGACCTTGCCGAAGGTGGTCAGGTCACCGGCCACACCATCAATGCCGTACCAGCCGTTGTAGGAAGCGCGGAAGCCAGTCATGACCTCATCGAGAATCAGCAGTGCGCCGTCTGCGTGGCAGACTTCCTTCAACTTCGCGTTGAAGTTGTCCTGCGGTGCGACGGTACCCATGTTGCCCGCTGCCGCCTCAGTGATGACACAGGCAATCTCGCCCGGGTTCTCAGCGAATGCGGCCTTGACGGCCTCAATGTCGTTATAAGGAACAACAATGGTGTCGGCAGCCGATGCACCGGTGACACCCGGCGAATCCGGCAGACCAAAAGTAGCGACACCGGAACCGGCCGATGCCAGCAGCGCGTCCACGTGACCGTGGTAGCAGCCGGCGAACTTGATGATCTTGGAACGGCCAGTGAAACCGCGAGCCAGGCGTACTGCGGACATAGTGGCCTCAGTGCCGGAGTTGACCAGACGCACCTCATCTACCGACGTGCGCTCAACGATGTGACGAGCCAGGTCGGTCTCAGCCGTCGTCGGAGCGCCGAAAGACAAACCGCGAGTGGCGGCGCTCTGAACGGCCTCCACCACTGCCGGGTGCGCGTGGCCCAGAATCATTGGACCCCACGAGCAGACCAAGTCCACATATTCGTTGCCATCAACATCCACGAGACGAGAGCCCGCGGCGTGGTCAATGAAACGTGGGGTGCCACCGACGGAACCGAAGGCGCGGACCGGCGAGTTCACGCCACCCGGCGTCACTGCCTGAGCCTGCGTAAAGAACTCTGCCGAACGATCGGTGAGCTCAACGTTTTCTGGAACATGAGGAGCATTAATGTCTTGAGTCACGGTGACCATCGTAGACGGCCACTCGGATGAAGGGCTACCCTGCCCTACCAACGTCCCAGCTTCACCCTGAATAGATGCTTGCGGCGAGAGGACACTCGACGGGATCGCCAGTCGATCCACAAGCTGGAGAAAATCATCAAAAGCGATGCCAGCAGCGGGTGAATCATACCGGTCATACCCAGCAGGATGACCGCAACGTTGTAGAACCACGCAAAGTAGATGTTGGAGTCCATCATCCGCACCACAGCACGTGCGATTTCAATGGCCTCCGGAATCGACAACACGTTGTTACGCAGTGCCACGACATCGGCGTAATCAACATCAAGATTCTGATTGCCTTCGGTGTTGTCCATCAAAACACCCACGTCAGCGGCACGCAGAGAGTCCCGGATGTCCTTGTCGCCAACCATCACGACAGTCTCGCCGTCACTGTGGACCGAACGCACCGCAATGGCCTTGCGGGAGGCAATGATGCCCGCGAATACTCGTGAGATATTCAGCCGGTCAGCAAAACGACGGGCTACTGGATACGGATCTCGCGTGATCATCATGGTGTCCACGCCCATATCTTCAAGCTGGTCGATGCTCTCGACCGCATCGGGCTTAATGTCCTCACCAATGGTGATGACACCACGGACCTTGCCACGCCACGACACCACCATCGGAGTACCGCCACTGAGCGCAGCCACGGCCATTTTCTCGCTGAGTGCAGTGAGATCACGCGGACGCCAAACACGCCCCTCAACAAAGCGCATCTCCAACTTGTCGTCCGAGTCCTTTACCGGGATCTCTACCTGGCCAACGAACGCACCGTCTTCCGCAATTGCGACGTGTACAGTCTCAATCCAGTGCGGCACCTCACCACCGCCGGAACCGGCGTCGCGGGATACACGGCACGCGCGCACGATTGCCGCTGATGCCGGGTGGTTGCTCTCCATCATGAGAGCGCCCGCCACACGCAGAACCAGATCCGGATTTTCATTGCGCTCAGCGGCGACACCGAGCACGTGGGTGTCACCCTCGGTCAGCGTTCCAACTCGGTTAAAAATCACCACATCAGCAGCGGCCAGCTTTCGGAAAGTCTCATTGCCACGAATCAAGATTCCGTTACTAGCACCGGCCAGAATCCCGATGCGCTGCACGGTCGACGTAGACATTGCCAATGCCACCGGCGCGATGCCCGAGAGCATAGCCAGCGCCACCGCGAGGGCACCGCTCATCGTGCCCGTCGCCAGCCACCAACCGCAAAAAGCCACGCCCGCCAACGACAGCGTCCATGGCACCAGCTCTGATGCCGAGTGCACTGCGGTCTGGTGCATCACCGTTTCTTCTCGAACCGCTTGACGCAGCCAACGTGCTATCGATGACGCCCGGGTCTTGAAACCAGTGCGCTCCACACGCACCTTGAGCTCCGAATCCAGGTTGATTGCGCCGGCCCAAACCTTGGAATTGACCTTGACCTTCTGTGGTTCAACGCCGATACCGAGTAGCTGCGCATCCATCGTGGACGCACCACCGATGACTGAGCCATCAACCGGAATCACCGAGTGCGGTGGAACCACGATGTCATCACCGATATTGAGCTCCGCGACCGTCACCTCCACCCGTTTCGGCTCCGCGGATTTAGCGCTCTTGCGCACGACTGTCACGTTTCGCTCAGCTGGAATGCGCAGGTTGCGCAAGATTTGTCCAGTACGCACCTTGTTGTAGCGCGTAAACATGCGACCTGTTAGCAACAGCACAGTCAGGCCGCACGCAACGTCGAAAAACACCTCTGCCGAGGCGCTTTCCCGGTAGTTGAAAGCAAACCACGTGGGCGCAGTGGTATATCCAATCTGTCCCGCGGGACCAAAGATAAGCTGCGCTAGCGACCACAGCCACGCCAGCAGGATGGCAATGGAGCTCGCCCCATCCAGCGCCGACATCCGCCGACGCAGGGACGCCGCCATTGCCCGGTGGAACGGCCAACCACCCCACCACACCACAATCGTGGTCAGCACAAGACACATCCACTGCCAACCCGGGAACTGCCAGTTGACGTTCAACGACGTCACCAGCACCGGAATCGATAGGAACAGACTTCCCCAAAAGCGTTGCTTGGTCACCAGTTCACGCGCCGTGAACAGTACTTCCGCGCCACCGCCGCTTCGGCGCAAGGCCGCTTCACGACGGCGAATGCGCTCCTCCTCATTCTGTTGAGCGGCAACCGGAACAGCGGGACGGCGATGTTGTGACACATCCAGCCGAGTTGCACGACGCCGTAGCGTACTGCGCGTGAGGTACGACTCGACCCCAATTTCGCGGAGAGCTTCGATGAACTGATTCGGATCGATGGTATCGGGCGCGGTAATCCACGCGCGTCCGGGCTTGTAGACCACAGAGGCCGTCACATCTGGAAAGGATTCCAAAACATGCTCAGCACGCTCAGCGCTCTCGGCGTTTTCCAAGTTTTCCAGGATGAGTGCGAAAGCTGTGTTGGACTGGCCCCTGCGGTGTGCAAGCCGCTGATGGGCACTTTCTTCGTCGATGTCCTGACGGCTTCGTGGCAATGCCTTACGAGCAGCGACCTTGGCATCCACAATCGCTTGTTCAACGCGATTGTCCAGAGAGAAATCAAACTCACCGGTGTCACTCATAGCCTTTGAAACTTTCCGTCTAATCCTGTGGCTGGTTGGCGCGCGTGAGCGCTAATTCACGATAGAGCAACAGTAGTCCACACGCCATTGCCAGGCTGGGCACGATAACCCATACAGTCAGCGCGCCGGCCATAACGGCAAAGAACATGGCGAGAGCCGTGATAATCACCATGATGAGCAGGCAGTTCCGGGAGAGTTTGAACTCAGTGGCCGTCGGCAAGCAGCCGCTACCAATAAGCGAGCAGACCAGCGTCACACCGGCGACGATGTAGATATCGCGGCCAACGGCGGCGGGAGCCTGCGAGTAGTCGCCGGTGACCAGTATCAAGCTCAGGACAATCTGGGCGATGAGCGCGACGAAGAGCACCCACTGCCAGGGCCGACTCGGCAGGGACATCATCGCTTGGACTCCTCAGGCTGCTTGGATTGCTTGGGCTGTGACTGGCCCAGCTGCTGTTGCCGCTTTGGATCAGCGCCATGCTTCGACGCTCTCGGCAGATGCGATTCCGGAGCGGACGGGGTCCACGGTTTCGACGGGCGCTGATGATCGAAGTAGTCCTTGGATTCCTTCGAAGCGGCGAGCACTAGACCCGCTACCGCGGCAGTGGCCGAGGCGATTCGCACAATTCCGCTGATAAGAACGAGGGATGCCGGCACTCCCGATTCTGAAGCCGTAGAAGAGAAGAAGGACATCAGCGCCGACAGTGCCAGGTAAAGCGAGCCGATAACCAGCACGGTGCGAGCACCTTCGCTCCCCTTGCGCATTCGCTCGATAATGGCGAAGAACGCGATGCAAAGCCCCACTGCGAAAAAGAACGCGATAACGATAGTCGCCTTCATGGCAGCATCAATCTGGCCCTCGCTGAAACCCGGGAAATTCTCCTTAGCGGTTGAGGGGCTCATCAGCATTTCCGGATGCAGCCAGTAGGTCACCGTAGCTACCGCAGCGACGAGCAGCTGCAACACGGCCGTAACCCGCCACGCCTGCCTAGCTCCCTCGACCTGCTCGGGAATTGCGGGCTTCTTCTCTTCTTTAGTCATCCGTCCACTTCTCGATATTTGCTACTGCACGTTCACCCGAGCGAATTAGAACTGGGCGCGCAGCTTCTTCGCCAAGTCCACCGCTGCGTACGTCAAAATCTGCTCCGCACCGGCACGGCGAATGCTCAGTACTGCCTCCATCATCGCAGCATCCAGGTCAATCCACCCGTTGGCGGCAGCGGCGTGAATCATCGCGTACTCACCAGAGACCTGGTAGGCGGCAACCGGCACCGGCGACATATCCGCGACCTCGCGCAGAATATCCAGGTAGCTCATGGCCGGCTTGACCATCACCATGTCCGCACCTTCGTCAACGTCGAGCTGCACTTCAAGCAGGGACTCACGACGGTTTGCAGGATCCTGCTGGTAGGTACGGCGATCACCCTGCAGCGAGCTGCCCACAGCTTCACGGAATGGACCGTAGAAGGCGGAGGCGTACTTTGCCGAGTACGCCATGATGGAGACATCCTCATGGCCAGCGGCATCCAAGCCCTCGCGAATTGCGGCAATCTGGCCGTCCATCATGCCCGAAGGGGACACGATATGGGCACCGGCGTCGGCCTGCGCAACGGCCATCTTGATGTAGTTAATCAGCGTGCGGTCATTCTCAACGACCGTGTTGCCGAAGCGATCCGTGCCCAGCACACCACAGTGGCCGTGGTCAGTGAACTCATCCAGGCAGGTGTCGGCCATGATCAAAATGTCATTCCCGAACTCGTCGCGGAGACGACGCAGGGCACGGTTGAGTACGCCCTCCGGATTCCAGGACTCAGAGCCCTCGCCGTCCTTGTCCGCATCCAGCGGGACACCGAAGAGGTCAACTGCCGAGATACCTGCCTCAACAGCCTCGCGCACAGCTTCTACCAGGGAGTCCTCGGTATGCTGCACTACCCCGGGCAGGGAGCTGATGGGCTTCGGCTCATCAATACCATCTGCAACAAACATGGGCAGGATGAGATTTTTCGGAGTCAGTGTCGTCTCCGCCGTCATCGCACGCATCACCGGGTTGGTGCGCAGCCTGCGTGGGCGACGAATCGGGAGAGGAAATCCAAACTGTTCGAGATCGATTTCGCGGGATGATTCAGAAGCTCCAGATGTAGTCATAAAGACAACCTTAATCAAAACGCGAACTCGCTCCGGTACGCCCCTGCTCAGTCCTTGGTTTTACGCGAACGACGACGCTTCTTGCGCGGTGGTGGCAGCTGCCCTGCCGCCCGCAGTTGCGCAACATGCTCTGCCAGCGCATCCACCAGCTCCGGGATGCTTGCGCGCTCCGGCACGACATCTACCCGCAGGCCGTACTCGCGAGCCGTGGCTGCGGCCATCGGCCCGATGCAGGCAATGATGGTGCGAGCATGCGGCTTACCCGCGATACCGACCAGGTTCTTCACCGTCGACCCCGAGGTAAAGCACACTGCGTCGAAGCCACCGGACTTAATCATGTCGCGGATATCCGCACTCGGTGGCGCTGCCCGCACGGTACGGTAAGCGACCACATCATCAACTTCCCAGCCCAGATCAATCAGACCGTCGACAAGCACGTCAGTGCCGATATCGGCGCGCGGCAGCAGCACGCGGTTGACCGGATCGAGATCCTCGATGTACTCCGGGAACACGTCGACAATGCCCGCGGCATTTTGACGAGTGTCATCCGGAAGCAGCTCCGGAGTGATGCCGAGATCGCGGATGGCAGCGGCAGTGCGATGGCCGACGGCTGCGATGCGGACCCCAGCGAAGGAGCGCGCGTCCAAGCCGAATTCCTGGAACTTCTCCCACACTGCGGTGACGGCGTTGACGGAAGTGAAGACAACCCACTGGTAACGGCCGTCGACAAGCCCCTTGATGGCGCGTTCCATCTGCGCCGGGCTGCGCGGTGGCTCGATTGAGATGGTCGGGACCTCAATCGGGATGGCGCCGTGCGCAACGAGACGGGCACTCATCGGGCCTGCCTGCGCCTTGGCACGTGGGACCAGCACCTTCCATCCGTAGAGAGCGCGGTTTTCCCACCATGAGTACTTCGAACGATTGTCCACACCCTTGCCAAGCGTGACCACCAGCGGACCGGTCAGGTCACCCGAGAGCTGCGCCAAGGTGCCCAGCGTGACGTCGTAGGTGCGCTGCAGACGAGTCGTACCGTTGACAGTCACCGACACCGGCAACGACGACGGCAGGCCGCGTTCGCCGAGCTCAGTTGCAATGGCGGACAGGTCGTCCTGCACGGCCTGCAGTACCAGCGGCTGCGGTGCCTGGGCCAGCTCGTCCCAGTCCACATCGGCGCGACCGAGATCGGTCTCCGTGTACGTCGAGCCCAACGCGATACCGGCAAATGCCGGGACGGTGGAGGGCACGGACATGCCAGGGACAATCTGGAACTCAACATCGGCGTGCGAGACGTCGTTGATTTCGGCCAGCAGCGAATCGTTGGTCAGCGGATTGCCTGCCACCAAACGCACCACGTCATTGCCTTTAGCGGCTTCTTCGACGAGCAGGTTGGCCATCTTCTTGGGATCGTCGATAGGCGTGCGCAAATCTGCGGCGGTCGGTGGTGCCGGACGCGGCGGCTTACGACGAGACCCCTTGGCCTTGGCTGCGGCGCACATGCGCTCATACTCTTCCTCGGCTTCCTTCAGCAGCTCGGGAGGAACAGGCACATCGGTTGCGACGAGCTCTCGAACCCCCGGCATGACATCGGCGTCGACGTAGGCGATAGCGGTGTCTGCGAGAATCTCACGGGCGCGAAGCGTCAGCAGGTCGGGATTTCCAGGACCAGCGCCGACGAACAGGATGCGTCCCGTTGCTGAGGGGAGGGAGGTGTTCATCGTTGCGGAGTGATTTCTTTTCTATTGGTTGTTCACTTTTCGTGCCGATGAGTCTCTAAGGAAGAAAGCGGACATGCGCCAACGCATGTGAGGGGCAGGTGGACACCTGAATCTCACATGCGAGCACACGAAGGAAACCCTTATCCCAACGGCATGCATACAGGCCTATTAGCATAAAGGGTTTGAGCCAAATTAACTAACCGGCTACTTTTGAGATTCCCGCAGGGTATCGCCCATTACCTCATGAGCACCCCGTTCGAGCAGGGCCGCCGCAACCTTCCGGCCAAGCTCATCGGCCTTATCCACGTTTGCGGTAGCGGTCTCGAGCAACTGACGCGAACCGTCGAGTGCGAACACCCCCGCCTGCAGGGTGAGTTCACCACTGTCGCTCACGGTTGAGTAGGCCGCGACCGGAGCGGTACAGCCCGCTTCCAGCTCATTGAGTACCGCGCGCTCAGCGACAGCGCGGGCATGGGACACCGGGTGGTCAATCTTGCGCAGAATATCCACAATTTCGCGGTCAGCAGTGCGGCACTCCAGCGCCAGGGCGCCCTGAGCCGGGGCCGGTATGAGGACGTCCACGTCCAGGGATTCCGCAATCTCTCCGAGGCGACCCGTGCGCTCCAGCCCAGCGCGAGCCAGAATGACAGCGTCCAAGTCCTCAGAGACGCGCCCCATGCGGGTTTCGATGTTTCCACGCAGTGGTACAAGTTCCAGGTCGGAGCGCAGCGCACGCAACTGAGAGACACGACGCGGCGCGGAGGTACCCACACGAGCCCCCTCAGGCAGGTCCATCAGCGGCGTGGCATCGCGGGAAATCAGCGCTTCTCGCGGATCGACGCGCTCCGGCACGGCTGCGACCATCATGTCGTCTTCCGGCAGGGTCGGCAGGTCCTTAAACGAGTGCACGATAATGTCGCACACCCCCTCGCGGAGTGCATGACGCAGCGCCTGGGTGAAGACACCGATGCCAATCTTTTCCACCGGGTCGTGGCGGTTATGGTCACCGGCGGTCTTTACAATCACCAGCTCTGCAGGCTGTCCCAGCTCAATCAGTGCATCACGGACGTGACCGGCCTGTGTCGTGGCCAGTTCCGAGCCCCTGGTACCGATACGAATAGTCGCTGGGTCAGGCATGTTTCCCTCCGGGTGTTAATTTTTGGTGGTTTCAGCAACGCCTTCAATGATGGCACTACTGTCAAGACCATACTGCTCAAATCCCTGCATCCGCCCAATTCGGCCCTCTACCATGAGATCTGCGGGGATATCGGTGTCAGCATACAGGCCAGAGGGGGTGGATAGGGGCAGGTCGAAGAGCTTCTGCAGGGCAAGCGCGTAGTTGCCACCACCCTGCTGGCTAGAAAGCTTCTTGACCTGAACCGTTGGCGCGTGCAAGAGCTTATCGACGACGCGGCGAACCGTGGACTCGACCTCGCGACGTTCCTTTTGAGTAAGACCCGGTGTCTTCGCCTCCAGGCGAGCGAGCTCAGCCGCCGCCACATCCGCCGCGCGCTCACGCAGAGCGCGAACAGTCGGTGCTACCTCGCTTGCGCGCTGCGCCGTGAGGTAGGACTCCAACTCTTCGGCCACAATGTCGCGCGCTGCAGCCTCATCATCACGACCCGGAACCTCCGTGCGAGTCATCTGCAGCAATTCGATGTTGAAGAGTGCGATCCCCTCAAGCCCGGAGACATCCTCCGCGACGTCGCGAGGCATAGACAAATCGACGATGGCGAGCGGGCCGTGGTCGACAACATCTGCAGCTGAGACCACTGGAGTCATGGCTCCGGTGGCACTGACGAGAATGTCCACATCATCGAGGACATCAGCGAAATCATGCAACGCAATAGCAGTAGCGGGGATGCCCGCTTCGATCGAGTGGTTAGCCAGGTTCTGCGCCCGGTCAACGGTGCGGTTGGCAATAATCAGACGATCAATGCCGCAGCGCCCCAGGTAACTGGCGGCCAGCGAACTCATCGCACCGGCGCCGAGGATAAGGGCCGAACGTCCGGCCAGAATATCGGTACCCTCAGCGACGTCAACACCAGAGTTGAACCCAGGATGCAGCGCAGCAATCGCCTCGTCGATGGCCACGGAGACCATCGATGCGCCCGCATTATCAATCAGTGTTTCGCTGTGGACTCGCTTGCCTGTGTGCAGCGCCTTCTGCGCCAAGTCATGCAGCATGCGACCGACGGTGCCGGCTTCGTCCGCTTCCTGGTAAGCATTGCGAAGCTGACCGATAATCTGCTGTTCCCCCAGCACCATCGAGTCAAGACCAGCACACACCGAGAAGGCATGCTCCGCTGCGGCCTGTGCGTACCGCACATAGAGGTGCGGTGTCAGTTCATCGAGTTCGAGCCCAGTACGACCGACAATTTCACGGACCACGGCCGATAGGCCAGAGTGGAAGCCGTTGGCCACCACGTAGTACTCAACGCGGTTACAGGTCGACAACAGCATCGCTTCGCTGATCGCTTCATCCGCGACCAGCCGAGCCAAAATGGCCTCTCGCTCAGTTTCACCGACGGAGACCTTTTCAAGAAGGGTCACCGGTGCAGACCGGTACGACATTCCGACGAGAAGCACACTCACCGCTCAATCACCGCTCTATTGCTCCTTCACAGGCCCCGCTACGGGCTTTTTCACACAGCTATGACTGTTAACGCTAGACAACTCTGCCATCTCGTCACAACAAAGGCATACTTTACTTAGTCTCTACCTCGATGTTCGCAGCACTCCCCTACTTCTTTGCCGCTACTCCACATTCTGCCATGTCTCCGCAGCTCCTAGCAGTTCGGCAGAGTTGTCTCCCGAACTTATTCGGCCTCCGCTATCGCTTCCAGGAGTTCATCATCATCGATTTCCCAGCAAGCGATTTCCTCATCATTGACCAAAATCACCGGCACGCGATCGCCAAATTCCATGGCCAAGTTCGGATCGGTATCGACGTCTTCCACCTGGAACTGCGCATTTTGGTCCCGAACTAGCGGCTCAATCTGCGCAATCACTCGGGCGCACGAACCGCACGTCTTCCTACTCATCACCGTCACAGTCACCATAACGGCCAGTCTAAAGGTCGACTGTTTCGCTTTACGACGTCCCCCTCCCCACACTTCCCCTGCAAAAGTGACTCTTCTTATCCTTGCCCCATCCGCTCCTTGAATCTCAGCGCGCAGCTTTGCCTAAAGACCGGATACTATTCAACAAGAGCTTCCGATAACGGATGTCGGTTGCATACACCGTGGAAAGAGATTTTCGTGCCGTGAGTGAGTTCAGTGCCGACAACCGCTCCCCCTTCCCCATCGACATGCTGGGTGACCTTGCGTCCTCGCAGGGTAACGTCCGCAACTTCCTCGAGCAGGTAGTTCTCGCTCCGCTCAATGACGAAGCACAGGAGGAAGCTGGTGCTGCAGCGGCTGCCAATGCACTGGAAGCTCTCGGCGAAGTCTACGACGTCGGCGGCGAAGAACTGGCTACGGGATTTCGCAGTGTAGCTGGTGCCGAAGATGCCGCTGGCGGTGCCCGTGTGCTCTCGCAGCCCATTCCAGGTGTCGAACGCGATCAGGGCGCAGCCGCTTTCTTCGATGTGGACAACACGCTTGTCCAAGGCGCATCAATCTTCCTCTTTGCCATGGGTTTGGTCGAGCGCGGCTTCATCAAGAAGCGTGATTTGGCCGGCATGATTTGGAAGCAGCTGAAATTCCGAATCTCAGGCGCGGAAAACGCTGCCGACGTAGCTAAGGCCCGTGAACAGGCATTGGAGTTTTTCGCCGGCCACGATGTGAATGAAATGGTCAAACTCGGCGAAGAAATCTTTGAAGAAAAGATCAGCGACCGCGTTTACCAGGGCACCCGCGATCTGGCGGAACTACATATCCAGGCTGGCCAAGAGGTCTGGCTGGTCACCGCCACCCCGGTGCAGCTGGCCCAGGTTATCGCTAAGCACATCGGACTGACCGGCGCCCTTGGCACGGTCGCCGAGGTCAAAGATGGCAAGTTCACTGGCCGCCTGGTAGGCGATATTCTCCACGGCCCGGGTAAGAAGCACGCGGTGGCAGCTCTGGCAGCCTCTTCCGGGTTGGACATGTCTCGCTGCACGGCATACTCAGATTCCGCCAACGACATTCCCATGCTGTCCATGGTGGGCACCGCCGTGGCCATCAACCCGGACCGCAAGTTGCGGAATTACGCCCAGAAGATGGGGTGGACTATCTACGACTATCGCCACTTTCGCTCCGCAACCTTCGCCACGATGCGGTGGCTCTCGATCGGAGCACTGCTGGCAGGAGCTGTCGGGGGCGCGGGACTCGTCGGCAAGCGACTGTGGGACGCGAACAAGGAAAGTTAAACGCTGCTAGGCGCACTCGAGAGTTAGTGACTGCGTTTATGACAAAAATGGCTCGAAAAATGGCATGAAAGTGTCATAAACTCCTACAGTTTCACATTTGCAGCCCGTAATCGGCAGCCCGTGATTAGCCCCCAACGACAAAACCCGCCCTATCTCAACGAGACCGGGCGGGTTCTGCTTTTAAAACGTGTACGCGACGCAGCACGCGCGCTCCTGCGATAACGGCAGGAATGCTGGCTTACTTGCCGAGCTTACGACGCTGCACGCGGGTACGGCGAAGCATCTTGCGGTGCTTCTTCTTCGACATGCGCTTGCGACGCTTCTTAATGACGGAACCCATCGGCTCGACCTCGCTATTCGTTGACGGAAATTTCTTTTCTTGCACAATGGCGGCGTACTCAATGCGGCCTTACAACCGCCGAGATGTCACGCCCTTTTTCCTTCCGCCTTCACAGCTAGATACTTCATGACTTGAAGACGATAGGAAACAGGGGCGCAGCACAGCACCATGTACTAATCGGATTAATCATAGCGGGGACATATGCGTTCAGGTCAAACAGCCCCGCTTAAAGGCAGAAAAAATTAACCCGCGTTGTAGAAGGAGGAGTCCAGGTATTCCTTGACTGCGGACTCATGGACGCGGAAAGAACGGCCAACGCGCACTGCCGGCAGCTCGCCAGCGTGAACCAGGCGGTAGACGGTCATCTTGGATACGCGCATGATGTCAGCAACTTCTGCAACGGTCAGAAAGGTGCCTTTATCTGCATTCTGCATTAGTAAATATTCCCTTCAGCGCACGCGACGCGCTGCAGGCTTCCCCTCCTGCAGAAAATCGTGACACGCACGTGCTTTTCATATCCTACCGGTAGGCAAGGTGCCGGTGCGATTTTTGATAAAAAATAGGGGCATTGGCGAATGGTGTGACAGTTGTGACTAACCCATCGTCCCTGCGTATCGGATTAGCTACTGCCGCTGACCATTTCCAATGCCCCAAATATTGGGGTTACTTGTACACCCGCCTCTACTCGGCGAAATGCTTATTTACCCATCTCGTTGGCCTTGTCATAGCAAGCCTGCAGCGCACGATGCACCGCGCGACGAATGCCTTCTTCCTCGAAAACTCGGGTGGCCGCAGCGGTTGTACCGCCCGGAGAGGTGACATCGGCACGCAACGCAGTCGGGTCCGCGCCTTCCTGCATCATCATCTCGGCTGCACCAGCAGCCGTAGCCGACGCCAGACGCTTAGCCTGATCACGCTTGAGGCCCAGATTCACACCCGCGTCGGTCATCGCCTCGACGAACTGGAAGAAGTAAGCCGGACCGGAGCCCGAGACTGCAGTGACTGCAGACATCAGCGACTCATCGACAACCTCAACGCTGCCGACCTTCTTCAACAGTTCGACAACCTCGTCGGTCTGGCTCTCCGTGACAAAGCGGCCCGGCGCGACTGCACAGACCCCCTTGCCCACCAGCATCGGGGTATTCGGCATGACGCGGATCACCGGAGTACCGACAGCACAGACGCTTTCCATCTTGTCCAGCGTGATGCCAGCCGCCATCGACACCACAATGGTGTCGACCTCAGAGTCATCGAGCACGTCGGCAATCTGCTCGAGCATGTCGATAATCAAGTACGGTTTTACGCACAAGAACACCACGTCGGCACCGTCGACGGCCCCTACTGGGTCGTCGGCATCGACAATGCCGTAGGTCTCCTTCAGACCGGCCAGGCTCTCCTTGGTGCGCCCCACCACATAAATCGAGGAGGGCGAGACACCACCGTCGATGAGACCACCGACGAGTGCGCTACCAATCTTTCCGCCACCAATTACAGCAATTCTTGTCATGGACGCTAAGTGTGCCAAAACTGGCCCACACATGCGAATGCAGGGACCGGAAAACTACGCTTCCGACCCCTGCATCAGGTGATGATTATTCTGTTGACCCCACTACAACTGGAAGAGAATCCAGGGGCCAAATGTCAGCGCCAAACCGACAAGTCCTGCGAGAATCGGTGTCAGTTTGTCCTTCTCACGGCGCAGGTAGTTCGCCATTCCCGCGAAGCCACCAGCGACCACGAGAGCCATGATGACAACCACAATCTTTGGCAGCGACGACCAGGCCATGGTGAAGCCCAGGAACACCAATGCACCAGCAATCAGACCCACGAAGACCTGGATTAGCAGCAACGGCACCGAGAGGGAATTGTCCTCGGCGTAGCCATCGCGCGCGACGGCCTTGCCCTTGGAGCTCTTGGATTCTTCACGCTTAACGACGTCCCGGGGCTCCGCCTGCTTCTCGTCAGCTGCGGCCTGGGTCGGTGTGGTCTCGACCTGTGCAGCCTCAGTGGGGGCGTCCTCGGCCTGCTCGATATCGGCCTGTGCGTCTTCTGCCTGTGCAACTTCAGGAGCGACAGCGGCTGCCACTGCCGCCTTGGAAGCGGCACCGGTATCGGCGTCAGCGTCGGCAGCCTCGAAGGTAGCGGTTTCCTGAGCAGCTTCAGCCTCAGCAAATTGTTCACCGTCGACGTCATCCGATTCAGCGGATGCCTCGGACTCTTCGTCGACATTGTCCTGGACAACCGGAATGGAGGCAGTCGGACGGTCGTCGTAAGCGTTGGAACCGGTGAGTACCGCACGAGCGACTGGCCCCGGCTCCCCAAGCTGCTGCGACTCGTCTGCCATGTCACGCAGTTCGGTGAAGGTGTAGGTAATCTCCGAACGCTCGGAGTTGACCATGACCGGACGGGGTTCCATCGGAATTGCCAATGGCACCGCAGGGGCTGCTGGCTGCGCAGTTGGTGTGCTCTGCGCGGCTTGCTCCTGCTGCGGAGCTGCCGGTGCAACCGGTGCAACCGGTGCAACCGGTTCTTCAGCAACTTCGGCAACCTCGTCAGCTTCGGCCTCAGCGACCTCGGCGTCAGCTACTTCGGCGTCAGCCTCAGCTAATTCCGACTCCTCTTCTTCCTGATCAGCAGCTTCAGCCTCGGCCTCAGCTTGAACCTCATGCTCCGACGAATCCGCCCCTTCAGCAACTACCACTGGCTCAGCGACAGCCTCCGAGTGCTCCGGAGCTTCTACCTCCGGTTCGGTTGCCTGCGCTTCTTCGGCGGCGTTGGCCGCAGCTTCGTCGGCAAGCAAATCACTCGTAGTCGTCTGATCGTCGTCTGCGTTGGAAAGAGCGTGAGCACCACGTCGCGGTTCGTCGGCCTTTACACGAGGGATTGAGCCGGTGAGCTCCTGAACAGACACACCGCCTTCTTCAAGGCTGCGTCGACGGCGGCGCCGCGGTGGTTCAGAGGGGGCTCCCTCCTTCTGCCGCCGCGCCAGCAGTTCGGCAACGGTGAGCTTTTCCTCGCTCATCTCAACCCTTTCCGTATAGGTCACTGTCCAGTCGTCGGAAGATAATGCCCTCACGCAGCGCCCAAGGACAAATCTCGACCTTCTCTAATCCCAATGCTCGCATACTAGCCTCTGCAACGAGAGCACCTGCGACAATTTGGTGAGAACGATTCGCACTAACACCCTCAAGTTCAGCACGGTCAGCCGCCGTCATGCGGGAAATAAACGCAATCAACTGGCGCAAACCAGCGGCAGTCAGAGTGCGCTTAACCCGGGGACCAGCAGCGGAAGGCGCCGCACCGGTCAGGCGAGCGAGAGTGCGGAAAGTCTTCGAGGTGGCGACAGCCAAGTCCGGCTCACCAAGCGTACGCAGATGACGAGCTGGCTCAGCGAGCTCAGCATCAATGTAATCGCGCAGCAGGTCAATCTTCTTGCGCTCCGGCGGATCGGTCTCGAACCACTCGTGGGTCAACCGTCCCGCACCGAGCAGCAGCGAGTACGCGGCCTCCGGATCTTCATCAGTACCCGACGTCAGCTCAAGAGAACCGCCACCGATATCCAGGTTGATTAGACGACCAGCAGACCAGCCGTACCAGCGCCGTACTGCCAAAAAGGTCAGACGAGCCTCATCCTCACCGGAGAGAATCTGCAGCTTAATGCCAGTTTCTTTCTCAACGTGGGCGAGAACCTCGTCCGCATTCGTGGCATCGCGAACAGCTGAAGTGGCGAAGCTAATCATCTCTTCGCACTTCATCTGCTCAACCAATTCCTTGGATTCAGCGACGTAGCCCGTCAGCTTGTCAATGCCCTTCTTGGACAGGTTGTTGTCCTTATCCAGGTACTCGACCAGCTTCATCGTCGACTTGGAATCGCTCATCGGAGTCGGATGTCCGCCCCGGCGGGCGTCCACCATCACCAAGTGGACGGTATTACTACCTACATCTAATACACCTAATCTCACTCTTAGTAGGTTAGACGGTCTACGGTGTATTGGTGTGAATCAACCCCACCCCCGCCCCGGTCGTGGACCGCAACCGTCTCCCGCTGAAGTCGCCTATGACTTTCCCCGCGAGTGGTTCGAGTTCGCCCACCCGGAGGACCCAGAACATATCATCACCTGCGACCTAACCTGGTTGATGAGCTCCTATCAATGCGCTTTCGGCACCTCCGCTTGCCAGGGCATCGACTCCGCGAACGCGGATGTCGGATGCTGTGGCCATGGCGCCTTTATCACCGACGAAGAAGACCGCGAGAGGGTTATTGACGTCGTAAAGCGAATGGAAGGCGACTCCGCAGAGCCCCAGTGGTGGCAGAACCGCCCCGAACAAACTCTGAAGTGGCTTGAAACCTACGAAACCGACCCCTCCGAACCGTTGGAACCGTGGTTAGTGTGGGACGAGCTTGACGACGAAAACGGAGAGCCTGAGCCTGCTCTGAAAACGAAGGTCGTGAAGAATGCCTGCATTTTTGCCAACCGTGACGGATGGCGCAATGGTGCGGGCTGTGCCATCCACCAATGGGCGATGGCCAACGACATTGACCCCGTAAAGGTCAAGCCGGATGTGTGTTGGCAGGTGCCGCTGCGCCGACTGGAGGACTGGGAGGAACGCCCGGACGGCCAGGAGATTCTGCGCACGACCATTACCGAATACGATCGTCGTGCCTGGGGCGATGGCGGCGAGGACTTTGAATGGTTCTGCACGGGCGCGCCGGCCACACATACCGGTGGCGAGCCGGTGTGGCGCACGCACAAGTCCGAGCTAATAGAGCTCATCGGCGAAGAGTGCTACGAAATTCTGGCGGAGCACTGCCGTGCCCGAGAAATAGCGGGCGCGGCCAAGGCTTTCGGGCCGAGTGGCTACCCACTGCTGGCGATTCACCCGGCCACACGCGCAGCGGCCGAGGGGCTGGCGCCGGACGAGGTTTAAGTCGGGGTTTCTCAGACCGACGGCGGAGATTGTCGGCAGCAGTCTGCTGAGCTAGTCCTCGAACTTGTAACCCAAGCCGCGAACGGTGACCAGGAACTCCGGCGAGGAAGGATTGCGCTCGATCTTGGAGCGCAGGCGCTTGATGTGTACGTCCAGCGTCTTGGTGTCGCCGACGTAGTCGGAGCCCCAGACGCGGTCGATGAGCTGGCCACGGGTTAGCACACGACCACGGTTGCGCAGCAAGTACTCCAGCAGGTCGAATTCCTTGAGCGGCATTGCGACATCATCGCCGTCAACGGTGACTACATGGCGCTCGACGTCCAGCACGACCGGGCCGCCGCGCAAGACCTCCTCGTAGATATCCTCGACATCGTCGGAGTCGTCGTGGCGACCGCGGCGCAGCACAGCCCGGATACGGGCAATAAGTTCCCGAGAGGAATACGGCTTGGTCACATAGTCATCCGCACCAATTTCGAGGCCGACGACCTTGTCAATCTCAGTGTCACGGGCGGTCACCATAATCACTGGGACAGAGGACTTTAAGCGGATGTTTTTGCAGACCTCGGTGCCACTCATACCTGGCAGCATGAGGTCCAGCAGCACAATGTCCGGTTCTGCCTTGGAGAATTCTGCAAGTGCTTCCTGGCCGTCAGCGGCCATCCGCACCTCGAATCCTTCGCGCTGCAGCAGAAACGCAAGCGGCTCCGCCAAAGCCGTCTCGTCTTCGACAATAAGTACCTCAGTCACGGATTACTTCATTCCTTCCTTGGAATCCTTGTTCTGGGAATCCTTATCCTTGCCACGGGTTTTGCCCGTACCGCGCTGCGCGTTTTTCTTAGCCGCAATTTTACCCGCAGGCTGGGTGTGGCCGATTGGCAAACGTGCAGATACATCGCCATCATTCGACGCGGAACCGTTCTTTTCCATCAGCGGGAGCTCAATGGTGAAGGTCGATCCTGTGCCCAGCCGACTCCACAGCTTCACGGTTCCCTTGTGATTCGCTGCGACGTGCTTAACAATTGCCAAGCCCAGACCGGTACCGCCTGTCGCCCGCGAGCGTGCCTTATCCGCACGGAAGAAGCGCTCGAAGATACGCTTCTGATTCGCCTGGGAAATGCCGATACCGCGGTCAGTGACGCGGATAGCGACGGTGTCGTTATCCTCCTTGACCGCAGTCACAGATACAGGCGTGGCCTCTGGCGAGTAGTTGATCGCATTTGAAATCAGGTTGGACACCGCGGTGATCAGCAGGCTGCGTTCACCTTCAACCACCAAATCCGGCTCACAGTCAACGGTGATTTCAATACCCGCCTGCTCCGAGAGCATCTGGTTACGACGCACAGCTCCTTGGACAATCTCTTCAACCTTCACGGGAGACATGTCCGGCAGCGGCTCTGCCCCCTGCAGCTTCGACAGCGAGATGAGTTCCGTAATCATGGTCGACATCCGCTTGGACTCCTGCGTCAGGCTCTCACTAAAGTGACGCACGGCAACCGGGTCGTCGGTAGCTTCATTCAGCGCCTCGACCAAGAGGCTGATGGCCCCCACCGGAGTCTTGAGCTCGTGGGAAACGTTAGCCACAAAGTCACGTCGCGCGGCCTCCATACGGGCCTGTTCGGAGACATCCGCCGCATAAATCACCACAAAACGGTCGTCCACCAGTGACAACGGAGTTAGCTGACAGCGGACAATTGTGTCCGGCGCCCCCGCCCGGCGCGACGGCAGCACCAGCGTTAGCTCCTGGTCCTCCTGCGAGTCAAAGACCTTGAGCGCAGCTTCCCAGCCCACGTCATTGAGGCGGCGCTCATAGACCAGCCCTAACTTGTGCGCCATGGAGTTCGACAAAATCAAATCACGTGAGATGTCAACGACCACCACACCCGTCGGAGACTTCTGAATGGCCAGGTGCATGACCTGCGCCATGGTGGTTATTGAACTTTCCTCGTCGCTCTTCTGACGCCGAGCGGCGTTATAGGCACCCGAGACAACTCCACCAAGAATCAGCACAGCTGCCATAACCGCAGCACCTAATAGAGCGGCGATAATGATTTTTGACACGGGTCTTACCCTAAGCTCTTTTCACAATCCGCGCGCGCTGAAAATCAGTGCGCTAGCTAGCTCTAAATAGACCAAGGAGCACAGCCCCACTTGGCTGCGCCCCTTATCGGCCTATCAAACACCTACATTTTTACTTGTTGCCCTGAGCAGCAACAGCAGCAGCACCTGCAGCTGCAGCTTCCGGATCCAGGTAGGTGCCACCCGGGTTCAAAACCTTGCCCTCAGCATCAAAGTCGTAAACCAGCGGGATACCGGTCGGGATGTTCAGAGCGGCAATGTCCTCGTCCGAGATGTTGTCCAGGTGCTTGACCAGTGCACGCAGGGAGTTACCGTGAGCTGCCACCATGACAGTCTCACCGGCCTTCAGACGCGGCAGGATTTCCTCTTCAAAGTAAGGAATGAAACGCTTCACGACGTCCAGGAGGCACTCCGTGCGCGGAACCTCATCCAGGTTGGCGTAACGCGGGTCATTAGCCTGCGAGAACTCGCTGTCATCCGACAGCTCCGGCGGCGGAGTGTCGTAGGAGCGACGCCAGGACATGAACTGGTCCTCGCCGTACTTCTCCTTGGTCTCTGCCTTGTTCAGACCCTGCAGAGCACCGTAGTGGCGCTCGTTCAGACGCCAGTCACGGATAACCGGAATCCACAACAGGTCAGCGGTATCCAGGGCAATGTGTGCGGTGTTAATTGCGCGACGCAGCAGCGACGTGTAGAGAACCTGCGGCTTCAGGCCTGCCTCTACGAGCATCTCACCGGCACGTACTGCCTCAGCGCGGCCCTTGTCGGTCAGTGCAACGTCGACCCAGCCCGTGAACTGGTTGGATGCGTTCCACTCACTCTGGCCATGACGGACAAGAATCAGTTTTCCATTGCTCATACCCCTAATTGTGCCCCAAAACGGGAAAGCCCGCCGTTCGTTGCCCCGCTATGTGGGTTGCTACCCCCGGCTACTCAACCATGTGGCGGAACTGCTCCAGATTGGCCAGGTTTTCCCCACGGTCAACCCGCCACTCCCACTCGCGCTTAATTGCCGATGCAAAGCCGCGTTCGAGGATCTGGTTGAAGTCCCCATCGGCCGTCTCGAGCAGCTGACCGAGGAGGCGGTCGAGGTCATCGTCGGAAAGCTCAGCGGGCAGTTGACCGACCAGGTAGATGTCGCCGGCGGCGTCGATGGTGTAACCGATGCCGAACAGACGACGGTTGCGCTGTAGCAACCACTTGTAAACGGCCTCGTGGTTTTCTTCGACCGCGCGACAGACGAAGGCTTCAACACGCAGGGAGTCCGGTGCCGGGATGAGGCCGACGACAGTCTTGAGCTTCTTCTTACCAGGCAGGACCACCACGGCGGCATTGTCTGCAATACCATGCTCGACACCGAGGCGTTCCAGCTGCTCACCGAGGGATTTCAGCTGTACTTGGATGTCCGTGCTCATCGTGAATCATCTCCCTGCTTTTGTGGCTACGGCTCTGGCGGTACTGAAGCTAACGAAACCTACCGGGAGCCGCCCGCATCCCGGATAGAGCCGGGACAATTTTCCTTTTGGAGTTCGGTTCGATGATAGACATCGGCCAACCGATCCACGGTCTTTTGCCAGGAAAACTCCAGGGAGTGCTCGCGTGCCTGGGTGGCCAATTTAATGCGTAGCTCGTCGTCCTCCACCAGGCGACCGAGGGCATCGGCCCAGGCTGCGGGCTCGTGACCGTCGACAAGCAAACCGCTGACCCCATCGTCGACAGCGATGGAGAGTCCGCCGACATTCGCCGCGACAACGGGAGTACCGGTGGCCTGAGCCTCCATCGCCACCAACCCGAAAGTTTCGTTGTAACTGGGCACGGCGACAATATCTGCGGCCTGGTAGAGCTTCGCCAGGTCCTGCGGCGGGCGCGGGGGCATGAACCGGACCAGGTGGTCGATCCCCTCTTCCGCGGCGAGATTGGTGAATTCGTCGGGCGCATGCAGCCCAGAACCGGAAAGTCCACCGCAGATAATCACTCGGACATTAGTGGCGGGATGGCGACGCATGAGCTCACCGACACCCCGCAGCAATACCTGCGGGCCTTTCAGCCGCTGCAGCCTACCGACGAACAAAATGACCTTAGTGTGCAACGGGATGCCCAACTCACGACGGGACCGCTCGGTGGCACGATCACTGCCTGGCGAAAAGAGCTCCACGTCCACCCCGGGCGGCACGACATTGATGCGCCACGGGTCGGCATCGTGGAGATCCGCGAGCTGCTTAGCCTCGGCATCGGTGTTGACGATGAGCCGGCACGCATTGTCCACAATCTGCTGCTCACAGATACGCCGAGACTCCGGCTCCGGCGTATCTCCCTCCGCCAGATGGAGATTCTTCACTGCCGCCAGCGTGTGCGCCGTGTGCACAAACGGAATGTCAAGCAAATCCGACAGCAGCCACCCCACTTGGCCAGAGAGCCAGTAGTGCGAATGGATCAGGTCGTATTCAATCCCCTGTTTGCGGGCGAATTCAATGACCCCACCGGCAAAGGCCGGCATCTGCGTAGCCAGGTCTGACTTCTCTAACCCCTCATATGGACCAGCCACAATGTTGATGACGCGGAAGTTCTCACTGACCTGAATCACCGGCCCATCGCTGGAACGCGTGGCGCGGGTGAAAACATCCACCTTCACACCGCGTCGCGCCAGCTCCTCGCATGTGCGCAGCACGTAGACATTCATGCCACCAGCGTCTCCGATGCCCGGTTGCTCCAGCGGAGAGGTATGCATGGAGATCATCGCGATGCGGTTCGGCCACGCCGGGGTGTTAGAGGTGGCCGCGTCTGCGCCCGCCGTTGCCGCCGGAAATGTTTCGCTCATACTGCCCAGAGTGCCTACGCCAGGGGCAACCCCGCAAATGAGTACCTCAAATACGTGTATAGGAATTCCGGCATCGCAGTGCGACGTACGGCACAATAGAGGTCGATACCTACTACGTCGTAGGTTATTATCACCTCACGACATAGTCAGGCGATAAACAAAAACCTAGGAGGATCCCATGGCCGATACATCCAGCTCACACGCTGCAAATGACTCTGCCCCAGCTCACGGTTCCACACCCAACGCTGCGGCCTCCAAGGCCTGGCTGAACCTGTATCCGGAGTGGACCCCACCCCACATCGACTACAACTTCGACACCCTCCTAGACGTCTACCGCCACACTCTGAGCAACCACCCGCGCCGCAAGGCATTGACCTTCTTCGGTCGCTCCACCTCCTACGCCGAGCTGGATGCCAAGGTTCGCAGCGTTGCCGCCGGCCTGCGCGCACTTGGCGTACGCAAAGGCGATCGCGTGGCACTGCTCATGCCGAACTGCCCGCAGCACGTCATCGCCTACTGGGCAGTTCTGCACCTCGGCGCTGTTGCCGTAGAGCACAACCCCCTCTACACCGCCCACGAACTGCGCCACCCATTCAACGACCACGGCGCCCGCTTTGCCATCTGCTGGGACAAGATCGTCCCCGTACTTGAGGACCTCCGCAACAACACCCCGCTCGAGACCATCATCGCGGTCAATATGCTGCAGGACCTGCCGTTTGTCATGCGCACCGCCCTGTCGATCCCGCTGCCGAAACTCCGCGCCGCCCGCGCTAAGCTGCACTCCTCCGCACCGCAGGTCATGGGTTTTGACGCTTTGCTTCACGACGCCGTCGGCGGAGACGGCCACGACCTCCAGGCCGATGAATCCATCACTGCCGATGACACTGCAGTGATGATGTACACCTCTGGCACCACGGGCTCGCCAAAGGGCGCGCAGTTGAGTCACCAGGGGTTGGTAGCCAACATTCTGCAGGGCAAGGCCTGGGTGCCGGGCCTTGGCAAGGAGCGGGAGATCTCCCTCGGTGTTCTGCCGATGTTCCATGCCTACGGCCTGACCATTGTCACCAACTTGTCCATGCTGATTGGCGCTGAACTGGTGCTGGTGCCGGCACCGGAGATTCCGCTGATTATGAAGGTGATGAAGAACAATCGCCCGACATGGGTGCCTGGTGTGCCGACTCTCTACGAGAAGATTGTCGAAGCCGCCGAGCGCGATAATGTCGACCTCTCCGGCGTGAAGTTCGCCTTCTGCGGTGCTGCTACCCTGCCGGTTTCCCTTGTGCAGAAGTGGGAGAAACTCACTGGCGGGCGCCTTGTCGAAGGCTACGGCCTCACCGAAACGTCACCGATTATCGTCGGCAACCCGATGGACGGCAACCGCCGCCCGGGCTACGTTGGCCTGCCATTCCCCGACACCGAGGTTGCCATCGTTGACCCCGAAAATCCCACCAAACTCCGCGCTGACGGCGAGGAGGGCGAGGTCATCGTCCGAGGCCCACAGGTTTTCGCCGGTTATCTCAACCTCCCGGAGGCAACGGAGAAGTCCTTCACCGATGGGCCTGCTGAGCTTCCCGCTGGCGACCGTTGGTACCGCACCGGCGATGTCGGAGTCATGGAGTCGGACGGCTTCATCAAGCTGGTTGCCCGCATCAAGGAGGTCATCATCACCGGTGGCTTCAATGTCTACCCGGCCGAGGTCGAGGAAGTACTGCTCTCCCACCCGGACATCACCGATGCCACGGTCGTCGGCCTGCCGAAGAGTGACGGCTCCGAGATGGTCGTGGCCGCCATCACCCTTGCTGACTACGCCCGACTGGATTCCGACGCCTACCGCGACCACTGCTACGACAACCTGACCCGGTACAAGGTGCCGCGCGCATTCTTCCACCTGGAGGAACTACCTCGCGACCAGATGGGCAAGGTCCGCCGCCGCGATGTCCGCGACGTGCTGCTCACGCAGCTGGAGCAGAAGGGCCAGAGCGTCGATTCGCTTTCCCACCGCAAGCACCATTAGTTCACGGTGGTTTTGTAGTTGGGATAGGGGCCTGAGTAGAGCGGGCTCCTATCCCTTTAAGGCGGACCCCGGCTCCCCCCCCCCAGACTTAGTGACTAGGTTTATGACAAAAAACTGAGGGTGAATAATATTCACATGTCATAAACCTAGTCACTTTCTTTATCTCCCCATTGGGAGAAGGCCCGGGAGCGCAAACTGAGGACTACTCAGCGGCCCCGCCAGTCCCATCAGGCACGCTAGCCTCTCCAGTCCGCCCCCCACTGGCCATCAGCCACCCGCCGCGGGCCTAGTCGATGCTCACGCCGACCCACACCGGCTCGGGCACCAGGGTCACGCCGAAGGCCTTTTCCACGCCAGCGCGCACATCACGCGCCAAAGCCACCAAGTCGGCGGCGGTCGTAGGCGTACCGTCGCCGGACTCCCCGCGGTTGGTCAGGGCAAGAGTGTGCTTAGTCGACAGTCGCGCGGGCGCACCGTCACCGGGGTAGCCCTTGGGGAACCCGGCGCGCTCGATAAGCCACGCCGCCGAGAGCTTCACGGCTCCCTCGTGGCCGGGGCCAGCGGGGAATGCGGGCATATTCGCGGCCTCATCGGCCCCACGCAGCGCGGCAACCTTTGCACGCACGGCCTCCACCGAGTTCTCCGGAATGATCGGGTTGGTAAAGAAAGAACCCGCCGACCAGGTATCGCGGTCAGCATCTTCGAGCACCATGCCCTTGCCCCGGCGCAGCTCAAGCACCTTTTCGCGCACCAACTCAGCCGGCCTGCGAATCTCGCCAGCCGCAGCCTCGGCCTCGTCGACGCCCAGGCGCCGCGCCAGTTCGCCATAGCGAAGTGGCGCGGACATGCCATCCACACTGAGCTCGAACCGCACGGCCAGCACCACTGCCCGTGCGGTGAACTTCAGGTTCGAGTAGCGGTAGGAAAGGTCGAGAGACTCCGGTTCCACCCACTCGACCGAGCCGGTTGCGCGATCGTAAAGCTGCACCGAGTCCAGGACCTGCGACACCTCAGCACCGTAGGCGCCAACGTTCTGCACCGGAGTGGCTCCGGCCGATCCCGGAATACCCGACAGGCATTCAAGGCCGCCAAAACCTGCGTCGACACTCATCTCCACGACCTCGTCCCAGACCGCACCGGCCTCGGCCTCCACGATTGCCGACACGGACTCCAGCCCGTGTCCGCGAGTGCTCATGGTCACGTTGTCGGCCTCGATCACCACAGCCACCAGCGGCTCGAGTTCATCGGCCACCACCAGGTTGGATCCGCCTCCCACGATGAGGAGGGGCACGTTAGCGTCGTCAAGCGTGCGTACAACATCGACCACAGCGTCCGTCGTGTTGCACCGCACGACCGCGCGTGGCACCCCGCCAAGGCGGAGCGTCGTCAAATCCGCGAAAGCGGTATGCGTGCTGAGCTCCACCCCCTCTAGCCCCGCAAGCCCATCGATGGCTTCTTCCATGTCGGAGGTCAGGTGAATTGGGTTCGGCGATTGGTCGAGATTTTCCACGCCCCTAGCGTAGTGCAAATTACGTATCATCAAGCGCATGAGTACGACTAACACGCACACCGTCAACTTCGACCAGCCGATTGAGAAGGTTTACGAGGCCCTCACCGACGCCGGTTTCTGGGAGAAGGTCGCAAACCGTTTCTCGGCAGCTGACGGCAAGGTGGAAAAGTTCGAGACCACCGACGCTGGCACCACCGTCGTGATTCGCCAGACCGTCTCTGCTGACAAGATTCCGGCGCAGGCACAGAAGTTCGTCAAGTCCGGGGTCGGCATGACGCGCACGTTCGTCATCAGCCCGCTTAACGACGACGGCGCGACCTCTACTTTGACCACAGAAGCTTCGGGCGTACCGGCGTCCTTCAGTGCGTCCCAGAAGCTCACCGCCCAGGGTGAAGGTTCCGTGCTGACCACCAACTCCGAGTTCGCCATCAACGTGCCGCTGCTCGGTGGCAAGCTCGAGGAGAAGGCAGCTCCGTACCTGGAGCGCGTCCTCAACGCTGAGACCGCTGTGCTGGCGGACTACGTCACTAAGTAGGTTGCGCAGCGGGGCACACCGAGGCGGCACCGGGGGCGGACACCCGGGCGAAGAAAGGTGGTAGCGACGGAGCCGTCGTTAAGCAAGACTGGGAACCATGAGTTCTGCTAAACGCTCGTCGAGCGTCAAAGTCCTGCCCACCGTCCTCGGTGTCATCATCGTGGTGGCACTCATTGCGATTGCCGGCGAAATCGGCGTCCGGATGTTCGTGAGCAAGGAGATTTCCGACGGCTACCGCACCTCCGCCGAAGAGCGTGGTGCGACGGTCACTGAAGACCCCAAGGTTTCTTTCGGCACCCGCCCGATGCTGCTCGCCTTGGCCACCAAGTCAGTGCCCTCGATGGATCTGTCCACTCCGAACACACTGGAGGTCAAGAACCCGGAAGCGCTGGGTAGCGCACCGGAGATCAACGGTGACCCGGCAGCGGAAGTGCACCTGGAAAACGTGGATCTGAGCAATCGTGCGGATCCGACCGCAGAGTCGCTGCGAGTAGACGTCACAATCCCACCTCAGCTGCTGCAGGCGCTAATTAACCGGGAAAGCGGTGTACGCGCTTCCACAATCACGCCGTTGCCGGACGAAGGCCTGTTCAACATTGAATTCGCCTCCGGATTTGCGACCTCCAAATTCCGCCCGATTGCCAACGGCGGCCATATCGAAATCAACTTGGAGGGCGGCTCAATCCTCGGCTTAAACCTCGATGGCCTGGCCGGCTGGCTGGGAGAAGCGAGCGGTACGCTGTTGAGCTACGATATCGGCCACGGTATGCAGGTGGAGGAAGCGCACGTCACCGGGGAGGGCCTGGCGTTGACGCTGACGGGCGCAAATCTGCCTTTGTCGACCGTGAGCGAACTTACCTTTAGCTAGCAGGTAAGATACCGAGAATGACTCGCTCTCTCATCACCGCAAATAGCGGTACTCCCACCGAGCGCCAGTACATCTTCTCGCTCGGCTGTCCAGACCGTACCGGTATCGTTTCCACCCTGTCGACCTTCCTGTCCGACATTGGTGCGTGGATTACCGAAGCGGACTTCTTCTCCGACCCGGAGACCGGATGGTTTTTCACTCGCCAGGCGGTCCGCGCCGACGCGCTCGACCTGACGGTAGAAGAGCTGCGCGAGAAATTCGCCGAGCTCGTCGGTGATTGGGGCCCTGAGGTCCGCTGGAAGGTCACCGACAACGCTGTCCCGAAGCGCGCTGTCATCCTGGTGACCAAGGAAGGCCACTGCCTGCAGGATCTGCTCGGCCGCGTCGCACAGTCCGACTATCCGATGGAAATCGCTGCAGTAATTGGTAACCACCGCGATCTGGAGCCACTGGTCGCAGCGTATGACATTCCCTTCCACCATGTGCCCTTCCCCAAGGATGCCGTCGGCAAGCGTAAGGCATTCGATGAGGTCGCCGAGATTGTCGACGCCGAAAACCCGGATGCCATCGTGCTCGCACGTTTCATGCAGATTCTGCCGCCGGATCTGTGCGAGAAGTGGGAAGGCCGCGCAATCAATATCCACCACAGCTTCCTGCCGTCGTTCATGGGCGCGCGCCCGTATCTGCAGGCTTATCGACGTGGTGTGAAGCTCATCGGTGCCACCTGCCACTACGCCACTGAGGACCTCGACGATGGTCCGATTATTGAGCAGGACGTCATGCGTGTCTCCCACAAATACACCGCTGCGGACATGCAGCGTGAAGGTCGCGATGCGGAGAAGCAGGTCCTCGCCCGCGGTTTGCGCTGGCACCTGGAGGACCGTGTGCAGGTTTACGGCAACCGCACCGTGGTGTTCCAGTAGGTTACCGTGGCGTTCCAGTAGGTTTTCGGGGAGCCAGACCTATCCCTATCCCCTCCCCCAGAAAGAAAGTGTCTGGGTTTATGACAAAATCACCGGGTTTTTCACCCAGAAACTGTCATAAACCCAGACACTTTCTCAGTTGTGCGGGCTAACACCCGCCCTGGACTAACACCCGCCCGGGACTAATAACCGCCCTGTGCGTTCGACAAAATGTCCTTGATCTGTGGGCGAACATCCAACCAGTAAATCCCCGTGATGACTAGTCCGGCAATCAGCGGGATGCCCAGCATTGCCCAGCCCAGCCACGGCAGGAGTAGGAAGATAGCCGAACCGACCAGCATGCCGGCCCAGACGTTGCGGCTCTTGCGGTCTGCAGCGTCAAAGGCATCCGCGCGGGTGGTGATGACAAGCACCGCACCGATTAGCGCCAAGATGCCGATGACAAACGGAATGGCGAACTGAAACAGGACGTCCACATAGACGGAAATTGCCATCAGCGGCGAATCCGCAAGACTGGGCAAAGATGGTAACAGGCGCACCGGGGGAACAACTCCTTTAACAGGGATGCATTGCTTTTTACATGCTAACGCACACGGTCTGATGTGCTGGGTTGTGCTGCTAAATAGCCCCAAACACCAAGGTCGACAGGGTGTAAATAGCCAAACCGGCCAGTGATCCGACAACAGTGCCGTTAACGCGAATGAACTGCAGATCGCGACCGACCATCAGTTCAATCTTGTCGGAAGCCTCATCGGCGTCCCAACGCTCGACGGTCTCGGAAATGATCGAGGTAATCTCGCCCGCGTAGTTCTCAGCGATGAAGACGACAGCCGCTTCCAGACGGCGGTCCATTCGTTTGCGCAACTCAGGATCGGACTGGATTCGCTCGCCGTAGCGGGCGGCCGTTTCCGAGACCTTCCGACGGAGCAGGGAGTCCGGGTCGCGGGCAGCGTCGACAAGCTTTGCGGATGTTGATGCCCAAATCTTCGCCGGTGCCTGTGTGACAGCGGCGGACGAAAGAATGTCAGTCTTAATTTCTTCGACCTTGGCGATGGTCTTCTCGTCGTTCTGCAAATCAACGGCGAGCTGCGTGAGGAAGCGGTGGAGCGCCAGGCGCGCGTCGTGCTTAGGGTCATGCTGCACCTGCCAGGTCCAATCAACCAGCTCGCGATAGACCTTGTCGCCGATGAGATCGTTGACAAAGCTCGGCGCCCAGGATGGGGCACGCTCTCCGACGAGGCGGTCGATAAGATTCTGCGAGCCCAGCGACTTCCGGTGCAGCCACTCAGCCATCTGCTGGACAATAGGCTCGGTGCGCCCCTCTTCGATGAGCTGCTCGAGAACCTTACCCGCTGGTGGTCCCCACTCCGGGGCCGCAACTTCGTCGATGACTGCTGACTTCAGCACTGCGGCGGCATCGTCAGGATTAATCGCCTCCAGCACATTTCCGGTGAACTTACCGACCTCTGCTGACACTTTGTCGGCGTTTCCCGGCGCTACCAGCCATTCGCCGATACGCTCAGGAATCTCTGCCTTACGCACCTTGTCCACAATCAAAGCGGGGTTCAGGAAGTTGTCTCCGACGAACTGCGCCAGAGACTCACCGACCTGATCCTTCTTGCGGCGGACGATAGCGGTGTGTGGGATAGGAATGCCGAGCGGGTGGCGGAACAGAGCTACGACTGCGAACCAGTCGGCGAGGGCACCGACCATGCCGGCCTCAGAAGCAGCGCGAACGTAGCCCACCCACGCGGGCACAACTTCGCCTGCGGATAAGTGTGAAGACTCAATACCGCGGCATGTGAAATACACAGCGGTTGCGATGACCAGCAGCATCGTAGCGAAGGCCTTGGCCTTACGCAGTTGCGCACGTTTTTCCGCCTCAACCTCTGGTGATGGCCCGGGAACTTCGAGACGGCCCGAGACCGTATCTACAGCTGCCGGGAGCTTAGCGGGGTTGTTATCCATGTGTATAGATTAGGCGCCGAAAACGCGAAAATGCCACCGCGCCGCAGTCCGCTGTTGGTGAGAGAGGTACTTCTCAGTACTTCCCTACCCCAGCGCACTGTGCACAGTGGCATCAACTGTGGAGGTGCTAGTTCAAAAGGCTAGCGTTGCATCCGCCTAAAGGCGAGCCCCTTTAAACTGGGGCAAGCCTTTAGTGGTGAGTGCCGAATTCCTTTCGGTAAGCCTTGTAGTCACGACGACCGATGGAGATGCAGGCCAGACCTGCAATAACCATAACCAGTGCGACAACCAGGCCAGCCCACATGAACACGCTGCCGTCGAAGTTCCAACCACCGGTGTAGTCGGTGTAGTTGGCGGCATCCTTAGCCAGGAAACCGTTGCTGTGAGAGGCAGTAGTCTGGTCGGCAAAAACGGTCGTTGCGAGACCGAAAATGAAGGTGCCCCAAGCCGCCAGAGAGGCGAGCATGAGTCCCATGCCAATCCAGGTAATGCTCTTGTGAAGCGAGGAGTATTCGGCATTCATGCTCTGAGGCACGTAACCGTCGACGAAGTGCTCTTCGCCCTGGTAACGCTTGACTGCATTCGCCATAATCTATGTCCCTTCTGGAAAACTCTAATCGAGAAAGAGTTTAGTCGTCCTTACCGCGGAAGAACGAACGAGCTCGTTCCTTGGTAACGGCGGCAACCGCAGTCAGCGGGATACCTGCCGGGCAGACGTCAGCACATTCACCATAGAGAGAGCACGGACCGAAGGTGCCTTCGACCTCGTCAACCATCTTGCGAGCACGCTTGCCACGCTCTTCCTTACCCAGCGGGACCAGGGAGAGGTGAACCAGCTTTGCGCCGGTGAACAGGTGTGCAGCACCGTTCGGGCAAGCTGCGACACAAGCACCACAGCCGATGCAGGCTGCGTGGTCAAGTGCGAACTCAGCGGTCTCGTGGTTCAGGTGCAGAGTATCTGCATCCGGAGCGGTACCAGCGTTGATGGAGACGTAGCCACCCTGCTCGAGGACACGGTCCAGAGCGGAGCGGTCAACGACCATGTCCTTGATGACCGGGTATGCGGCGGAGCGCATCGGCTCGATCTTCAGGGTGTCACCATCGTTGAACTGGTGCAGACGCTGCTGACAGGTCGGGGTGTTCTGGCCCGGGCCGTGCGGACGACCGTTGACGTTCAGACCACAGGTACCACAGATACCCTCACGGCAGTCAGATGCGAACGCGAACGGCTCCTTGCCGGACTCGACGTACTTGGAGTTGACGTGGTCAAGCAGCTCCAGGATCGACATCTCTGCGACGGCGTCGTCAACGTCAACGGATTCAAAGTGTCCCTCGACGTTCGGACCTGCTTGGCGCCAGATTTCAAGGTGCAGTTTCATTACTTGTAGTTCCTTGTCATGAGCGGGACGGCTTCGAAGGTGAGCGGCTCGGCGTGGCGAATGAATTCGTGACCGGACTGATCCCATGCAGGACCATTGTTGCCTCGCTCCCATGCGGAAACGAAGCACCAGTTAGCGTCATCGCGCTCTGCCTCGCCATCTTCGGAGATGTGGTCATCGCGGTAGTGAGCACCACAGGACTCATCGCGGTCGAGGGCGTCGACACACATGAGCTCACCGAGGTCGATGTAGTCAGCAACGCGGTTAGCGTACTCGAGCTGCTGGTTCATCTCGTTCGGCTCACCCGGGATGAACAGGTCAGACCAGAATGCCTTACGCAGTTCGCGGATCTCCTCGATACCGCGAGCCAGGTCTTCCTTGTTACGGGCCACACCACAGTCGCGGTAGAGAATCTCACCGAGCTGACGGTGGAAGTACTCAGCGCCGTGCTTGCCCTGGATGCTCATCAGCTTGTCCAGGCGAGCCTGAGCGCGGTCCAGTGCTTCCTTGGCCTCCGGAGCATCCTCAGCCAGGCGGTCGGTACCGAGCAGCGGGCCGAGGTAGTTCGGAATGGTGAACGGCAGGGTGAACCAACCGTCGACCGAACCGGACAGCAGGGAGTTTGCACCAAGACGGTTTGCACCGTGGTAGGTCCAGGATGCCTCGCCACCGGTGAACAGACCCGGGATGGAGGTCATCTGGTTGAAGTCAGACCACAGGCCGCCCATGGTGAAGTGGCAGGTCGGAGCAATACGCATTGGAACCTTGTACGGGTCCTCACCGATTGCCTCTTCGTACATCTGAATCAGGTTCGAGTAGCGTTCCTTGATGACCGGCTGGCCCAGGCGCTCAATTGCGTCACGCAGATCCAGGTAGACGGAGTTCTTCAGCGGGCCAACACCGTAGCCGGCGTTAATCTGCTGAGAGTTGGCACGGGAAGCGACGTCACGCGGGACGAGGTTACCGAATGCCGGGTAGCGACGCTCCAGGAAGTAGTCGCGCTCGTCTTCCGGGATGTCGTTGGCCGGGCGCTCGTCGCCCTTCTTCTTCGGGGTCCAAATACGTGCGTCGTTACGCAGGGACTCGGACATCAGAATGGTCTTCGACTGCCAGTGCGCGTTGACCGGAAGACCGGTCGGGTGGAACTGGATGAAGGACGGGGATGCGAAGTAAGCACCCTGATCGTATGCACGCATGATGGCCGAAGCGTTGGAGTTCTTGGCCAGCGTGGACATGTGGTAGACGTTGCCGTAACCGCCGGTAGCCAGAATAACTGCGTGAGCAGTGTGAACGGTCAGCTCACCATTGATGAGGTTACGCATGATGGCACCCTGGCAACGGCCGTCGGCGACGATGATGTCAACCAGCTCGTTGTGGGTGAAGATCTCGACGTTGCCGAGACCGATCTGACGCTGCAGAGCCGAGGTAGTCGACAGCTGCAGCTGCTGACCCGTCTGACCACGGGTGTAGTACGTACGGGAGACCTGCACACCACCGAAGGAACGGGTTGCCAGGGTACCGCCGTACTCGCGAGCGAACGGAGCACCGATTGCATTCAGGTGGTCGATGACGCGGACGGACTCGACAGCCAGACGCCAGCAGTCGTTCTCGCGGCAGCGGTAGTCGCCGCCCTTAACGGTGTCCTTGACGTGGCGGTAAGCGCCGTCGTTGTCGACCTTCTTACCGCGAGCGGAGTTGACACCACCCTGTGCAGCAATGGAGTGCGCACGGCGCGGAGCGTCGTGGTAGGTGAAAACCTGCACGTCGTAGCCGAGCTCGCCGAGCGCAGCAGCGGCAGCGCCGCCAGCCAGGCCGGTACCGACGACCATGACGCGGAACTTACGACGGTTCAGCGGCGAGACCAGGTTGGCATGATCCTTCTGGTACTGCCAGTGGTCCTTCATGGAGACCTTGTCACCCGGGGAGTTATCGGACAGAACCTTGCCGATCTTGACCCCGTCGACAGCGCTTTCCGGCGCGCGGAAGTCCGCAGCGACGGTTGCTTCAGTGTTAGTCATAGTAAATTTCCTCCTCGACCTACGAGACCAGACCGGTCAGGACGGCGACTGGGATGAAGATGTTGCCGACAACAACCAGCAGCGGCAGCAGGCCGGACAGGAACAGCAGAACCTTGCGCCAGCGCTTACCGGTGATACCGAGGTCGGAAGTAGCGGTCCACAGACCGTGGGACAGGTGCAGCAGCAGAGCAAGCTGCGCAATGATGTACCAAACAACAACACCCGGACGCGAGAAGGACGCAACCACGTTCTGGTATGCCTCACCGTGCTCGAAAGAAGACGGAGCAACGCCAGCGCCGATGGTCAGGTCCAGCAGGTGGAAGATGATGAAGGCCAGCAGCACGATGCCGGTGATCACCATCGAACGTGCGGTAAAGGTGTTCCAGCTGGACACCATGCCCTGACGGCGGAACTTGCCGCGGGACTGCTTAGCACGTGCAGCCAGGGTGAGGCCACCGAAAATGTGCAGGACAATAGCTACCAGCAGGACAATGCGGAAAATCCACAGAATGCCCTCGTTCGGAACTGCCGGAGCACCGACAGTGCGCAGGAAGGTCGCGTATGCGTTGAAGTCTTCCTCGCCAGCGAAAATCTTCAGGTTACCCAGCATGTGGACAATAACGAAGAGGCCAAACAGCACGCCAGTGACGGCCATGGTCAGCTTCAGAGCCCACGAAGGGTATTTAGGCTGCTCGCGCAGCGGTTCTACATTAATTTTGCCGTGCGCGATTGCGTCACGGTTTGAACTTTTAACAGTCATGGCACCTCCAGTGTCATATTCACTCTAAAGTCACACAGCGCCTGGTAAACATTTTTCCCCCTTTTGGGTGGGGATTTTCACAGGTTACCTAGGCCTTTTCTCCGCCTTTTCTCAGGTTATCGCATTTTAGCCGCTTCTGAGGTTGTCGCTGCATAAACCCTCTCCCCCACCATAAAAACGCGCCTACCCCGACTTTTGCCGATTTTTCACCCGCCCAAACCGACTAATAACGCAACATAAATAGCACGAAAATAAAAAAACCGCCCACTTTTCTCAGGTGGACGGATTTAATACTCAATAATTATGTTGCGAAATTCTTTATTTTTACCCCTGCCCAATTCCCCAACGGCCCAAACAGCCACCCCCAACAGGCAATCCCCCCCATTGGCGCCGTGTGCAGCCGAAGCCGTCCGGCTAATCCTCGCCCTGATCCGAGTTCGCCATCACCACGGTCAACGGCTCCGGACCAACGATCACCTCATGGCCTGCGACCATAATCGGCCCAACCTGGTGGTCACCCTCCTCCAGGACGACTTCCACCGTGCGGCCGCGCACCGTCACTCGGATACGACAACCTCGAATAGTGACTCGGTATGTCAGACCACTCCAGTCCTCCGGCAGACGCGGATCAATACTGTAGCGGCCGTCATGATCGCGGAAACCACCGAATCCATAGACCAGGGACTGCCACACACCACCGGCAGATGCAACGTGAACACCATCGGCAGCGTTGCCGTGCAAGTTCGCCAAATCCACATAGAGCCCACGCAGGAAGAAGTCCATTGCCTGCTCCTGCAAGCCCAACTCGGCCGCAACAATGGACTGCACAACTGCGGACAGCGAGGAATCACCAGTGGTGAGCGGATCGTAATACATGTAGTCTGCGCGCTTTTGTTCCGTCGTAAAGCGATTGCCCATGAGGAACAGTGCGAGGACGACGTCCGCCTGCTTAATGACCTGGTGACGGTAAATCGTCAGCGGGTGGTAATGCAGCAGCAGCGGGCGTAGCGGGCCAACCTCGGGATCGTCGAGATTCCAGCGCTTACGCAGCAGGAACTGGTCATCCTGAGGGTGAATGCCGAGCTTCTCATCGAACGGGATGTACATCGCCTCAGCGGCCTGCTCCCATTCTTCAACCTCGCGCTCGGTGAGGTCGAAGCGGTTGGTCAGTTCGCGATAGGCAGCAGGGCGATCGCGCTTCATCTGCTTGACGACGTCCGCAGCAACCCGCAGGTTATACTGCGCCATCACGTTGGTGTACAGGTTGTTGTTCACCACCGTGTTGTACTCATCTGGACCGGTGACGCTGTGAATTTGGAACTCTCGCTGCTCGGCATCGAAGAAGCCCAGCGACATCCAAAACCTGGCCGTGCCGAGCAACAGATCCGCGCCCTCCTTGAGCAGGAACTCCTCATCACCGGAGGCATAGACGTACTTCATCATCGCGTACACGATGTCCGCATCGATGTGGTACTGCGCCGTGCCGGCCTCAAAGTAGGCCGAGGACTCCTGACCATTGATGGTGCGCCACGGGAAGAGGGCACCGTCGTGCGCCAGTTCGTCGGCACGCGCCCACGCGGCTTCGAGCATGTCCCAGCGGAAACGCATGGCATTGCGCGAAAACTGCGGCGACGTATAGGTAAGGAATGGGGTCACGTAGATTTCCGTGTCCCAGAAATAGTGGCCGCCGTAGCCGGTGCCGGTCATTCCCTTGGCCGGGACGCCTTGGAATTCGGCGCGGGCGGCGGCCTGGATAATCTGCCAAATGTTCCAGCGCACTGCCTGCTGAATCTCCGGCTGATTGTAAATGACCACGTCAGAGCGCTCCCAGAAGCGTTCGAGCCACTCCTCCTGGTTCTCCATCAGCCCCAGCATGCCGATGCGGCCGACGCGGTTCAGGGTGCGCTCACAGCGGAATGCCAGCTCTTCGGCACGCACCTTGCGGGAGGAGTGGTACGCGACCAGCTTCTCCAGGCGTATGACAGTGCCGACCGGCGCATCCAGGTTGAACAGGGAGCTGGCCACATCCGGCTCGGTCGACTGCGAAATCTCTACGAACGGCTCCGTGCCGTCGGGAGTGCGGACAGTAAAGGTGTGGTCCATGGAGGTGGCCACGGTCATACCGGAGTTCGCGCAGCGGTAGCCCAGCGTCGAGCGCTGCCCATGCGCCGATTCCGACTGAAATGCCGGAATGAGAACGCGGTCTTCCAGCGCCTCGGCGCGACGGGGATCCAGTTCGGTGCCCTGCGCCTTAGCGGCATCGTGGTATTCGTCCTCGCCGTCCTGGCGGTTGAGGATCTGCGAGTTAATCATCACCGCAGCATCCGCATCCAGCAGCTCGACTTCCAGACTCATCGCGGCGACATGCTTTTCCTGGAAAGACACCATGCGCTCAGAGGTGACGCGAACGCGCTTGCCACCCGGGGTGCGCCAAATGAACCGACGACGCAGCACACCCTCGCGGAAATCCAGGCTACGTTCGTAGTCGCTGACCTCAGCATTGCCGAGACGCAGGGGCTCATCGTCAATGTAGAGACGCATTGCCTTGGCGTCCGGAGCATTGGCAATCGTCTGCCCCTGACGGGCTAGGCCGTAGGCGTCCTCGGCGTGCCTAATCGGCCAGGTCTCATGCAGACCGTTGATATAAGTGCCGTGCTCACTGGAGTCACGGCCCTCCGGCGGGTTGCCACGCATGCCGATGTACCCGTTCGACAGCGCAAACAGCGTCTCGCCCAAACCGAGCGGGAGGCCGTTCGGCTTCGTCTCAATCAGACGCCACTCATCGACCGGAGTGATGTCTCGGTCCATGAGTCCCTCGGCATTTACAAGGTGGTGGTGCTTATCCGCACGATCCGCCGGGAAGTTACGACGCTGCTTACGACGAACTGGGGACACCGTCTCCTCCTGTTTTTCAGCTTCGGCGGTCTCCGCGTCGTGACCCTGCCCCTGCGGAATCACACGCTCGGTCTCGTCGACTGCCGCCGTGGTCGAATCGTTGGCCATGATGCCTTCCGGTTTTGTCTCAGCCATTTGTCACGAGCCAGCCTAGACGAGTGCCGCCAAGTCACTGACCACAACGTCGGCGCCCGCTCGGCGCAGTGCTTCTGCGCCAGCACCGCGGTCAACACCAATGACCAGACCAAATGCGCCGGCTGCACCCGCTTGCACACCACTGATGGCATCCTCGACCACCACGGCATCGCGCGGCGCCACCCCCAGATTCTCCGCCGCGTACACGAAAGTATCGGCGGCTGGTTTACCCGGCAGATTGTTCTCGTGCGCCACCACGCCGTCAACAATCTCCACGAACCGCTCACGCAGCCCAGCGGCCGTCAGCACCGGCACCGCGTTCTTCGACGAGCTAACCACCGCCAACTGCGGTTTTTCGCTTGCCGACGAGTCCCCCGCGCCCTGTAACTCGTCGAGCAGCGCAACCGATCCCGGGTAGGCCTCAATTCCCCTCTCGACTCGCGCCAAGAAGTCATCATTTTTGCGCTTCCCGAGTCCCACAATCGTCTCGTCTTTCGCTGTGTCCTCATCGCTACCGTGTGGCAGCGAAATGCCACGAGATTCCAGGATTGCTGCGATGCCCTCATCGCGGCGGCGGCCATCGAGGTAGGTGAAGTAGTCCTCCTCTGTGTAGGCCGAGACACCCTTGAGCTCGAAGTAGTCGCTAAACATGTCTGCCCATGCCTGCTCGTGCACATCTGCGGTAGGGGTAATTACCCCGTCGAGGTCAAAGAGGATTGCGCCCGCGCTATGGAGGAATTCTTTGGCCTTGGCGAGGTTGGTAGCACTATCGGTCGTGGAATTAGTCATGGGGGTCGCAGCTCCTTGGACGTTGCAGACTGCATATTCTCAATTAACTTCCCAATCAACGCTAGCAACGTTGCCCCTACCCCGCTTGTGAACCCGGGTATCTCGAATCTGAGAATCATGGTGCGATTCCCCCAAAAACAAAACTGCCGGCGCGCATGCGGAATTGGCATCAGAGGTTAGCCAATACCACCTACAAACCGGCAGTTTGGGTATCTATTTTGTTATTTCAGGCTCGGCAGCCGCAGCCCGACCAAGAATTAATCCTGGTCGATGCCCTCGCGCTTCTTGAACTCCAGGCGACGGCGGTGCAGGATCGGCTCGGTGTAACCGGACGGCTGGTTCACACCATCGAGGATGAGCTCCTTGGCAGCCTGGAAACCAATGGACTTGTCGAAGTCCGGAGCCATCGGCAGGTATGCCTCATCGCCCTCGTTCTGGCGGTCAACGACCTCGGCCATGCGCTCCAGCGAATCGATGATCTGCTCCTCGGTGACAACACCGTGCAGCAGCCAGTTAGCCAGAGTCTGGGAGGAAATACGCAGGGTAGCGCGGTCCTCCATCAGGTCAACATCGTTGATGTCCGGCACCTTGGAGCAGCCAACACCCTGCTCAACCCAGCGGATAACGTAGCCCAGGATGGACTGGCAGTTGTTGTCCAGCTCGTTAGCCTTGTCCTCATCGGACCAGTCAGCGCCCGGCTCGCCAGCCTTAGCTGCCGCTACCGGGATGGTGAGCAGATCACCGAAGGTGTCGCGACGACCGTCGGTAAGCAGCTTGTCCTGAACGCCGAAGACGTCAACCTCGTGGTAGTGGGTAGCGTGCAGCACACCACCGGTCGGGGACGGAACCCATGCGGTGGAAGCACCCTGCTTCGGCTGACCGATCTTCTGCTCCAGCAGCTCGGCCATCTGCTCGGTCATGGCCCACATGCCCTTACCAATCTGAGCCTTGCCCTGCAGGCCGTGTGCCAGACCGGAGTCGACGTTGTTGTCCTCGTAAGCCAGCATCCACGGAGCGGTCTTCTGAACAGCCTTGCGGAACATCGGACCAGCCTGGATGGAGGTGTGGATCTCATCACCAGTGCGGTCCATGAAGCCGGTGTTAATGAAGACGACGCGCTCGGAAACAGCCTTGATGGCGACGTCCAGGTTGACGGAGGTACGACGCTCCTCGTCCATCAGGCCGACCTTCAGGGTGTTGTGCGGAAGACCCAGCAGCTTCTCAACGTCTGCGAACAGCTCGTTGGTGAATGCAGCCTCATCCGGGCCGTGCTGCTTCGGCTTCACGATGTAGATCGAACCGGTACGGGAGTTCTTACGTGCGTTGTCCTGGTCCAGGCCCGGGATTGCACACACAGCGGTGACGACGGCATCCATGATGCCCTCGAAAATCTCCTCGCCGTCGCGGTCGAGGATGGCCGGGTTCTGCATCAGGTGGCCGACGTTACGGACCAGGTTCAGGGAACGACCGTGCAGGGTGACCTCGGAACCGTCAAGAGCGGTGTAGGTGCGGTCGTCGTTGATGGTACGGGACAGCTTCTTGCCGCCACGGGTGAACTCGACTGCGAGGTCACCGACGTTCAGGCCCAGCCAGTTGGTGTAACCCAGGGTCTTGTCAGCAGCGTCAACTGCGGCGACAGAGTCCTCGAGGTCCATGATGTTGGTGACAGCGGCTTCCAGGATGATGTCCTTGACGCCAGCCTTGTCAGTCTTGCCAACCGGGGACTCCGGGGCAATCAGCAGCTGGATGTGCAGACCGTTGTGCTTGAAGTAAATGGACTCCGGCGCGTCCTTGTCACCGGTGTAGCCGACCAGGGTCTCCGGCTCGCGCAGACCGGAGGTAGCGCCGCCTTCCAGGGTTGCCTGCAGGTGACCGTCGACGATGTCGTAAGAGGTGACGTCCGCGTGGGAACCGTCGACCAGCGGCAGAGCCTTGTCCAGGAAGTTACGACCCCATGCGATAACGCGGTCACCGCGGACCTTGTTGTAGCCCGGGGTGTCCTTCTCCGCACCGCCATCTTCAGGAATAGCGTTGGTGCCGTACAGCGCGTCGTAAAGCGAGCCCCAGCGTGCGTTCGCAGCGTTGATGGCGAAACGGGCGTTGAGGACCGGCACAACCAGCTGCGGGCCAGCGGTGGAAGTGATCTCGGTGTCGACGTTAGCGGTAGTGACCTGGAAGTCACCCGGGTTGTCAACGAGGTAGCCAATTTCCTTCAGGAATGCGACGTACTCATCCTGATTCTGCTCGCCCGGGTGTTCCTTGTACCAAGCGTCGAGCTTTTCCTGCAGCTCATCGCGCTTGGCCAGCAGCTCGCGGTTGCGCGGAGTGTACTTAGCGACAATGTCACCGAAGCCGTTCCAGAACGCGTCCTTGTCCTCAATGCCGGCGGCGGGGAGTGCGGTGTCATTAACGAAGTCGTAAAGAACCTTCGCGACCTGCATTCCACCTGCCGAAATACGCTGTGCCATTGCTCTCCTCAAAACTATTGATTGCAATTTGCCCATCCAGCCACGGCCACGTCAGCGGCTCACACTGGATGCGTTGTTCCCCTACTGTATGTGATTCGGCGCACTTATGAACCGTCTTTTTCCATAACCGCCAACCGCCAGCCCGGTATAGCGCCGCTCACATTTGCCATTTCATTCGCTTTACGACGAGCACCCTGCGAACAGACCCCACCCCTCCCCAATGACCATTCGGGCATTCAATCCTGACGCCACAACCAGCCCTCCCCCACCCGCATTGACTGCAGCATCCCCGGCACTCTTTCCTCCAGCCACAGAACACCACACACAATGGGAAAGTGTCGCGCCTCACAGACATTTACTATTGCGACCTGCGTATCAACGGCCAGCGACCAATCACGTCGCTACAGCCTCGGCCTTCAAACCAGACCATAAAAGCGAGATGACAACCGAGACCCTGGCCACTACCCAGGGATGCTCCGGCGGGGTACTGACGGTGTAACGGCAGTGTATTTAGAAGCCCGTTTCCACCTTTACGGCCATAATTTCGGGGGTAGCGAAACACCCCCTAAACCCCAAACACTGTTAACGGCCGGCTTTGATAAATACCAAAATATAAATCACCCCAAAGCGGGGGGAACATTATTCGCGAGCCCGCCATAGGGAAATAACAGTACAAATGTACCGGCCGGTCACAGGCGAAAATTGTTAAAGCCAAGCTACACATCACAATGTTTGCAATCTTCACAAGTGTTATCCGTATTACATACTTGAATTCACATCGGAAGCTGCTTGACGAACGTAGCGCTATGCCCCAAAATGTGAGACATGGCACGCGGAAGCGGACATTGTTTTTGTTCGCGTGTTTGCGTGCAGGGGTACAGCACTTTGCTAGCGCCCCCTGCATTCACGTGACACCGCGGTCACTATCGGGTCAGCCTGTAGATCGGTTCTGTCGGAATTGTTCTTAAGTCAGCACCCGGAGTTCAAAAAGCAAGCAAAAGGAAGTGACTCCGTTTATGTCTAACGTTGGTAAGGCACGTACCGCCGCCGAAATCCAGAAGGATTGGGACGAGAACCCGCGCTGGGAAGGTATCACCCGCGACTACACCGCTGAGCAGGTTGCTGAGCTCCAGGGCTCCGTCGTCGAGGAGAACACCCTCGCTCGCCGCGGCGCTGAGATCCTGTGGGAAGGCGTCAACGTTAAGGACGACTCCTACATCAACGCTCTGGGCGCACTGACCGGTAACATGGCCGTTCAGCAGGCTCGCGCTGGCCTGAAGGCTGTCTACCTCTCCGGTTGGCAGGTTGCTGGTGACGCTAACCTCTCCGGCCACACCTACCCGGACCAGTCCCTGTACCCGGCCAACTCCGTGCCGAACGTCGTTCGCCGCATCAACAACGCTCTGCTCCGCGCAGACGAGATCGCTCGTATCGAGGGCGACGACTCCGTCGACAACTGGCTGCTGCCGATCGTCGCTGACGGTGAGGCTGGCTTCGGTGGCGCTCTGAACGTCTACGAGCTGCAGAAGGCTATGATCAACGCTGGTGCCGCTGGTACCCACTGGGAGGACCAGCTCGCTTCTGAGAAGAAGTGTGGCCACCTGGGCGGCAAGGTCCTGATCCCGACCCAGCAGCACATCCGCACCCTGACCTCTGCTCGCCTGGCTGCTGACGTCTCCAACACCCCGACCGTCATCATCGCCCGCACCGACGCTGAGGCCGCTACCCTCATCACCTCCGATGTTGATGAGCGCGACCAGAAGTTCATCACCGGTGACCGCACCTCCGAGGGCTTCTACCACGTCCAGAACGGCCTGGAGCCGTGCATCGAGCGTGCAAAGTCCTACGCTCCGTACGCTGACATGATCTGGATGGAGACCGGTACTCCGGACCTCGAGCTGGCTAAGAAGTTCGCTGAGGGCGTCAAGGCTGAGTACCCGGACCAGCTCCTGGCTTACAACTGCTCCCCGTCCTTCAACTGGTCCGCTCACCTCGAGAAGGACGAGATCGCCAAGTTCCAGAACGAGCTGGGCAAGATGGGCTTCAAGTTCCAGTTCATCACCCTGGCTGGCTTCCACGCCCTGAACTACGGCATGTTCGACCTGGCTTACGGCTACGCTCGCGAGCAGATGTCCGCATTCGTCGACCTGCAGAACCGCGAGTTCGAGGCTGCCGAGAAGCGCGGCTTCACCGCTGTCAAGCACCAGCGCGAGGTTGGCGCTGGCTACTTCGACCGCATCGCCACCACCGTCGACCCGAACTCCTCCACCACCGCCCTGAAGGGCTCCACCGAGGAGGGTCAGTTCTAAGTCACTCGACTTAGGGCTTAGGTCAAGGACCTAACTTCAACACCCAGCGAGGGTTGCACTTACAGCCCTCGCTGGGTGTTTTTGTGTGTTCATCGACGTGTCGACTCCGGGCCGTCGTGAAGCGTGCCTGAGAACCTCAGCACCTACACACGTAAGCAAAGGTTGCAACGGTTTTCTACACAAGTTCAGCAAAGCCCGCGATATGCTGGGCAGTATGTCGAAAACCTATGTCGGATCCCGCCTCCGCCAGCTACGCCGCGAGCGCGACCTCAGCCAGGCTGCGCTCGCACAGGCGTTGGGCCTCTCGGCTAGTTACGTCAACCAGATTGAGCACGACGTCCGCCCGCTGACTGTGCCCGTGCTGCTCCGCATCACGGACACATTCGGCGTTGACGCGACTTTCTTCTCCCGAGATGACGACTCCCGCCTCCTCGCTGAGGTTCAGGACGTGGTGATGGACAAGGAGATCGCTAAGTCCCCCATGGACCTGCAGGCGATCTCGGAAATGGTTCGCGACCATCCCGACATCGCCCGCATCATGGTGGATATCCACCGCCGCTACCGCAACGTCACAGACAAACTCTCTCTGGCCACCGAGGAGCGCAACTTCGGCAACAGCACCGACACCGCCTCCGGCTCACAGGCGCTGACCATGCCACATGAGGAGGTCCGCGACTACTTCTACGCCCGCCAGAACTACATCGCTTCGGTCGACACCGCCGCCGAGGAGCTGGCCCGCGAGCTGCGCATCACCGACGAGACCACCGATGTGGTCTCTGTGCTGGCCGACAGGCTGTCCAACGACCATGGGATTCGGATTGCGCTGGAATCGTCGTTAGGCGATGTGCAGCACAGCCTTGATCGGCGGACGAAGACGCTCTACCTCGCGCGGCACCTCTCGCCGGGACAGCGGGCCTTCCGCATGGCCACGGAGCTGGGGTTTTTGGAGCAGGGCGAGACCATTTCCGAGGCTGTCGCGTCCGGGCATTTCATGTCGGAGGAGTCGCGGAAGCTGGCGCAGCGCGGAGTCGCGACGTACTACGCGGCGGCCCTGATTCTGCCGTATGAGTCGTTCCATGCGATGGCTGAGTCGAAACGCTACGACATCGAGCTGTTGTCGCGCACTTACGGCGTGGGCTACGAGACCATCTGCCACCGACTGTCCACGATGCAACGCCCCAGCTTGCGCGGTATTCCATGGACATTCGTGCGCGTCGACCGCGCGGGTAACATGTCCAAACGCCAATCCGCCACGGGCTTCCACTTCACGCATTCGGGCGGTACCTGCCCGCTGTGGAACGTCTACGAGACTTTCTCCTACCCCGGCAAAGTCATGCGGCAGGTCGCACTCATGCCGGATGGTCGGCCGTACATGTGGATTTCGCGGACCGTGGAGCATCACGCGGCCCGTTTCGGCAAGCCAGGTAAGGTTTTTGCCATCGGTTTGGGCTGCGAGGCCCGTCACGCTGAGCGCACCGTGTACGCCGATGGTCTCGATCTCGCGGACCTCGACGCCGCCACTCCGATCGGTGCCGGCTGCAGGGTCTGCTCCCGCGAGGCCTGTCCGCAGCGCGCGTTCCCGCCGATCCATCGCGATATCGACATCAACATGCACCGCTCCACCGTCTCGCCGTACTAGTTCGCTTTACGACGGGCGCAGGGCCGGCCTGTTTGCGGGGGGCTTGGTTCGCGCAGGATGCCCCCCCCCCCCCAAAAAAAAGGAAGACCCCAAAAAGAAAGTGCTTAAGTTTATGACACTTTCGCACCGATTTTCACGGTCAAACTGTCATAAACTTAAGCACTAACTCGTATTTGCCTGAACCGGAACCAGCCCAGTGAGAGCCAGGACCAGCGAAAACTGGCCCCAGGCCAAAGCCACAACCTCTTACAGGTTGATCATCTTGCCCATAACGCCCTCAGCTGCTTCCTTCATAGCCTCGGACATGGTCGGGTGAATGTGGACGGCGCGGCCGATTTCCTCAGTGGTCAGCTCGTACTTCTCAGCCAGAACCAGCTGCGGCATGAGCTCCGAAACGTTGGCGCCCACCATGTGACCACCCAGCAGCTCGCCGTACTCAGCATCTGCAATGAGCTTCACGAAACCAGCCGGCTCCGCCAGACCCTGGGCCTTACCGTTGGCAGAGAACGGGAAGGTGGAAACCTTAATCTCGCGGCCGTTCTCCTCTGCCCACTTCTTGGCCTGCGCCTCGGTCTTACCGAAGGAACCAACCTGCGGGTTACAGAAGGTTGCGCGCGGCATCATGTTGTAGTCCGGGATGGTCTCGGTCTCGTGTCCCGCCATGTGCTCAGCTGCGATAACGCCCTGTGCCTCAGCGACGTGTGCCAGCTGCAGCTTCATGGTGACGTCACCGATGGCGTAGATGTTGTCGACGTTGGTGCGCATGTACTCGTCGATGACAATCTCGCCGCGCTCGCCCAGCTCAACACCGGCCTTGTCCAGGCCGATGCCCTCGGTGCGCGGTGCGAAGCCGATGGAGACCATAACGCGGTCGACGGTCAGAGTCTGCTCGTCGCCGCCATCCTTGGCCTCGACCTTGACCTCAACCGAGTCACCATTGTCCACGATGGAGGTGGTCTTGTGCCCGGTCATGAGCTTGACGCCCAGCTTCTTGTATTCCTTGGCAATAACCTTGGAGACGTCTGCGTCCTCGTTCGGCAGAACGTTGTCCATGAACTCGACGATGGTGACGTCCACGCCGTAGTTAGCCAAGACGTATGCGAACTCCATACCGATGGCGCCAGCGCCGACGATAACCATGGAGTCCGGCAGCTCGTCGGAGAGAATCTGCTCTTCGTAGGAAACGATGTTGCCGCCGACCTCAACGCCCGGCAGGGAACGGACGACAGAGCCGGTTGCAATAATCGCCTTGTCGAAGGTAATTTCCTTGCCCTTGTCATCGCCATCAGTGATGGCCATGGAGGTCGGGCCAGTGAATTCACCGAAACCGTTGATTTCGGTGATCTTGTTCTTCTTCATCAGGAAATGAACACCCTTGACGATGCCCGCGGACACCTTGCGCGAACGCGCGTGTGCGGCACCGAAGTCAAAGGAGACATCGCCGGAGATACCGAAGGTCTTAGCCTCATGGTTGAAAATGTGCGCCACCTCGGCGTTCTTCAACAGAGACTTGGATGGGATACAGCCAACGTTGAGGCAGACACCGCCCCAGTATTGCTTCTCCACCACAGCGGTCTTCAGCCCCAGCTGGGATGCACGGATTGCTGCGACGTATCCGCCAGGACCGCCGCCGAGTACTACAAGATCAAAATGTTCAGCCACGTGCACAAGTCTACGCACGACTTGTCTTTACTTCACGCGCGAGTCCCGGTTTTACCTACTGCGGTCGGCTACGGTGGTGGGCATGGGCACCGACACGGACACCGACTTGGGCAACAATCTCTCCTTCCTCTCCACTGATCTTGTCCCCGATTGGCTGGACGATATCGACGGCTCCCAGGCGCTGGCGTGGGCTCGCGCGCAGTCGAAGGCCACCGTCGCAGGTGTCGATTCGCTTGCCGACGACACCAGCGACCGCACCAACCTGGAACAACGCATCCTGGCTGCGCTCAACACCGATGCCCGGATCGCATACCCGGTGCGGCGCGGCGAGTACCTCTATAACTTCTGGCGGGATGCCGAGCATCCTCGGGGCCTGTGGCGGCGCACCTCGTTGCAGAGCTATCTGGCTGGCCAGGAGGATCCGCAGGCGACCGAGTGGGAAAATCTCATCGACCTCGATGCGCTGGCGAAAGCCGAGGGAGAAAACTGGGTCTGGAAGGGCACGGTGTGCCGTTATCCGGAGTATGACCGCGCGTTGATTCTGCTCTCTCGCGGCGGGGCCGATGCCACTGTGGTGCGGGAGTTTGACCTCGTCAACTGCACTTTTGTGGAGGATGAGCCGTTCTACCTCCCGGAGGCGAAGTCCGATGTCTGTTGGTTGGGTCGTGACGAAATTCTCGTTGGCAGTGACTTTGGTCCGGGGTCACTGACGGATTCGGGCTACCCGCGGCAGGTGCGGAGGTGGCGGCGCGGCACGCCGTCGTCAAGCGCGGATGTGATTTTCTCGGGCCACAGTGATGATGTGGCCGTGGGCGGCTGGTTCGACGCGACGGAGGGGTTCGAGCGGCTGTTTGTCGAGCGTGCGCATGATTTTTATAATTCGCAGCGGTTCGTGGCAGCGGAGCGTTCGGGCAAGTTGGCGGCGCAGCAGAATGGGGACTTTTCCCTGCAGATCCTGGAGGTACCGCAGGACTGCCGGACGAGTGTCCATAGGCAGTGGTTGGTGCTGATGCCGCGCACGGAGTTCAATGGCATTCCGGCTGGTGGCGTGGCCGTTGTGGAGCTCGAAAAGTGGCTGGCGGGCTCGCGTGAGGTGGAGGTGATTTTCACCCCTGATCCGCACACCTCGTTCCAGCAGCTGGCGTGGACGAAGAACTTCCTGGTGTTGACGCTGTTGGAGGATGTCGCGACGAAGTTGGTCGTGTTGCGGGAGGGCTCGTGGGAGCCGGTGGAGGCTTTCGGCGAGTTACCGGCACAGGCCACTGTGAGCGTGATTGATACGGCCTCTGAACGCGACGATGAAATCTGGTTGGTGTCGACCTCGGCAACGCAGCCGGCAACTCTCTGGTACGGGCAAGTCGGCAACCCGCTCACGGAAGTGCGGCGTGCTCCGGCGCTCTTCGACAGTGAGGGGATGGAGACGCGGCAGCACTGGGCGACCTCGGCCGATGGCACGCGGATTCCGTATCGCATCACCGGCCGCTTCAGCGCGGGCGCTGGTGCAAGTGCTGACGCAGGCGCTAGTGCAGAGACAACCACAGCCACACCCACTCCGAACCCAGCCCCTACCCTCGTGCACGCCTACGGCGGTTTCGAGGTCTCACTGGTCCCGCAGTACTCGGCGATTCGTGGCCTGACCTGGCTCGAGCGGGGCGGGTACTTCGTGGAGGCCAACCTGCGTGGCGGTGGCGAATTCGGCCCGACCTGGCACTCCTCGGTGGTCAAGACTGAGCGGATGAGGGTCTATGAGGATCATCAGGCCGTGCTGCGCGACCTGGTTGAACGCGGCTACTGCACGCGCGAGCAGCTGGGCGTGCGCGGTGGTTCCAACGGCGGGCTGCTGACCGCAGTCTGCCTCACCTCCTACCCGGAGTTAGTGGGCGCAGTGGTGTCCCAGGTGCCGCTGGCGGACATGATGCGCTATCACAAGCTGTCCGCGGGAGCCTCCTGGATGGCCGAGTATGGAAACCCGGACGACCCCACCGAGCGGGCTGCGATTGCGCAGTATTCGCCGGTCCAGCGCGTCGTCAAGCGAGAGCAGCGCGCCTACCCGCCAGCGTTGATTACGACGTCTACCAGGGACGACCGCGACCACCCGGCACATGCGAGGAGCCTGGCGTGGCTGCTGGAGGAAGCGGGACAGCCGGTGGATTATCACGAAAATACCGAAGGAGGCCACGCCGGTGCGGCGGATAATTCGCAGGTCGCGTTCGTCGAGGCACTCATATCTACGTGGCTGTGGAACAAGCTCAAGTAAGGTAACAGCCGTGAGTAGCGCTGATTTCACTAATCCTTATACCGGTATTGCGTTCAACCTGGGTTTCCGGGTGAACAAATACGAGCTGGACCTCGACTATCGGGTCGGGCCGAATCGTCTGAAGGCGACGGCGACTCTGCATATCGAAATCAATGCTTGGACCTCACACATCACGCTCGACTTTGCGGATGCGCTGGGGGCCGATTCGGTGGATGCGATTTCCGATTCGCAGGCACACTCAATCGATGTAAAGCGCTGGCGCCATTCGGGACGCAAGCTGCGCGTCACCTTTGACCGCGAGTTGGCTCCCGACGAGACGCTGCGGCTGATTGTGACTTACTCGGGCACGCCACGTCCGGTGCGCTCGAAGTGGGGCGAAATTGGCTGGGAGGAACTGGAAAACGGCGCGCTCGTGGCATCGCAGCCGGTGGGCGCGGCGTCGTGGTACCCCTGCGATGACGATCCCGAGGTCAAGGCGTTCTACGAGTTCACAATGGTCACCGACGCTCCCTACGAGGTCGTCGCACCAGGGCTTGCCGACGCTCCGGTGAACGTGGGCGGATCGCGCCGCCGCTGGCGGTTTGTCACCGAGGAGCCCATGGCCTCCTACCTGGCCACCATCAATGTCGGCCAGTTTAAGAAGGTCGAGCTGCCGTGCCAGACCTCGACCGTAGTGGCCTGGGTGCCCTCTGAGTTGGTGGCCAATGCCCGCCATGACTTCCGAGATCAGGGCCGCATGCTCGATGAATTCGCCAAGCTCTTTGGCCCTTACCCCTTCCGCGCCTACCAGGTGGTCATTTGTGAAGACGACCTGGAGATCCCCATCGAGGCACAGGGTCTGTCCATCTTCGGAGCCAACCACGCCGACGGCAAGGACACATGGAATCGACTGATTGCCCACGAGTTGTCGCACCAGTGGTTCGGCAACAGCGTCGGCATTTCGCAGTGGCGCGATATCTGGCTCAACGAGGGTTTTGCCTGCTATTCCGAGTGGGTGTGGTCCGAGGTCAGCGGCGGTGCCAGCGCGGATGTGCACGCCCGCAAGCACTACCTGGACCTGCTTCAAGATGATCAGGACATCGTCATCGCCAACCCAGGGCCCAAGCTGATGTTCGACGACCGTCTGTACAAGCGCGGCGCGCTGACTGTGCACGCTCTGCGTCTGCTGCTGGGCGACGAGGTGTTCTTCGACCTGGTGCGCCAGTGGACCACCACCAACCGCCACAGTGTGGTCGATGCAGTGGACTTCCGCGCACTGGCCAACCGCGTATGCCGTGAGCGTGGCATCACCACCTCGCACCTGGATGTCATCTTTGACTCCTGGCTGTCACGCAGCTCCTTGCCTGACTTCCCCACTGATCCGACGCGCTCCCCTGCTGACCAGGGCATCGGCGATAATGGTGCTCCAATCGTGGATGAGGAACTGACCGCTCAGTTTGAAAAGCTCGGCTACTCGAAGGCCAAGGACTAGAGAGCTAGAGGCACGTCAATGTCCGGTTTCAAATGGTTGTCGCTGGCCACGATTGTCGCGGCGATAGGCAGCTTCGCGGTGCTGATTATCTCGGCCCGTGCACTCCCCAATGCGGTAAACCTGCAGTTCGTGGCGTTCTGGGGGCTTTTCTTCGCGCTCACGGGTGTTCTCGGCGGGCTGATGCAGGAGACCACGCGCGCAATCGGTGCTGCGGAATCGCGGGAGCGGGATCGGGATCGAGAGCAGGGGCAGAGCCAGGAGCAGGAAGCCTCGGAAGCGGGTCAAACTCTCGGTGCTCGTCCCATCACAGTGTCCCTGGGCGTCGCCGCAGTTACTTTCGTCACCATGGCAGTGACGGGTCCGCTGTGGGCCCCACTGGTCGTGCAGGATGACGCCGGCACTGCAATTCTGCTCATGGCTTTTGGTCTGGCGCTGTACTCCATGCAGGCCACCACCTCGGGTCTGCTCAGCGGCCGCCAACTGTGGGGCCCCTACGCCGCGCTAATCATGATTGACATTCTCGTGCGCGTGGCTCTGGCACTCATCGCCTGGTACTTCGGCTGGGGCCTGCTGGCGTGGCTGATTATCACGGCCTTCGGCACTGTCAGTTGGCTCATTCTCGCGCTGTTTTCCCCGGCAACCCGCTCGGTCATGTTCGCGCGTGCCGACGTCCCGGTGCGCCGCTTCATCACTCTCATGGTCACGGCCATGGGCGCATCCGGCGCATCTGCTGTGCTGGTCACAGGTTTTCCGACAATCGTCAAGATTGCCGGCGAAGCGGTCACCACTGGCGCCGGGATAGCCGAGTCGCTTACCCCGCCGCATGCCAACAACTTCACCGCAGCGGTGACCATTGCGGGTATCGCCTACGCTGTAACGCTGACCCGCGCTCCGCTGCTCATGCCCTTGGAGAAGTTCCAAAACGCCATCATTGTGAGCTTTGTCCGGCATCGCTCCGAAGGCGTGCTGGCAGCGCTGGCCAAGCCGTTGGGGGCGCTGGCTGCTTTCGGCACCTTCGGGGCGGGCCTGGCATGGCTCATCGGCCCGTGGATTATGACTCTCATCCTGGACGATAGCTATCACGTGTCCGGGCCGGTGCTCGCAGCGCTGACGCTCGGTGCGACGTTGACCGCCATGTTGATGATTACCGGCTCGGTCACCTTGGCAGTGGAAAAGCACCACATGTATCTGATCGGTTGGTTGGCTGCGACCACGATCGCCGTTGCCATTCTTTTCCTCCCTGGGCACCTGTCGGTACGCACGGTCGCGGCTATCGCCGTAGGCTCTGCAGTAGGTGTTGTCATTCACCTGCTTGCGCTGCGCAAACTTTCCCCACGTGCTGCCAGGTCAGCCGTATCGGAGGCTTTTGCGGTGGAATAACACCACCCACATCCAATGCCGTCCCCCCCAAAAAAACCGTCCACATCCCCCTGCAACTCCCAAGGTTCGAGACTCACATGTCCACCATCACTAACCTCACGGTTCTCATGACCGTCTACCACCGCGTCGTCCCCGACCAGCTCGATGCTGCGCTGCAGTCGCTGTGGAACCAGACGCGTCCGGCCGCGCACGTCATCGTGGTTATCGATGGCCCGATCGGGCAGGAACTCGACCGGGTCGTCGTCAAGCATGAGCAGGCGCATTCGGAGATGACCGTGCTGCGGTGTGCGGAAAATGGCGGCTCGGGAGTGGCTTCGCAGGCGGGTCTTCAGTTGGTGGAAACGCCATGGGTGGCGCGGCTGGATGCGGACGATATTGCGCGTGCGGACCGCTTTGAAAAGCAGTGGGACGTGCTGACCGCTAATCCGGAGTTGGATGTGCTGGGCAGTGCAATGGCGGAGTTCGAGGGCACGCCGGACAATGTGGTGCGTGTGCGGACCCTGCCGCAGACGCACGCCGAGATTGCGCGTTATATCAAGATCAATTCGCCCGTGAATAACCCCTCCTCGATGCTGCGAACGGCGAAGGTGCGTGAGGTCGGTGGGTATCGCGACATCCGTCTGATGGAGGACTACGACCTCTGGGTGCGCCTCATGGCCGCCGGCGCGAAGTTTGAGAATCTGCCCGAGCCGCTGGTGTACTTCCGCGCCGACGGCATGTTCGAGCGGCGAACCTCGCGCGGCATCATCCGCGGTGAACGTCAGCTCCAGCGCACGCTGGTAGCTGAGGGGCTGATTTCCAGGCCGCGGGCGGTGTTTAACTTGGCGGTGCGGACACTTTTCCGACTTTTGCCAACTCAGCTCATGTCACGCGCGTATCGACGATTGTTTGTGCGGTAGGCTTCGGAGCGATGACTGACAACATGGATTTCTCGGACACCTGGCTGATTGTGCCGTGCTACAACGAGGGCCAGGTTATTCGTGAGGTTCTCGAGCACGCTCGCGAGACCTTCCCCAACATTGTCGCGGTCAACGACGGCTCTTCGGATAACTCCAGCCTGGAGATCCACAGGGCTGGCGCTCACCTGGTCAACCACCCTGTCAATTTGGGTCAAGGGGCGGCTATCCAGACCGGCGTGGAATACGCTCGCGCGCAGGCTGGCTCGAAGTACTTTGTCACCTTCGACGCCGATGGCCAGCACCAGGTCAAGGACGTAGTCGCCATGGTGCAGCGACTGCGCAGCGAACCAATCGACATCATTGTGGGGACCCGTTTCGGCCGCCCTCGCGCCGAAGATGACCAGGTGCCGCTGATTAAGCGAATTGTCCTCAAGACGGTGGTCATGTTGTCACCACGCACGCGCCGGCTCGGTCTTACCGACGCCCACAACGGTCTGCGCGCCTTCAACCGCACGGTGGCAGAGCAACTGAACCTGCGCATGAACGGAATGAGCCATGCCTCCGAATTTGTCGAGGTCATGGACAACAGAGGCTGGCGTACCGCTGAGCAGTCGGTGGATATCCTCTACACGGAATACTCCATGTCCAAAGGGCAATCCTTGTTCAACGGTGTCAATATCCTTGCCGACTCCCTGATTTCGAAGAGGCTGCCATGACCGCATCCATCGTTCAAATTATTTTGCTGCTGGCGATGGTGGGCCTGGTGGCTTACTTCGTCGCTAACCGTCGTAAAGCGCGCGCCAAGGCGGGCGTGAAGCTGGGCTTCGTCCTTTTCGTCGTCGCGTGCCTGTGGGCAATCGTGCGTCCCGACGATCTGACCGTGGTGGCCAACTGGATCGGTGTGACCCGGGGCACCGATTTGCTGCTCTACGTACTGGTGTTGGCGTTCGTGTTTACCACGGTGTCGTCCTACATCCGCTTCCGAGAACAGGAACTGCGCTACGCGCGACTGGCTCGTGCAGTGGCTTTGAAGACCGCTGTGCGTCCGGAAGAGGAAATTGTGATTTCGGGCAGCCAGCAGAACAGCCAAAAGGACAGCACGACGAAGGTCGAGAACAACGCTCCGTCCGACTAATCGGCACGCTAAGCGCATGTGAATCTGAGGCTGTGGTTCCATAGAAGCCATGAGCGAAGAAAATAAGGACAACGCCGCCGCTGACAACAGCAGCGATTCGCAGCAGCCCTCGGCAGACGCAGCGTGGCAGGAGACACCGCAGGAACCCCAGCAGGGTTCTCAGCCGGTACCCACTGAGCAGGACTTGGAGTCCTGGTCTGCCGACAGCGGTGGGAAAACTAAGTCGTGGTACTCGATCCCGAACGCCGCATGGGCGCTAGCTGTCGTCGCATTGATCGTTGTCGGCGCAGCGGGCTTCTTCGCTGGTTCGCGTTCGGCTAGCTTCAACGGCGTGAGCACCGTCAACATGGCGGGCGTTGCACCAGGCAAGGGGGAAATTGCGCCTGTACCTGGCCCGAATGGCTCTTTCGACGCCAGCATCTACGGCCCAAAGGCGGGAGCGCAGCTGAAGTCCCCGGAGGATATGGACAATGTCCACCGCCGCAATGAAAATGATCCTTTTGCTCTCGGTGCAGTGGATGCGCCGGTCGTAATCTCAATCTACTCGGACTTCGAATGCCCGTTCTGCGCGAAGTTCGCAAACGAAACCGAGTCTGCCCTCGTGGAAAAGTACGTCAATGAGGGACTGGTCCGCCTGGAGTGGAACGATATGGCCATCAATGGTGAGAAGGCCATCAAGGACGCTGAGGCCGGCCGTGCCGCGGCAGCTCAGGGCAAGTTCTGGGAGTTCTCCCGTGCGCTGTTTAAGAAGGCCGGCGAAAAGGGCCAGGGCCACCCGGAGTTCACTGAAAAGGAACTGATTGCCGTCGCTCGTGAGGCCGGTGTGCCGGACATGAAGCGCTTTGAAAAGGAACTTAAGGACGGCAAGTGGACCGAGGCGGTCGAGAATGCCACCCAGTTCGGTTCGATGCTGGGCATTTCCGGTACTCCGGGCTTCCTCGTTGGTACTCAGTTCGTCTCGGGCGCACAGCCTCTCGACGTGTTCGAGGACAATATCGAGCTGGCTCTCATCCACGCCAAGCGCGCGGAGGAAGCTGGCAAGTAACCTGGCTGACTCACGGCTAACCTACGCGGACGACTGCGCGAAGCCGCCCGCGTAAGCTGCGCTAGCCCTGATTCCGGAAGTACTCCACAGTACGAGCAACACCTTCCTGAATACTCATAGCTGGCTCCCAGCCGAGTACCTCACGCGCCCGCGTGGGATCCAACGCCGACCGCGCCACATCACCAGTGCGCGGCGGTGCAAACTCTGGATTATCCTCGGCATCCGCAGCCTGCGCCACCAACGAGTGCAGCTGCCGATCCGAGGTTTCTACGCCGGTGCCAATATTAAAGCGCATTCCACCACCGACCTCGCCGGATGCGCGGTAGAAAGCATCCACCACATCGTCGACATAGACATAGTCGCGGGTATTTCCGCCGTCGCCGAATACCTTGGTTGGCTCTCCCGCCAGCAGTCGCTGAGCGAAAATAGCCACCACACCGGCCTCGCCGTGCGGATCCTGCCGCGGGCCGTACACATTCGCCGGCGCGATGTGCGAGCATTCGAGCCCGTAAAGATTGCGGAACATATTCAAGTACAGTTCGCCCGTCGCCTTTGAGGCGGCATAGGGGCTCATCGGATTGACCGGCACGCTTTCCGACACCGGAAGCTCCTCCGGCGTGCCGTAGATGGAACCGCCCGAAGATGTAAACACAACCTTGCGGACACCGTGCTTTCGGGCCGCATCGGCAAGTTTGATTGTGCCAATGATGTTCAGCGTCGCATCCCGCACCGGGTCGGCCACGGAAATCCGCACATCAATCTGCGCTGCGAGGTGGAAAATAACCTCCGGACGGTTTTGCTCGAGCAGCTCGTCCCAGTCCACCTCCAGCACATCGGCGGTTATGAACTCAAAATCGTCGTTAAGCGATGCCTGCTGGAGGTTTTCCAGCTTTCCGTGGGAGAGATCGTCCAGCGCCGTGACCGCGTATCCTTCGGCCAGCAACCGGTCAACCAGCGTCGAACCGATAAATCCCGCACCGCCCGTCACCAGCGCACGCGGTTTCGCGCTTGCCGACGATTCTGTCATCGCGGTGGCCGGTGATTCGTTCTTGTGCTTCTCCATAGGAAGAACTATAGGCGCTTAGTAAGGAAAACCGCTTATACGTGTGCCAACCTCACATTGACGGGGTTGATTAGTCTTCCAGGGAATGCGAGATTACTCAGCGCGCTGTGGCAGGTTGACAGTGGAATTGAAGAAAATAACCAAGCCCATCAAGATGGCGATGACCATACCGCCACCGAGCATGACCGGGTAGGTCATCCAGGAGATGGACTCGGAGAGCTTGGTCAGAATTGCTGGGAATGCGAAGCCGATGTAAGTCAGGCAGTAGAAGATACCGGTCAGCCCGGCCATGTCGCGCGGGCCGGCGATGCGCTGTACTTCGTTGAGGCCGGTAAACATGGCCAGGCCGTAGCCGGTGCCCAGCACCAGCGCTGCAATAAACGCCGTCACTGCGGTGGGGTTGGTGGACATCCATGCGGCCATTCCCATGCCGATAACCACAATGCCCATTGCGATCAGCGAGCCGCGGGCGTTGTGCTCGGTTACAAAGCGTGGACCAATCTGCTGAATGCCAAAACCACAGAGCAGCGCAAACAGTGTGACCATCGCGGAGTAGAACACTGGCTGGGAGACGTGGTCCTGAAGCAGAGAAGGAATGATTGCATAGGCAACACCGGCTGCACCGAAGACCCACGGCGCTCCCATCGCGGCGACGAGCAGGAAGCGACGGTTAGTTACCGAAGGGGTGTGTAGAGATTCCCAGACGCTTTCGTGCGGAGCATTGCTGCCGCCCAGGTGCGGCGACTGGCGGGTCTCCGGCACAGCCACAAGACCGAAGATCGTTGGGATGGAAATCAGGATGTGGATGATATAAGCCAACTGCCCCGGCAGCGGTGCGAACTGCGCCAACGTGCCGGCAATACCCGCACCCAGGCCAAAGCCCAAGGTCAACGCCATGGACTGACGCTTCGCGCCCGAGGTGGAAGTGGCCTTGGGGTCAAAGCGTGGATCGGAAAGCTCCTTTACCCACGAGCCGCCCACGGCCATGACAATGCCGACTGCCAGGCCCGAGATAAAGCGACCGGTGAGAATGAGCGGAGCGATGGTCTCGCCCAGCGCGATGAGAGTCGAGCCCAGAATCGAGAGCACCGGCGCGGCGAGCATCACCGGCTTACGGCCGATACGGTCCGAGATTGGGCCAGAAATCAGCAGTGCCGGCGCGATGCCGAGAGCGTAGACCAGCAATAGAAGGTCAATGAACACCGGCGCCAGGTCAGCGTTTTCGCGGTACATCACCATCAGCGGTGTGAATTCATTGCCACCCCACGCGACGGCGAAAACTGCAATTGCGGCGAGCAGCCACAACGGCGTGCCTTTATTGGATTTGGCCCTGCCGTGAGGTACCTCATTTTCATTGCCGTTAGTTCCTGCGTGAGAAGACATGTCGTTTACTTTACGACGGTCCCCAGCGCCTTACGCACAATGGTGCAGATTTTAAGCCACCGGAGCTAACCACAAGAGGTGTGCCGAGATAGTTGAGCAGGCGGGGCGGGGCAACTGAGTCGGTTAGTGCTGTGGCGACTAGTGGAGTGGTGGCTAATGCGGTGGCGTGCCCAGTTTGGTCACCTCGGGTTGGTCTCGGCACAAATGCCCCTGAAACCTGGGGCTCACACCCCCGTCTCGGGGTGGCATGTTGCCGACCTTGCATCCCTGCCCCATCCGGGGGCAATGACCTTTTCGACACTACATCGTTATTGTTCCGTTACTTCTTTCGTATCTTGCGCCCCTTTCGCCGCACTATTCACACCACTTCTGATTATATAATTACAGATTAGTTCAATGTGGGGGTAGCCGAACAGCCATAAAACGCAGATTTCCCCTATTTAAGACAGTCTCACGCACAAACGGCCATCAGCTCGCGCACATCAGGCCGGAAACGGCCCGTCGTTAAGCAGCATCCATTCCACACCCTTTACATACCCCCGATTCCACCTTTTTCAGACATCTAGAAAATGAATTCGGTCACAAACAAAGGAAATCTACCGCCATTCACCAACCCCCATTACCCCCGTTGCCCACTTTTTGTCGTCGCTCGCTGAAGTTCAAACGCTGGTCGCTACCGGTCTGGCTGTGTAAGAATTCGACACCGTCAAACAATCTGTCCATTCCCCAAACGCTGGCTGAGAAAAACCTGGGGCGATTTCTGCACGACCGCTGAGATCGCCAAGGTCCTCGATGGCCGTGCGGACGGGTATGTAAAGAAAGTCTTGTTGTTTTATGACTACTTCGATCATCGCGAATGATCCCAAGCAGCGCCGCAAGGTGCTCACGGGAACTCTCGTGGGTACGACCATCGAGTTTTATGACTTCCTGATTTACGCTCAGGCCGCAGCTATCGTGCTCGCTCCGCACTTCATCGAGCCGGCTGCGAAGTCGAACCCACAGGTCGCTCAGGTGCTCGCCTGGGCAACCCTGGGTATTTCCTTCCTCTTCCGCCCGCTTGGCGCTATCGTCGCCGGCCATATCGGTGACCGCTACGGCCGCAAGATGATTCTGGTCTTCACCCTCATCGGCATGGGTGCAGCTACTTTCTGTATCGGTCTGCTGCCGACTTATGAGTCAATCGGCATCGCTGCACCTATCCTGCTGGTTCTGCTCCGTATCTTCCAGGGCCTTTCCGCGGGTGGCGAATGGGGCGGTGCGGCCCTGATGTCCGTGGAGTACGCACCGAAGGAAAAGCGCGGTATCTACGGCGCATTCCCGCAGGCCGGTGTTCCGCTGGGTCTGACCCTGGCTACCGGCACCATGCTGATTGTTATGGCTATCATCGGCGAGGAAGCCTACATGGACTGGGGTTGGCGTGTGCCATTCCTGCTGTCCTTCATCCTGGTTCTGATTGGTTACATGATTCGTCGCACCGTCGATGAGTCCCCGGTCTTCCAGGCTATGCAGGCTGAGTCTGCTGAGCGCTCCGCTCCGCTGCCGGAGCTCTTCCGCAACCACTGGGGCAAGGTCATCCAGGGCGCCCTGATCTTCGCTGCTCAGCAGGCTACCGGTTACCTCGTGATCGCATTCTTCGGCGCTTACGCACAGAAGACACTGGGCTACTCCGCAACCGTCGCTTGGACAGGCACTCTCGTCGCCGGTATCTGCTGGACCATTTTCATGTTCATGGCTGGCGCTTGGTCCGACCGTATCGGCCGCGCCAAGACCTTCATCATCGGCTACGTCCTAATCATGATTTGGGAAGCCGTCATGTGGAGCCTCCTGGATAAGGGCCCGTTCCTCTACGTCATGACCGTCGCAGTCCTCACTCTGCCGCTGGCACTGACCTTCGGCCCGCAGCCGGCCATGTACTCCGAGATGTTCCCGGCTGAGGTTCGCTACTCCGGCGCTTCCATCGCTTACGCCATCGGCGCTGTCCTGGGTGGTGCATTCGCACCGATGATTGCCCAGATGATCATGGACGCCACCGGTAACCCGTTCTACATCTCCATCTACCTGATGGCCATGGCTATCCCGGCACTGATTGCCCTGTTCCTGCTGCCGAAGGGTCTTGAAGACCGAGACCTCATCGAGCACCCGGAAACTAACCTCGACGAAGTTAAGTCGCGCGTCTAGTTCCCACAGCTAGGGGGGTCTGCCCCACCGAGGGTCTGATTACGCGAGCCGTCGTCAAGCACTGCACAACGCAGTATTTGCTTGACGACGGCTTTTGCGTTTCCGCCTTCGTTCTATCCCGGTAGCTTGTTTCCGACCCGTGGCCCCGATTTCCTCATGAGTTTCTCAGTCGAAAGCGGCTGACAAGCCCCAGATATCCCATTAACGTTGGGTTATGGCACAGACTTCTTCCAGCTCCACGCGAATCCCCCGCCGTCGCTCGACCGATGGTCCGAAGACGCTCCCCTCCCGTCCTGAACCGGAAGTGGCAGGTGCACTGCAAAAGGCCCTGGACGGCTATTTCCCCGAGGCGCGCGCTGATGTCCGCGTCCTTCTAGAAGACCCCTCCCTGCGGCCCACCTCTGGGCTGACCGTGGAGGAGGCCAGGCAGCACACCACCGAGTCACTGTCCAAGGTGCTTAAGACCGGCATGCCCTATGGGGCTTTCCGCACTGACCAGGGCGGCACAGGAGATACCGGTGGCACTCTCACCGGGATTGAAATGCTTGGCCACACCGACTTGTCGTTGATGGTGAAGTCCGGAGTGCAGTGGGGCCTTTTCGGCGGCGCTGTCAGCAACTTGGGAACTGAGCGTCACGGCGAGTTGGTGCGTGACCTCATTGAGCTGCGGGCTCTCGGCTGCTTTGCGATGACCGAGCGCGGCCACGGCTCGGACGTCCAATCACTCGAGACCACGGCGCACTACGACCCCGAGACGGAAGAATTCATCCTCAATTCCCCTACGGCTTCCTCTGAGAAGTGGTTTTTGGGCAATGCCGCGCGCGATGGGCGCTGGGCTGCGGTCTTTTGCCAGCTCTACACACCAGGGCAGGAAGAATCCCATGGTGTGCACTGCATTGTCGCTCGAATCCGCAATGATGATGGTTCGCCTGTCGACGGAGTTGCTATCGGCGACCACGGCACCAAGGGCGGCCTCTTGGGCGTGGACAACGGCACTCTCATGTTCGATCACTACCGCGTGCCGCGGGAGAACCTGCTTAACCGTTTTGCAGATGTCTCGGCCACTGGCGAGTACAGCAGCGATATTGACAGCCCCAATGCACGGTTTTTCACAATGCTCGGTGCCCTCGTGCGCGGCCGCGTGACAGTCGGTGCGGCCGCTGGTGCGGCAACCCGCACCGCATTGACCATCGGCACCAAGTACGCACACTTGCGGCGCCAATTTGCTCCCGACGATTCGCTGCCGGAAAAGAAGCTCATTGAGCACCGCCAACACCGAATCCGACTACTCCCCCGCATTGCGCGTTCGTACGGTCTGCAATTTGCCACCAACCTGCTAATCAAGCGGATTCACGACCTCGAAGCGGAGGGGCTGGACCGTGCGAATCTCACCCCGGAGCAGGCTCGCGATTTGCGTGAAGTGGAGGCGCATGCCGCCGCATTGAAGGTCGCCAACACCGCACATGCCACCGACGCCATCCAGGAGATGCGTGAGGCCACCGGTGGAGCTGGCTACATGGCGGAGAACCTGTTGACCATTCTCAAAGAGGACTCTGACGTATTCACTACCTTTGAGGGCGACAACGTGGTGATGTTGCAGCTGGTCACCAAGGAACTTTTGGGTGGTTTTGCCCGGGAGGTACAGAGTTTTTCCAACCTGGAAATGGTGCGCTTCGGCCTCGACAATTTCAGTGGCATTTTGCGCCGTCGCACCGGTGCGGACGCCGTCGTTCAGAACCTCTTGGATGCGCTGACTGACGCTGATGAGTCCTCGCTCTTTGACCCCGCCAGCCAGATGCAATTGCTCATCGAGCGCGAGAATCGACTTCTCAAGTCCCTTGCTCGCAGGCTGCGCCCGGCGCGGAAACTGCCTGTGGAAAAGGCCGCGAAGCTGGTGGACAAGGTCCAGGACCACATGATTTCCTGCGCGTGGGCGCATATCGATCGCATGATTTTGGAAGCGTTCTTTGAAGCTGAATCCACACTCACAGATGAGCGCTCTCAAGAGGTGCTCGAGCAGGTTCGCGATGTGTTCTTCCTGTCGGTGGTCTGCGATAACGCCGGCTGGTTCTTGGAGCAGTCACTGCTCACCGGTACTCGCACCAAGGGCGCGCGGGCGGGCTTGGCCGATCTTGTTGATTCCCTTGGCCCCTGGTCTGAGGTGCTTGTCGACGCCTTCGGTGTCCCCAGCACCATGCTGGATATCCCCATGATGGAGCCTCACGACGCGATGACACCGAAAGCTAAGGCAAACCCGGCTAGTTAGCGTGTTGGCCGGTTGGCCGCTGTGGTGGCTGCTGTGGCGGTGACTGGTGTGAGGTAGCTACGGCCTGGATGCGCAGGTTGGCTACTGCGCCAAGAAACCTTCCAACCCAGCCACAGTGGCCTCTGCCAAGCGCTGACGGCCTTCGTTGGAGGTCAAGAGGGCAATGTCGCTGCTATCACGCATGTTGCCGTATTCGACCAGTGCCTTTGGTTTCGTCGATAGGTTGAGTCCGGTGAGGTCAGCGCGCGGATTCAGCCCCTGGCTACCGAGGTAGTTGGATGGAGCAAAACCGGCTGCGACAAAAGCATCGCGCAGCGCGGTTGCCAGCGCGGTAGATCCCTGCTCGTCATTATTGGCGAGCGGCTGCGAAATCGCAGACACATGGAATCCGCGGTTGCCCTCTCCAGCACCATCTGCGTGAAGGCTCACCACGGCATCGGCGTTGGAGGCATTTTCCTTCTCTGCACGGGCATCGATGCAATCTGCACGACCGGTGTCATCGACGCGGCTGAGCAGCACCTGAGCACCGCGCTGTTCGAGCAGCTGCTTAATTTCCTGCGCCATCAGCCAATTGAACTCATGCTCCGGGAAGCCGTCATTGGAAGCGGTACCGGAGGTATTACATGGCTTCTGGCCACCGCGGCCGTCAGTGACCATCATGTCCGCTGGTGGTGGGGTGCCGGCGTGTCCCGGGTCGAGGTAGATGACCTTGCCGGCTACAGCGCTGGAGCCGTCGGCACGCGAAGTAGCGCGATTAGCTTGCTGTTGTTGTGCATCGCCAGAAGCGACTGCGTCGGGGTTAGCAGAATCAGACATTGCAGACTCCTCATTCGGCGGAGTGGGGTTCGGCATCTGCATAGCCTCTTCTTCAGCTGCCAACGACGTTTGCGTTTCTGTCGACGCAGCTTGCTGAGCGCTTCCTGCTTTGGAAGCCTCCGTGTCGATGGTGCAAGCTACAAGACCGGCTGGCAAAATTGCCGCAGCCACCAAAGCCACAGCTAGTCGTCTTGCTGATCGCTGCACTGCTAGTCCCTGGTGTCCGGGCTGCCGCATAGTGCGTTCTCCTAGTTTCCGCGTACCTGCTATGTGCTGAGTAACAGTAGCAAACACTCGATTGAGAGTCGCCGGCTCCGAGATTTCCTCCCCCTTCGTTTCGGGAAGCACCGCACGTCGGGACGTGTGCAGGATTTTTCAGGACTTATCACCGAGGGGTTTAGTGATTCCCCTTCGCCTGTGCTGCCAAACCCGTAAGCATTAAGTCCACAAGCTTTTCTTGCACACCGGGAAAGTACTGCTCGACCGCTGCAGAGTTAGGAAGGGGACGCGACACCACAGCGAGCCCAAGGTGGAAATCAAGCGGTGCAACGTCCTCCGGGCATAGCCCAGCTGCTTTTGCCTTATCCAGCAGTCGCGTATAGCTCTGACGCAACTCCGTCATTCGCTTTTCGATAATGCCATCAATCTTTTTCGCCTCGCTCCCCAAACTGGTATTGAGATCGCTGAATAATGCCTGGGCAAGTGCCGCAACACTTAATTTCGCGATCGCGTGGACTGCTTCGTGCCAAGCGCCGTCCGGATCGTCGTCAAACTGAGCTACGGCTGCCTCAGTAACCCTGTCGATATCAGCTGCAACACGAGCACTGACTGCGCCGAGAAGCTCAATCCTGCTGGGAAAGTGCCTGCTTGCCGTAGCTAAACCGACACCGGCCTCCCTGGCAATCGCACGCATGGATACACCGGCTCCTTGCTCTATCAAGAGTTTTCGCGCTGCTTCCACGATGGCATCACTGTTCATCACTGCATCTTGTCTCACACTTGCATCCTAACAAACGGAACACTATGCTCCACTTTGTAAGTGAAACACTCTGCTCCAGTTAGGAGATAGGCCATGTCAACAGCTACGACTGAGACGAAAAAAGCCTCACCCGCCCCCCAAAGCAGTAGCCGTGATCTTCGGTATTCCGCTCGTCATCGGGCTCATGCTCTTCGCGTTCCTGGCACCGACATTTGCCTCCGGCCCGAACGATGTCCCCATTGCGCTGACTGCCCCCGCCCCAATATCCGAACAAATCACCCAAGCCATCGAACACAAAGCTGGCGACGATGCTCCTGATATCCAGGTGATGGACACCCCTGACGCCGTACGCGAGTCAATCCTCAATCGCGAAACTGTTGGCGGCATCGTCATCTCCCCGACGGGCGCTACCGCCTACACCGCTTCAGGCAACGGCGCACCTTACTCGCAGCTTATCGACGGCATTGCGACGACCCTCGAGTCTCAAAACATCCCTGTAGAGCGGGAGGATTTGGCTCCAACCACACAGGATGACCCACAAGCTTCCGGTGTCGCGCTCCTCGGCTTGCCGCTGGCTTTCGGCGGTATCATCTCGGCAGTTATAGCCACCTTCCTCTTCCGAGGTAAGAAGTGGACGAAATTGGGTGTCCTCGCTGGCATCGCAGTCTTCGGAGCCCTCGTGGCAACGTGGATGCTCCACTCTGTCTACGGCACGCTTTCGGGCAGCTTCGGCATGGAATGGCTGGCTATTTCTCTGGGAATCCTGGCTACCTCAATGCTTACCGCCGGGCTTGCGGCCATTATTGGCACTCCCGGTGTGGGCATCGGCGCCATTTTGACGATTTTCTTGGCGAACCCGCTCTCTGGACTGTCCACCGGCCCCTGGCTGCTTCCGGCCGGTTGGTCCACCCTTGGCCAGTGGATGCCCATTGGGGCGACTGGCTACCTAGTCAGGTCACTGTCATTTTTCGATGGCAACGGTGCTGGGGCAGCGTGGTGGGTTCTCATCGTCTGGGTTGCCGCTGGATTCGCTCTCCTCATGTTTGACCGATCCAAAAAATAAAAAACGGGACCCTTTTTAAAGGATCCCGTTTCAAACCGAGCCGCCTGCGAGAATCGAACTCGCGACCTTCTCATTACGAGTGAGACGCTCTACCGACTGAGCTAAGGCGGCACGCACATTGCGCCGAGCTTTCAAGCAAGCAGAAATAACCCTGCACAAAATGTACAAGCGGTAATACTACTGTACTGCCCCCATCGCTACCAAAATGGGGCCTGCAGTCCGCTGCATTAGGCGCGGCTACCGGCTTACCTACGACCAACCTGCCCCGCGATCTGCAATTTAGCCATCAATTCATCCATCAAGACCGTCAACTTCACTGCAGTCACGAGCATGCCGCGCACCTCGGTGACAGCATCGATGGAGGCCAATATCGCCTCCGGCGGAAGGCGTCGGGCTAGCTCCGTGGCTGTCCGACGACGGTCTGGATTTATGAGGTAGACCGCGCCATCGCCAAACTCAGAACCAGCACCAAAGCCCGAATCCCCCGAAGCAGTCTCACCACCACGTTCCGCCCCAAACGCCAGCACCAGGGCGTCACGGTAAAGCCCCATAATGTCGGTCAACGACAGGTCGATCAGATCTGACTCCGCGCGCCTGCGCCGCCGCTTCTGATTTTCCTCCAGCTCCTTGATAACCCCCTTAGAGCCGCGCAGTGCCGCCTGCGCACCCTTGCCGGACGCACCTACGCCCAGTGAGCGCTCGAGGTTCTCCAGCTCCTCAGCCTCTAGTGGCTCCATCCGCCGCTTGACCTCGCCTGCTACTTCGTTGGCCAGCTCACGCGCCGCCACGTATGACTTCGCCGGATCGAACACAGCCTCCACGAAATCCAGGGCCTTACCCCGCCAAGCACGCGAGCCCTCATCGGAGACAAAGCCACGCGCACGCCCAATGTGACCGTTGGACACCGTCGCGGCCCAGACCGCTTGCTCGTCGGTAAGCTCTGGCCGCTCGGCGCGCAGGAGGTTTGTGACATCGTCGATATGCGGCGTCGGCACATAGACATGGCGGCAGCGCGAACGGAGCGTAACGGAGAAATCCTCCGCGTTTGTCGTTGGTGCGCACATGATGATGACGGTGCGCAGAGGCGGCTCTTCCACCACCTTGAGCAGCGCATTTGAGGCGGATTCGTTGAGACGGTCGGCGTCTTCGATGATCAGCACGCGGCAATCCGCCGTCGTGGGCATCTTGTAAGCCCAGGGCCGCAGCTCGTCCCTCACCGTCGCCACCGAGATAATGGTGCCCTCCGGGCGCACGATTTTGATGTCGCCATGCGTTCCCGCCAGCGCCGTCCGGCAGCCCTCGCACTCACCGCATCCGGGGTTGTCATGCCGCGTGCACAGCAGCGCCGCCGCAAACGCCGTCGCCGTCACCGACCGCCCCGACCCCGCAGGTCCCGTGAACAGCCAGGCGTGCGTCATGTCCGAGTCGCGTGGCACATCGCTTAACGACGACCCCGCGTCCCCACCTTCCGGCGAAACCTCCACCCCATCGCCTGCCAGCGGTTGACCGTTGGCAAAGCGATAATGCGCAGCGCGCACAGCAGCCTGCAGCCGCTGGCGAACCCCACCGGTTTCGGGCATACGAGAAAACACGCTGCGCTCTGTCATCGGCTCTGTCATGGCCACAACTCTAGCGCGCCCCACGAGACTCTTGTGAGGTAACTACTCCCTGCAATCCGGGGTTGCCACTAAGGTAGTAATCATGCAACGGCTCTGGCGAAATCTGAAATGGCTAAGCGGGACAATGTGGCCTGCTTATGCCTCATTTATCTTCGTCTGCAACCTTGTCGGAGCCATGATTGTCGGCTTGTTCCTCGGCATGCTGTTGCCACTGAACCAAGAAACTCACCTGCCGCGGTTGGCTAATGGGGTCATCTATGCCCTGGCTGGTTACCTGGTTCTGGCAATTATTGCGGGAATCGGCACTACTTGGATCCTGTTCAAGCCGTTGTTGAAATGGCAGCGTCATCCGGATATGCACGATCCGCGGCGGGTACGATATCTGGTCATGCGCGTGCCTGTCTATCAGGCACTCTTGGGTACCGTCATCTGGTCTCTGGGCGTGATTGTCTTCAGTGGAGTCGCGTTCGCCTATGACAGCAAGATTGGCCTGATGGTGCTGCTCACCTCGGTGCTCGGTGGCGCCATGGTGGCACTGTTGACCTATCTAATTGCGGAGCGCATGGTGCGTCCGGTTGCTGTGGAGGCGCTGGCGCGTAGGGCCCCGGATTCTTCGCTGGAGCCACCGATTGGTCACCGCCTGCGCCAGACGTGGGTGTTGACCAGCGGTGTTCCAGTGGTAGCAATCCTGCTTGTGCTGATAGGTCAGCGCCGTGGTCTATTCACAGATGACGCGGCAGATTTGCTGCCCACCATCACCGCGCTGGCAATTCTGGCTCTGATTACCGGCTATTTCGGCACGATGTTGGCCACTATGTCCATCGTCGACCCGATTCGTGATCTCACGGGTGCGATTAACAAGGTCCGCCAGGGCCAGGTGGATACGCGCGTGCCTATTTACGACGGCTCCGAGATGGGCGTTCTCCAGGCGGGTTTCAATGAAATGATGCGTGGCCTGCAGGAGCGTCAGCGGGTCCGTGACCTCTTCGGCCGCTATGTCGGGTCTGAGGTCGCCCGTAAGGCTCTGGAAGAAAAGCCGACTTTGGGCGGCGAGAATCGCCTCGTCGCGGTGCTGTTTGTGGACGTGATTGGTTCGACCAACTTCGCGGAGAAGAACTCACCAGAAGTCGTTGTCCGTGAGCTCAATGCCTTCTTCGACCACGTTGTTGACTGTGTGCACCGCAATAAGGGCATTATCAACAAGTTCCAGGGTGACGCGGCTCTGGCTGTCTTCGGCGCTCCCCTGCCCCTCGATGACACTGCTGGGCACGCCCTCACAGCCGCCCGTGAACTGCGCGAGGAACTGCTCGACCTCCAGCTCACCGCGGGTATTGGCGTCTCCGCCGGGCACGTTGTCGCCGGCCACATCGGCGCCCGCGACCGCTTTGAGTACACGGTTATTGGTGACGCGGTTAACCAGGCTGCCCGTCTGACCGAGCTGGCCAAGGACACCCCGGGCCGTGTGCTCGCCACGGCTTCTACTATTCGCCTGGCTAACGAGGACGAGCAGGCTCGCTGGACCACCCTGAAGTCTGTGGAGCTGCGTGGCCGTACGCACATGACGCAGCTTGCACGCCCGGTGCGCCCGACGCTTGCCGACGAAGCCTAGGGCTCGTTGGGCGCCCAGTACCCCTAGACTTCTCAGACGGCGAGCACACTTACTCCACCGAGAATAAATCTCCTGGCTGGCAGTCCAAAGCTTCGCACAACATACTGAGCGTCGTGAATCGCACGGCCTTCGCCCTGTTGTTTTTCAGCACTGAGAGGTTGACCGGAGTGACCCCGACCTGTTCGGAAAGGGCTGCCAACGTCATTCCGCGGCTTTCAAGCAGCTCATCTAAGTGGCACACAACCTTCGCCATTTAAATGAGTCCTTCCTGGTCTTCCTGCATTCGCGCAGCTCGGAACAACATAACTCCGAGAGTGGAGATGACTATCATAAGGACAAACCATATTCCCAGGTGCTCATTGAAATCGGCATGATCACGCTGGTACCACGTGCTCAGATTCAGGCTACTTGCGACCCAGTTTTCGCCCATATGCTGCAGGAAACTACTTGCCGGATACATCGCTACCAGCCAGGAGATAGCCATAACTCGTCGCGCAGTCTTAACTGTAAAAAACTCGCCTTTCAGGTACGAGAGTGAGAACAACACGCAGAGCACGGCAATCGCGGCGACGATAGCGCATCGAACAACAGTCGCAGCAATAAACAAGGAGAGGACTCCACCACTCATAACCTCGATAGGAACCCCTTTGTCACTTCCCAGCACTTCGGGCAAAAGCAGGGTCAGATCACTGGGGAACTGCTGATGAAGAACCGGATGGCGGAGCTGGAGCAAAATGTAAGCCAGTGCAAACACTCCGGCAAAAAGGCTCACGATTACATCCCGGCGCTCCTTAGTTTGATTGACATACGGGTCATTTGGCTTCTTGGTCTGTGGAGATACCATAGCTAACTTCCTTACTGCACCGTAATTGGCGCGGTTAGTGAGATTATTCTGTGGGCAGACTGGGTCCGCCACCCAACACCAACACATCGTTATTCGATGTATCGATTTTCGATACTATATCGTTTTTCGATATACCGCAAGACCCCTGCAACAATCGCTGTCCACCGCGAACCTGCGCACCCTCCCGCCAATCCTTTACGTTGGAGGAATGACTGACAACCGCCCCAGTTCTAGCCCCACCCCTAGTCCCCGCATGCTTGTCCCCGATGCTGCGCGCGGGTTCGCTCTCCTCGGTATCGCAATCGCGAACATTGCCACTGCCTGGCTGGTTGCAGATCCCGAATTGCCCGCAGCATTCTTCGGCGGCGTCATAAACGACAGCATCGCCGACAAGGCCACCGTGCTGTTTACCGCAGTGACCGCGCATAACCGCGGGCTGCCGATGTTCGCAACGCTGCTCGGCTTCGGTGTGGGACTCATCGTCCGCAGTTTGGCCAGGAGGAACTTTCCACGGTCGCGGGCGCGGGTGGTCGTCGTAAAGCGTTATGCGTTCCTGGGGCTGTTCGGCATCGCGCACATGCTGTTTCTGTTCTTTGGCGACATCATGTTTCTCTATGGCATCTGCGGCATCATCCTGGGGCTGCTTATGGGGCTTAGCAACAAAGTGCTGACGATTCTCGCGTGGATTGCGTTGACAATTAATGCGGTATTGAGCCTGCTGTTTTTGGTTTTCACAATTGTGATGCCCGACGTCGGGTTGGACGGTTCCGACATGACCGAGCTCGTCAACGGCGGCGCGATTGAAGCGAGTTACCTGGATATGCTCGCCGCGAATCTCCAGGTCCTGACAATGAGCATCACTACCCTGCCGCTGCAGCTGTTCCTCTACCTGCCGGTGATGATGATTGGCTTCGTGTGGGCTCGCAAGGGCGTGCTTGACGACGTTGACGCGCACCGCCCCCTGCTTATTCGGTGGCTCGTGGTGGCTGTGGTCGTGGCTTTCGGTATCGGCATCCCTATGGGGTTGGCAGCGATTGGTGTTCTTCCAGCCGGACAGCACATGGCCTTCTTGGTAATTAATAACTTTGCCGGAGTGTTCGCCGGTCCTGGCATCCTAGCCGGGCTGGCGTTAGCGCTGCAGCCGCTCCAACGACGCCTGAACGAGGGCGCCGCTGTACCTGGTTGGCTGGTGCCGATTGTGGCGCTCGGCAAGCGTTCGATGACGGGCTACCTGATGCAGTCGGTGATCTTCTTTGCGCTGGTGTACCCGTTTACTCTGAACATCCCGCGCGATATGGGTGCATTTGTGCAAACTCTCATTGCTGTGGGCGTCTGGTTGGTGACATTGTTCGCCGCGTGGGCGATGGAGCGTCGTGGCATGCAGGGGCCGTTCGAGAAAGTGCATCGCCGGCTGTCGTACGGGCCGACAATGCGGGCGGAGTTGGCCGGGGTCGGTGGCCCCAAACCGGCTCCGCAGGGTGCACCGAGCGCGGCGGGCGCGGCGGGCACGCCAGGTGTGGCGGACGCGGCGGGCGCTTAAGACCTACTTGCCCTACTTGCCCCGGCGCGTCGCCTTCACCACGCGCTTGGTGGTGCGCTTGACTGCTTTCCTGGTGGTCTTCTTCGCAGCCTTCTTCGTGGTCTTGCGAGTCGACTTCTTCGCCGCCTTCTTTGTGCCACCATCGGCGGCTTCCTTCGCACGACGCTCAGACAGCAGTTCGCAGGCGCGGGCATCAGTCAGCGTCTCAGGGGTATCCCCCTTGCGCAACGAAGCATTGGTGACGCCATCGGTGACGTACGGGCCGAAACGGCCATCCTTCACCGACATCGGACGACCGGAGACATCGTTGTCGCCCAGCTGCTTCAGCGGCGGCTTCGCAGCAGCACGACCTCGGCGCTTCGGCTCAGCGTAGATACGACGCGCCTCGTCCAAAGTCACGGTGAAAATCTGCTCTTCGTTGGCCAACGAACGCGAGTCTGTGCCCTTCTTCAGGTACGGACCGTAACGGCCATTCTGAGCAGTAATAACCTCGTTATCGACCGGATCGACACCGACCTCGCGCGGCAGGCTCATCAGCTTCAGAGCCTCTTCCAGCGTCACGGTCGACGGTTCCATGGAGGAAAACAGCGAGGCCGTCTTCGGCTTCAGAGTTTCCTCGATGATTTCCGCGGTGCGCTTTTCCTTCTGCTTGGCGGCGGTCTTGGTTTCCCAGTTCTTCTTCCGCTTGCCCTCGGCAGCGCGCTGAGCGTCCTCTTCGGCGCGCTCAGCTGCGATGATCTCCTCAGCCTTGGCTACGACACTCTCGCGTTCTTCATCGGTGACCAGCTCGGTGACGTAGGGGCCGTAGCGGCCATCGCGAGCAACAATCATGCGACCATTAGCCGGGTTAATGCCCAGTTCACGGCCACCCTGTGGCATGGCCAGCAGCTTCTCAGCGGCAGCCAGATCCAGCTCGTCCGGAGTCATGGCCTCCGGGATGTTGGCACGCTGCACCTCGTCGGCACCGTTTTCACCGGCACCCGGGCACGTACGCTCCAGGTACGGCCCATAGCGGCCAACGCGAACGATAATCGGGTTGCCCTCGGCATCGTCGAAAAGGTGGAGCGAATTGACCTTCCGAGCATCAATCGATTCCAAGTTCACATCGATGATGTTCTTCAGACCACCGTGGGTCGCAATAGCGTCGGCTCCCTTGTGGCGGTGATCCTTGTCATCGCCGAAGTAGAAACCGGTCAGCCAGGTCGTGCGATCCTTATTGCCCGCAGCAATGCCGTCGAGCTCATCCTCTAGCTCGGAGGTGAAGTCGTAGTTGACCAGATCGGAGAACGCTTCCTCCATCAGCCCCACCACGGCAAAGGCCACCCACGAGGGCACCAGAGCGTTGCCGCGGGAGTAGACGTAGCCGCGATCCTGAATGGTCTTGATAATCGACGCGTAGGTCGACGGACGCCCAATTCCCAGGTCCTCCATCTTCTTCACCAAGCTGGCCTCGGTGAAGCGCGCAGGCGGGTTGGTGGAGTGGCTGTCGGCACTGAAGTCCGTGGCCGTCAGGCCCTGGCCTTCCGTCAACTGTGGCAGACGCTTCTCGGCGTTGTCGGCGACCTTGCGACCGTCGGAAAGCGCGGAGACCTCGACGTATGCCTTGAGGAAGCCCGGGAAACGAATCGTGCGTCCGGTGGAGGCGAACTCGACGGCGTGCGTGTCGGTGGCGCCGGCGATGGTGACCTTCATGGACGTGCCGCGTGCGTCGGCCATCTGCGAGGCGACGGTGCGCTGCCAGATTAGTTCGTAGAGTTTGAACTCCTCGGCATCCAGCGAGCCAGCCAGCTGACCTGGCGTTGCGAACGTCTCACCAGCCGGGCGAATCGCCTCGTGCGCTTCCTGCGAGTTCTTCACCTTGCGCGAGTACTGGCGCGGCGCATCGGCGACGTACTCCGAGCCGTAAAGCTCCAACGCCTGCTTACGCGCGGCGTCGATGCCGGCCTTGGACAGCGTCGTGGAGTCGGTACGCATGTAGGTAATGTGACCGTTTTCGTACAGACGCTGCGCCACACGCATCGTGCGCTCAGAGGTGTAATGCAGCTTTCGGCCGGCCTCCTGCTGCAGCGTGGACGTCATAAACGGCGGGTACGGCCGGCGGGTGTACGGCTTCTCCTCCACCGACGCGACCTTGAGCTCGGAGCCCACGAGGTCCGCCGCCAGGGTTTCGGCGAGCTGCTTATCGACGACCCGAATGCCCTCAGACTTCTTCAGCTGGCCACGGTCATCGAAGTCGCGGCCCTGCGCTACGCGCTGACCATCAACGCTGGTCAGGGTTGCGACGAATTCCTTCGGCTGGTTGGCATCGGAGGAAGCCGAACCGGTGTCCAGAGTTGCGGCGACGTCCCAGTACTCAGCGGAGATAAACGCCATGCGCTCGCGCTCACGCTCGACGATGACGCGCGTTGCCACCGACTGCACACGGCCTGCCGACAGGCGCGGCATGACCTTCTTCCACAGCACCGGGGAGACCTCGTAGCCGTAGAGGCGGTCGAGGATACGGCGACCTTCCTGGGCATCAACCAGGTTCTGATCCAGCTCACGAGTGTTGGCCGCGGCCTCCAAGATGGCCTGCTTGGTGATCTCATGGAACACCATGCGGCGCACCGGCACCTTGGGCTTGAGAACCTCCAGCAAGTGCCAGGCAATAGCCTCGCCCTCACGGTCGGGGTCCGTTGCGAGATAGAGTTCGTCGACTTCCTTGAGCTTGGCCTTCAGGTCAGCGACTTTCTTCTTCTTATCAGCGCTGACGACATACAACGGAGCGAATCCGTTGTCGACATTCACGCCCAGACGAGCCCAGGGCTCCTTCTTGTAACGAGCCGGAACGTCGGCTGCGCCACGGGGCAAGTCGCGAATGTGGCCCACCGACGCCTCCACGATGTAATCATCGCCGAGATACGGCTGAATCTTGCGAGCTTTCGTCGCCGACTCGACAATTACAAGGCGCTTGAGGCCGTCTGAATTCGCCATAGAAGTTTTTCTATCCTGCAACGTTGAATGTTTTTGACTGTTTAGATTCTTGTTTTCGTTTAAATCTTGGGGTTCTTGGCCGGACTCTGGCTGGGCTTCAGCTGTGAGAGGCCCGCAATCGGTTCCAACCGGTTCCGATCAGTGCAAATCAGTTCCCGGCCGCGTTCTCCCCGGAAGATTATCTGGAAAGAATATGAAGAATATAAGGAATACCGTACACACAATCTAGTTTGTCGCATGGATTCCTCAAGTATCGGGCGGATTATGGGTGTGACTGAAGGGGCTGCTGTGGGGGATCCCGGTGGCCGGCAGTTGCCGACCCGACGGCTGCTGTGCGGCTGGCCATGATCATCCCCGTGGCTGTCAGTGGCTGGCCACGACAGGCCGCAGCGGGCGCAGCCGCCGCAGCGGCCGCGTGATCGCGGGCTGCAAATGTGAAACTGTATGAGTTTATGACACTTTCAGGCCATTTTTTGGCCATTTTTGTCATAAACGTAGTCAGTAACTCGGATTGACCCACTGCCACCAGAAACACAAAAACCCCACGCAGAAATTACTTTCCACGTGGGAGAATCAAGGTTCACAGCATGAACACAACATGAACCTTGAAAAAGCCAAAAATTCCGCGAGTCAAACCGAGCAAAAGCCCAGTTCAACCCGGAAATGGCTACCTTACAGAGGCTTCACGTCCAGAGCCTGCGGCCCCTTCTGGCCCTCACCAATCTCGAACTCGACTGCCTGGTTCTCTTCCAGCGTCTTGAAACCAGTGCCCTGGATCTCGGAGTAGTGAACGAACACGTCGTTGCCACCGTCAGCTGGGGCGATAAACCCGAAGCCCTTCTCCGAGTTGAACCACTTCACAGTACCCTGTGCCATTACAAAACTTCCCAACTTCAGGATTCGATAAAACAAGTATTCGCCACGCACATCCGGCCACACACGATGGGGTAAACACGGCCAAAGCACCCTTTCGCCTCGTGCGAGTTTTTGCTGGGTGCCCGTTGGCGGGCGATACACTCAAAAAGTCTGCCACGTTTGGGGCGCGAGCGCCGATTAGGAACAGCTTCTTGCCACCCCCGTAAACCCGTGTTCGGAGTCCGGAGAAACTGGGGTGTCGAATAGCGAGAATGTGGCTGATAGGAAGCGTCGTCAAACATATGAAGTGCGCGTTTACAGGAAAGGGTGGCGTCGGTGGAGTCGTTTGGGCGGGAGCTGCTGGGGCCGGTTATTCGTGCGCATCCGCGGGCGACGGTGACGCACATTGCGGATCTTCCTGCGCGTGCTGGCGTGACCGCGCCTTGGCCCGAATGGGTGCCGGGCTGGCTGAAAGAAGTGCTGGTAGATCGCAAAATTGAGAACCTGTGGACTCATCAGGCGACAACCGCGAACCTTGCCCGCGAGGGCGTGCACTGCGTCGTCGCGACGGGCACGGCGTCGGGTAAATCGCTCGGCTACCTGCTGCCCGTGCTCACAGAACTGTCCGCCACCCCCGCGGCCACCGCGCTGTACCTCTCTCCGACCAAGGCGCTGGGCGCCGATCAGCTGGACACTGCACGCGCGATGGCACCGGCGTCACTGAGTTCGCTGATTTCGCTTTACGACGGCGACACCCCACAAGACGCCCGGCGCGCCATCCGCGACCACGCCCGTTGGGTGTTTACCAACCCCGATATGCTGCATGTTTCGGTGCTCGGCAACCATGTTCGGTGGACGCGGATGCTGCGCAACCTGCGCTATATCGTCGTCGACGAATGCCATGCCTATCGAGGCGTGTTCGGCGCCAACGTCTCTCAGATTTTGCGTCGCCTCCTGCGGCTATCCCGCGAGTACGGTGCCTCGCCGACCGTGATTTTTGCCTCTGCGACGACCAACGACCCCGCTGACCAGGCTCGTCGCCTCATCGGCGAGCCTGTCGAGGCCATCACCGAAGACGGCGCCCCGGTCGGCGAGCGAACGATCGCCCTGTGGGAACCCGGCCTGCTCCCCGACCTCCAAGGCGAGAACGGCGCACCCGTGCGCCGCCCCGCCCCGACCGAGGCCGCGGATATCATGGCCGACCTGCTTGTCGAGGGCGCCCGCACCCTGACCTTCACCCGTTCGCGAAGCAGTGCTGAGAAGGTAGCGCTCGGCGTGCGTGAGCGCCTGGAGAAGCGCCACCGCAGCGATATCGCCGAGCGCATCGAGTCTTACCGCGCCGGCTACCTGGCCGAAGAGCGCCGCGACATCGAGCGCATGCTCGATGACGGCACCCTGCTAGGTGTGGCCACCACCAATGCATTGGAGCTGGGCATTGACGTCGGTGGCCTCGACGCGGTGGTGCAGGCCGGTTTCCCGGGCACGGTCGCTTCATTCTGGCAGCAGGCCGGCCGCGCGGGTCGTCGTGGCCAGGGCGCGCTGGTGGTGCTGGTGGCTCGTGATGACCCCATGGACACGTACTTGGTCCACAACCCGTCCGCACTGCTGGGCAGGCCGGTGGAAAAGACCGTCTTCGATCCCCGCAACCCACATGTGGTGTGGTCACACCTCTACTGCGCGGCTGTGGAGAAACCCGTCACCACCAGCCAGCTTCAAGCGTGGGGAACTTTGCCCGTAGCCGAAGACATGGTGTCCGCAGGCTGGTTGCGCAAGCGCACCTGGGAAGGACAAGAGCCCGTCTACTACCCAACCGACCGCGATGAAGGGCCGCGTATCGCCACTGCTCACGATGCCGTGAACGTCCGTGGCGGCGATGGCCAGGAAGTAGCTATCGTCGACCAGACCGATGGTCGACTGCTTGGCACCATCGATCTTGGCCGGGCGATGCAGCAGGTCCACGACGGTGCCGTCTACTTGCACCGCGGCGAGTCCTACGTTGTTGACCAACTGGACTTCGACAGCCTCGTCGCCCTAGTCCACCCCGAGCAGCCACGCTATTCCACCAGCTCACGCATGGACACCACCATCCGCATTCTGGACGTTGACGATATGCGCCACTACCAGGGCCTACAGGTCGCCTCCTGCCAGGTCGAGGTCTTTCACCAGGTCACCTCCTATCTTCGTCGCCTGGATACCGGCGAGATTCTCGACAGTGTTGAACTTGACTACCCTCCGCAACGTTTGGTCACGCGCGCCGTGGCCTACACAATGCCCGAGTCCACCCTGCGCTCCTGGGGCGTGGGCTCCGACATCGCGCCGGGGGCTCTTCACGCAGCCGAGCACGCGGCTATCGGCATGCTGCCTCTGATTGCCACCTGCGACCGCTGGGACATCGGCGGTGTTTCCACGGTCATGCACGCCGATACCCAGCAGCCCACCGTTTTTGTGTACGACGGGCACCCTGGTGGTGCGGGGTTTGCCGACCGTGGCTACGAGGCCTTCGCTCAGTGGATTCGCGCAACCCGCGATGCCGTCGCCGCCTGCGAGTGCGAATCCGGCTGCCCATCGTGCATCCAGTCGCCCAAGTGCGGCAATGGCAACGATCCGCTGGACAAGGCCGGCGCAATCAAGGTGCTCAGTGGGGTGTCGCGCGCGCTTAACGACGGCCAGTAGCAGCATCCTCCACCGCTACCGGCCCTGCCCTGGACGTGGCTTTTCTCTCCTTTCGTTCGACGCTGACCTGCACGTCCTCCCCATCAATCTCACAGGTCACAAGGAGTGCGTGGTTAGCTTTTGCGATTGACCCCGCAGCTTTGCAGGCATCGTCGCTCTCTTGCGCAGCCACAGCGCCGGCCACCGCAGCCAGATCCGCTGCTACCGCTGCTTGCCGAGCCTGCACCACCCTCACCCCGGCTGTAACTCCAACCAAAGTCAGAACGACGAAAGCGGCGATGAACAGTGCAGCTGCGACTGTGGTGGAACCTTCTTCTTCGCGGAGAAGGCGGGCTGTCACGTTTCTCATGACGATGCCGCTCTTTCCCGCAGTGCGACCGCGCGTGCTTCCAGCGAAAATGGCCCCGCTGAGCGCCGAATGGTCACGCGCACGGTACCGGAGGTTTCCGATATCGCGACCTGCCCATCCGCGTCTGCGCGAAGCTCGGCTACTGTCTCCGCATCGCCCCGCGCCTCAGCCCGTGCGATGGCTCCGGCCGCGTCGGTAAGCCCTAGGTACATTGCGATTGTGACCAGCCCGGACAGAGCCGTGACCATGACCGTGACCAGCGCCGCGAGACCGAAAGCGGTTTCTACCGTCGTTTGGCCTTCGTCGCCGACGCACAGGCGATGAAGCGTAGAGCGGATGCGGCTAGACATCGGTGTTGAGCGCCCTTTCGATGATGTCGGTGAGCGCCTGGGTGATATCGCCGCCGGTCACGACGGTGTAGAGCAGGGCTCCGAAAGCGGCGGCAGCGATCGTTCCGAGAGCATATTCCACGGTTGACATGCCGTTTTCCTCAGTTGCCAGAGCGTGCAGACGCTTGTGCAAATACGAGCGCAGCTGGGACTGCGCAGCGGTCAGCGGATTGGTTGGACGGTTGGAGTTTTGAGTGGTCATGAGTGTTTCCCCCTGTGTGGATGTCGAGTGACAGGTCAGTTGTGAGGTGTGATGTGCATTGACGCGCGTTGATGCGGGTTGATGCGTGTTGGAATGCGGCGCGGCAGGCGGACCACGCGCACAACCGAAGTCACAGCTGAGAGCGCAACCAGCACTGCATCCGGCGCGTGCCAGCGCGCGGGGCTTGGCGCAGAAGTGTCCACGCTTCATGACGGCATCAGTCCTGCAAACATTTCGTCGGCAAGCCCAGCGATGGTGGGCACCAAACCCAGCACCACAAACGCGGGTAGAAAGCACAACGCCAGCGGCCCGGCAATGAGGACACCAGCCTTTTCGGCGACGGCTTGCGCCGCATCGTGCGCTTGACTGCGGTACATGGCAGCGGTGTCCTCCAAGGCCTGCGCCAGAACGGTGCCGGATTCGCTTGCTCGGCGCCCAGCTGTCGCCAGGGGCACGAGCGCGGGTGTGGCAGCAAGGCTTTCCCAAGTGGAGTGCGCGCCCACGGACAACCTGGCGGAACACTGTCGAAGTGGCTCGGCCAGCTCAGGGTTTGCACCATCGGCAGCTGCTGCCATGGCCTGTGACAACGGCATACCGGAGCTCAAACAAGCGCCAATGATGTCGAGGGCCGCTGCGGCATCGAGCAGCACAGCCGAGCTGATGCGCTCACCTCCAATGAGAGTTCGCACACGTTCCCGCACCTGTGCGGCAATCTGCGACACCCGATTGGTCACCTGTCGACGTAGGCCTCCTCGCACACGAGCATCCGACTCGGCTACCAATTCGGGCAGTCGGCTGCGGACGGGATTGAACGTCGGCAAGCAGAGGTAGACGGCGATGAGAAGTGCGGCGGCAATCATTGTCCGGCCTCCGCACGATCGATGATGGCGACCGCCCATTCGATGCCCGCGCACACCAGCCCGACACCGATGACCAGCACAATTCCTCCGATACCGCGACTGAGGAACTCGAATGGGGACGCTCCGAAAGCTTGCCCCATGACCAAACCGAACACCGGCAGCGATGCCAAGATGGCGATCGTCATGCGCGGTCCCGCCAGCGCGGCAGACGTCTGTGAGCGATGCGCCTGACGAGCCTGCAGATCACCCCGCGCGCAGTCCAGCAACCCAGCCAAACTCAGACCGTGTTGCTGCGCCACCGTCCACATACGCCCAATCCGGCGCAGTTGCTCCGAAGATTCTTCGCCCTCCCACGGGTCGGCGAAGTTCGCGCGATGCGCCGCGTGCGCGAGATGATCAGCCAACACAGTCTCATCCCCTGACCTGCGCAATTCCGCTGCTGCCGCGTTGAGCGCTCGTGAAGCCGCCGCTCCTGCGCGCAGCCGCGCGGTCAAAGTTTCCAGCGCTACCGCAGCGCTGTCCGCTTCCCGACGTTCACAGCGCCTCTCCCCCACAGCGCGCACTACTGCCCCTGCGGTGCGACCCAGCAACAGCCCGGCTATGACACCTGGAATCCCGGCGAGCCACAGCAACACGAGTGCTGGGCCTGCAACGATGAGGATTGATAGTCCTGCAGTTCGATTCGCACTGCCAGTGCTTACTGCACTCGACCCCGTGGAACCAGCACCAAGTCCAACCATGCGCTGCAACCACTTCAGCCCGCCGGACACCTCGCGGCCACGGCCTGCCAGTGCTCGCGAGCGCACCGCCGCCGAGCTGTCCGGCCAGATAGCGACCGCCGCAGCCGCTCCCCCAATGAGCATCGCCACGCTAAACCCTTCCCCCATAGCTGTTAATCTCCCCGTCTAATCCCCTGACTTTTCCTCTAGTCATTCCATCGGGTATTCCACCGGTTATTCCCCGCCGACCAGCAACTTCTGCAACGCTTCCCAACCCGGCCCAGGCCCATCCCGAGCAGTCCAGACCTCCACCACCTCCGGTGGGTTACCGCGTAGCAGCCCGATCTGTGCCAGCCTGCGAACATCAGCGCGTTCGACCACCAACACCACCTGCACCGCCGAGACCAACTGCGCATGCAGCCCGGCGCGACCAAGGCCACCGATCAGCCCCAAGGTCTCAAAGCGCGCCACGACATCCCCAATGCGGTTGGCGTGAATTGTCCCCGCCCCACCGCGATGCCCCGTATTCAACGCTGCCAGCAGATCCACCACTTCGGCGCCTCGAATCTCCCCGACGACAATGCGGTCGGGACGCATGCGCAACGCCTGCTTCAGCAACTCCTGCTGCCCAATCGCACCGGCGCCCTCCAGGTTGGCGGCCCTGGTCACCAGCTTCACCACATGCGGATGCTGAGGCTGCAGCTCCGGAGTGTCCTCGATACACACAATGCGCTGGTCAGGATTAACTTCTGAGAGCATCGCCGCCAATAGCGTGGTCTTTCCCGCACCCGTGCCACCGGCGACAATAAACGACAGCTGTCTCGCCACGATTCCCCGCAACACCGGCAGAATTTTCGGTGGAAATAGCCCGACATCGCATAGCTCCGCAAGTCCGCGACGAGCCGGACGCAGCACCCGCAGGCTAATCTGAGTGCCGGTCGCCGACGGTGGGGAAAGCACCGCATGAACTCGCACACCACAGCCGCCGACACCACCAGGAATATGGCCGTCTGCCCAGGGTTGCGCGTCGTCAAGCCTTCGTCCACACCGCGACGCGAGCCGCACCGCATACGCGCGCACCTCGCCCTCGTCCGCGAAGGAAATCTCGGCGCGCTCCAGTCCGTTGCCGGCGTCGACCCAGACCTCGCCCGGCGCGGTGACCAGCACATCGCTGACACCCGGGCGTCGCAACAGCGCATCCAACACACCCGCGCCCACTGTTTCCTCGCGAATCGTGCGTAGAATCTCCAGCACCTTCACATCGGAGACAACCCCCGAGGTCTCTGCGCGAATGATGTCGGCGACCTCGCTATGCGATGCCACCCCAGGCCGCTCCGCAAGCGCCGTCCGCACCGCCGCCAACAGCCTGACGTCATCCATCGCCACCACCGCCGACAAGGGCAAACATCGCTTCCAATCCCCGCGTCAGCTTGCCGACGGTTCCAGCGAGCCCGCCCACATCTATCTCGTGAGCTACCTTCTTGCAGTACTCAATCTCACCAACAATAGGCAGGTCGAGAGCGTATTCCACCTCTTCGACACTGATATCGCGGTGCTGCTGGTACCTCACTGCAAGATTTGGGGTGAACCCCGCCTGTGCACAGATGCTCGCCAAGTGCCCAGCGGCTGCGATGGCTCGAACGGAGGTGGGCAGGACTATGACGGTGTCATCGGCAAGTGCGCCGAGAGTGGTGACGTACTCCACCTGCTTCGGGCAGTCCACGATGACCGTAATTCCGGCATGAATAAGGCAACTAATGGTGCTGGCAATGTGCCGGACATCGTCGGGCCTGTCGGTTCTGTCGGCGCTGTCGAATTTGTTGTTCGCCGAGGCGTGGTTGTAAGTCGTCTCGGGCGTGCGACTGCGAGTCCACGTCAACACTTTCAGAGCGGGTGATCGCGGGCAGGATGGCAGTGCTTCGTAGAGTGCCGCTCCGTCGAGACGACCATCAGCAGCCGAGAAGTCCTGCCACCTCAATCCCGGTTCCGTTTCCATCCCGAGCACCAGATCAATGCCTCCCGCGAGCACGTCCGCGTCCACCAAACAGATGGGCCTTTCACGGGAAAGAACCAATGCACTCGCCGCCGCGGCAATGGAAGCCCCGGCACCGCCGACCGCAGGAACCAACATCAGGCACGTTGCCGTGGAATCGGTTGTAGTTGCCGGCACGTTCGGTACGGGTTCTGTACCCGGTGCTGTAATCACGTCTGCGAAGGCAGGTGACGCTGGGTTCTGATGGTGGTTCAGGTGGTTCGAGCGGTTTTGGCAATCGGAGGGCTTCGGAGCATCCGGGCGTACGTCGCCACGGCCGAGCAGCTCGACAATATCGACGTTGTCCGCGGGCAAACTGGCGCTGTAAACAGGAGCTAAAACCTCCGCTACCTGCGCATCTTCCGCCTCAGTATCACTGCGGACCAGAAAGATCGCTCCCTCACTATGAGGCCGTCCGGTCAATCTTCGGGCTGCCGGTGCATCGACGAACACCGCTGGTGCCCGACGCCACAGGGCCGATGACACTCCCGCTCCTGTCGATACTGATGATGGGGAAGGCTCTGGGGCTGATGATGATAGTGATGCTGGCGGCGAAGCAAATGTTTGTGCGGCCACTGACGCTGCAGCCACAGGTGGCACGGTCTCCTGCACACAGTCACGACCGGTAGCAGCGACTATGAGCGCAACCTCTTCACGCAGCGCTTCATCATCGACGGCGTTGACTACTGGATTTGTTGGAGCCTCGGTTCGCTGAGCCATGGACAGTTTCTTGATCGCCATGGCCATAGCGTGCACTACAGGGCGGATTCAATGATGCCCACAAGGGGCCAAAACCTCGCTGTCTGTGGATAATTTTCAGACTGTGGATAACTGCAGAACGCCACGTCGCCTTTGCCTTATGCCACTGCGTGGCATGACTACTGCGCGGCCTGGCCAATGCAAGTTAGTGACTGCGTTTATGACAAAAATGGCACGAAAAATGGCTTGAAAGTGTCATAAACTCATACAGTTTCACATTTGCAGCCTGTAACTTTTTCTACATAACCCTCAACATTGGGCAAAAAGGGGCGACGCCCCGCGCCGGGGGGGGATTGGCGCGAGGCGTCTTTAACCGGCTCGGGGGGGGGGGATTGAGCCGGGGCGGCCTCGCAGTCTGTTTCTAAAAAGAACAAGAAGGGGCCAGCCACGTCCAAGTATTACATATCCCGAGGAATCTGCAAATACCTTTCAAAGGATTTAATGCCCAATATGTTCGATGTCACGTCTCCTCGATTAATCGCGCCCAAAACTGCCACGCCCCAATCGCCCCAGTTCCCCACCCAGCAGTTAAACACTCATAATGCTCTCCCCGTGCCCGACATCCATGGGTAAGCTCGGAGTCTATGAACACCGGCGAGAACAAGGCTTCAACAACGCCGCAGCCGCGCGCTTCTACGGACACGAGCAGCTCTAAAGATGCCCAAATCGCTGCAGGCCTCCACGCCACCGCTGACTCTCGCGTCGCTGCGTTCTTTGACCTGGATAAAACCATTATTGCCAAGAGCTCGGCATATGCGTTCAACAAGCAATTCCTCGAGCGCGGCATCATTTCGCCGACAGACATGCTGCAAATGGCGCTCAGCCATGCCCTATACATGTCGCAGGGGCATGATGAGGCGCAAATGGAGGCCACCCGCGAGCAGTTTTCCGCTCTTATCGCTGGTCACAGCGCCAGAGAGCTGCGCCAGGTCGCCATCGAAACCCTAGAGCAGAACATCACGCCGTACATCTACGCCGAGGCTTTGGAGCTCATTCGTGAACACCGCGCACAGGGGCATCAGGTGTTCATTATCTCGGCATCGGCTCGGCAGATTGTTGAGCCCATTGCGCAGGCACTCGGTGTCTACAACGTGGTGGCCACCGAACTGGAGGTCCGCGATGGGATCTTCACGGGTGAAACGGAATTCTTCTGCCGCGGCGAAAACAAGGCCGTGCAGATGCGTCGGATAGCGGAAAAGCGCCAGTTCGACCTGGCCGAATGCTTCGCATACTCGGATTCCATCACTGATGAGCCCATGCTGTCTGCAGTCGGCCATCCCGTCGTGGTCAATCCCGATCGCGCCCTGCGCAAGATTGCGACGGAGCGTGAGTGGCCTGTGCGCCAATTCCGGAATCCCGTCCCGCTGTTTCGCGCGCCGTCGAAACGCAATGCTGCAATCCTTTCCGGTGTCACGCTGGCGCTTGGCGCGGGTGCGACGTTGTTGGCACTGCGCAAAAACGACGACGAGTCAAAGGCCGACTAACCCACCATCCAGCAGCCGGCCTGCCTACACCGCTTCGGCGATACCGCGTGCTTCCACGGCACCGGCCTTCAGCCCCTCCAGGTGCAGGAGAATCCACGCACGCAGGCCATCAGCGCTTCCCGACGCAAACCCCTCTGCGGCCTCGAAATACTCCTGGCGGTGGCGAGTCCAGTAGACCTCGGGCACGGCCAAGCCACGCGGATCCAGGCCGGTTGCGACAGTTGTCAGCCGCGAGGCGGCGCGGGCGATGATGCCGTTGTGGTACTCGAAGGGACGCAGAGTCAGCAGCTCACCGTGCACAATCGCCGAGAGCACGCCAGCATGGATCTGGCTGCGGCCAGTGATGAAGTCACCGAGCACGTGCAGACGCTGCTCCTTCATCGCGGATGAGAGCTTGTCGTCACCGACCGGACGGCCGGCCTTCATCCGCGCCTCGGAACCGTCTTCAGTTTCACCTGCGGGCGATGCGTTCAACGCAAACTTGGCCAGCACCTGCTGCGGAGCGCGCTGCCACACGCGGGTGGTCTCACCAATTGACTCCGGGGAAATGGTGTCGGCAACCCGCAGGGCTGCTGCGAGTACGGGATCGGTGATGTTGCCGTCGTCGGGAAGCGATGGCTCGCCGCCTTCTAGCCACGCCGATGCCCGAGCGCCACGCAGGACCGACTCGGAACCGGTGACGTTGTGCTTGCGCAGGTTGGCTTTGTGCCTATGGACGGACTGGATGGCCTTGGCCGCGACATCAGCCGCGTGTGCAACGCCGTCGAGCTGCCACAGGGGCGCGAGGGGGTCCTTGGGGTCAAGCTGCGGAATAGCAGCGGCGGGAGCACTGTCAGCGCCACCGGCACCCGATTCAGATGCCTTCGCCTGCGCTGCCTCACGCTCTGCGCGCTTCTTCGCCGACACGGAGGACACACCCAGGCTCATGCCAGCTAGGCCACCCTTTCCGACACCGGCGCCATTGCCGACAGCATTGCCGGCACCGGCACCAACTCCATCGGCTCCACGCACGTTCTCAGGCTGATTGTTCATATCCCACACCCTAATTCTTCACCGCTAAGTAAGTGACAAACTTATATAGAAATGGTCAAAGATGAGAAAAACTTCAACGAGTTCTTGGCTTTTTCGCCCTTATGGCGCGCCCTACCCACAATCAGAGGTAGTATGGCAGTTTGTAACTGCAGTTTTAAAGTTTCAAACCATCTTTTCCAACCATCTGCGTAGGAGGAAGTACACGTGAGCAACGACGATACGAAGGGTCTCTTTACCGACGGCACCGAACCGCGTGTTACCGCTATCCCGCTGAGTGATGTGGATAGCAACGCATCGGGTGATGCTAGCGTCGGCCAGCTCGTGTCTAATGCTTCTTCGCAGATTTCCGCTCTGGTTCGCTCTGAAATTGAGCTGGCCAAGGCCGAAATTGCTGGCGAGGCTAAGAAGGGCGCAGTTGGCGGTGGCTTCTTCGCGGTTGCCGGCGTCGTCGCGCTGTACTCCTCGTTCTTCTTTTTCTTCTTCCTCGGCTGGCTGCTGGATGTTTGGCTGCCAACCTGGGCTGCATTCCTCATCGTTTTCGTTCTGATGCTGGTCATCGCCGGTGTCGCGGCGCTGCTGGGTCTGAAGAAGGTCAAGTCGATCCGCAAGCCGGAGAAGACCATCGAGTCGATGCAGGAGCTGAAGGGGGTCGTGCCGTCGGGGTCGGCAAAGAAGTCTTCGCAGTCGAACGGTATGTACACCTAAAGGCTTAAAAAGTAATTGGGCGGGACTTGTTGGTCTCGCCCTTTTGTCTTATTCAGTCCCGGTTTAAGCCCTTCGGAAAAGGTATTTTCCCCTCATGACCTCCCTCAGCGATTCTCTTACCGGCCCCTGGCGTCATCGTCTCATTCACGTCCGCGGCCAGCGCCTACACATCGCCGAGTGCGGCCGCCCCTCCGATCCGCTCGTGTTGTTTATTCACGGCTCGACTGGCGGTTGGTTTGAATGGCGCGAGGTTTTGCCACTGCTTAACGACGACTCGGGCGACCCCCTCCCCGTGCATGCTGTGGCTATTTCTATGCGTGGCTACGGTCAGTCCGACCGAACACCGCATGGCTACGATCCGTTTGAGGCGGCCCAGGACATCGCCTCGTCGATTCGCTCGTTGGGGCACTCGACCGCACTGCTGGTCTGTCAGGGGTTCGGCACGTGGGTGGCATGGACGCTGGCCTCGCGGCAGCCGAACCTTGTTGCCGGAATTATTGGTTGTGGTGCTGCACATCCGAAGGTGTGGCTCAACCAGTTGAAGAGCCCGTGGTCGGAGGACTTCCGCAATAGCCTTGCCCCGCTGCTGCGCCGTTCGTGGTGGGACTCGCGGCCACGGGTGCCGCGTTTTCGCCGCAATAAGTTCAGCACGCAGGCAGCTGAGGCTCGCCAGCAGCGACTGATTGACCGCATTGTCCGCGAGTCCATGTCCACCGCCGGAGAGGGGTTCGCCGAGACCCCTGAGGGGAAACAGACCGCGGAACTCATGGCTGACAGCCTGGCCAGTGGCGCACTCCGCCCTGCACTGGCTCACATGAATTGGTGGACGCGACCGGCCCCAGTCGCTTTCCGCAAGTGGTTGGGTGCGATGGAGGGCTCGTCGAAAAGCGATGAGCACACGGTGCTGCTCGTCGGCGAGCAGGACACTCGTACCCCACCTGCGCTGGTGGAGCTCAGCTCCACCCACGTGCGCGTCATCCCGGGCTGTGGGCACTTCCTGCCGGTAGAAAAACCGCAGGCTGTGGCGCAGGCAATCAGAGATCACCTGCACTGGTTGCCGGAGGGATCTTAGGCTCCGGCACGGCTGAAGCCAGCCAGAACTCTCCTGCGGCTGGGACTAGGGGCTGCCCTGCCCACAGACACACAACTTACCGCTTACCCCGCCACGCACTCCCGCGTGCTGATGGCCCCGTAGTGATCCATCGCCTCATCAATGTGTGGCTGGACCTCGGCGTGCGTCAGCGCGTAACCAGTCTGGTCATTGTTCACACCGGCACCGAAGACCAAGCCCAGGATCTGGCCCTGTGGCGTAATCAGTGGGCCGCCCGAGTTGCCGTGGCGCACATCTGCCTTCAGAACATAGGACTGGCGCTCGTGTCGAGTCGACGAATAAATATCCGGGCCTCGAATAATAATGTTCTCCGTCACGCGCGCAGGCGTGGCTTTAAAGGGGCCGGACTCGGGAAAGCCCAGCACTACCGCGTCATCGCCCGGACGAGCTTCCTGGTCCGCCCACTGCATAGGCTCCAGGGGTAGGTCGGTGGTCCGGAGCAAGGCGACGTCGTCAAGCGGATTGTAGTGCACGACGTTTGCGTCAGCCATGCCGACCACAGTTTCCAGCCGAACAGTGGTGGCGCCGGCGACCACGTGCGCATTGGTGAGAATCAGATCCGGTGCGATGACAAAGCCCGTGCCCTGCAGCAAGCGTTCGCACTGCGGGGCCTCGCCCAAGACGCGGACGATGGACGGTCGAATACTGTCGACGACACCTTGTGAAATCACATTGGGGTCGGCGGGTTCGTCGGGGACGTTCTGCTTGTAGCCGAATGGCGGAGCGATGGCGGGCATTCCATCGTCGCGGAGCTGACGGAGGATGCCACTGAAGCCGTCACTCCATTCGTCGGGCGCGACCTGGTCAATGAGGTTCATGCCCTTGGACTCACGCACCCAGTCGGCGAACTGCCCGGGCACGGCGGTGGCCAGGGGTACGGCGATCATCCATGTCACTACCAGCGCAGTCACGGACTGCACGATGGCACCAAGGCTCGAATCCAGGCCGACTGCCAACGGCGAGCGAATGGTATTCCGCAGCGACTGCCCTGCCACTGTTCCCACCGCATGACCAATCAGGGCGAACAGAATCACTGTGCCGAGGCCCAGAAGAACCTTTCCCGACTGGTTCTCGACCTGCGCCATAGCTAGCGGCGCCAAGGGCACACCAATGACCAAGCCCAGGACAACGCCCAAAATGGCCATAATCGACGAGACGGCGCCCTGCTGCCAGCCGACGATAAGCGCGAAAATGAAGACCGCCAGCAGCGCAACGTCAAACACAGCGATTGCAGGCATCATCGTCGGCCTCCCTTCAGTACGGACAGTTTTTCACCATTAGCGGAACGCGCGAGCACCGGCAAAAGTTTCTGCACGTTGGTGTCGTCCCACGGTTCCGACCAGCCGGCCACGTCTAGCAAGTAGGACAGCACGCCGCCGGTAAAGCCCCAAACGACGAAGTCACCAACCTTAAATGCCGGTCCTGTCCAGCCGTGATAGCCCAGCATCATGCGGTTGTCCGGATTCGTCAGGTGGCTAATTGGCACATTGAGCACCGATTCCGTCTCTGCAGGGTCGACCACACGCAGCGGATGCGGTGCATGCCAATACGCCAACACCGGATTCACCGCGAAGCCAGTCCGCGAAATGTCAATCGAGTCCAGCACCCGCACCGGCGTCACCGTCTCCCGGTTCAGCCCGGTCTCTTCTTCAGCTTCGCGCAGTGCGGTATCGACCTCGTCCACGTCCTCCGGGTCCACGCGACCGCCCGGAAACGCCATCTGGCCCGCATGCTTACGCAGCGTGGTCGCCCGGTGCGTAAGCACCACGCTGGCATCCTCCGGCCGCTGGTGCACCTGCGCATCACCGCTGAGCAGCACCAACACTGCCGACCGCGCAGGATTCCGCAACGGCTTTTCCTGCGTCGAGGAGTCTCGCCGCAACTTCGCAAACGCGCGCTTCACGCTTGACGACGAAGCGGAGCGCCCGGCCCCCTGCTCCTTCGAGTAGCCTGCTGTGGCGTGGCTGGTGCTGGAGCTGGTGGCCTGGTTGGTGCCGGCAGCCTGGCCAACTGCGTCGGAATCAGCGCTGACCAGGTGCGGCGGCAAACTATTGGTCAACCACTTCGGCAGATACAGCCCCGAGCTTGCGTCACGATTCCACGACTGTCCCTGAGTCACTTCAATGCACCTCGCACGAGATCAGTAATCTGCTGCGCATCGGTGAATTCACCGGGATGAATGGTCGCCACTGTGCCATCTGCCTTAAACACCACGGTGATGGGCACAACTCGCGGTAGATTCAACGCTGGTCCGACCACGTCGACCGTGTCCGAGTAGGTCGGTAGATTCACTCCGATTTCCTGCAGGAAGGCCTGGCCACGCCCCGCCTCGCGAGCCGCATGCACCGTCGCCACCTGCACGTCCGGATTGTCCTTGGCCCATTGCTCAATAAGCGGTAGCTCTTGGCGACACGGCGCACAGTTCCACGCCCAGACATTAAGCACTGTCGGCTTGCCCTCGACGACCTGGCCCATGTCTACCAGTTCCGTTCGGCCAGCCTCGTTGCTCTGATCCGCTGAGTCTCCCGACTCCGCCAACAGCGGCAAGCGCACACCGGCCAGCGAGCCACTACCCGCTACCGCCGCGATCTCGTCCTTCGACATCGCTGGCGCCGCCGATGCACCATCCACCTCATCATCACTGCCGGTGCCATCACTGCCAGCGCCATCCACACCGGCACTCACACCAGCTCCGGCCCCACCATCATCGGCCTCGTCATTGCCACCAGTGGTATTCACAATCGCGAAAACCACCAGACCCACAATGCTAACTCCCGCGATGAGCAGCGTAATCAGCGATGCCGAACGGTTAACGTCCACCTGCCGATCCTCATAGTGGCCACCATTGTGACTATGACCGCCCTGCTCATTCACGAAAAGTGCTCCTCGACTAGTCCTGTGTCGCTGTGGTGTTGCGCGCGCTATCCCCGTCGTCAAGCGCGGAAAGTTCCTCCCCACTGTAGCCGTCATTAAGACCGGCCAGGTAGAGAAGCCATTCCCTGTCGTCTGACTTAATCAACTTCTCCGCAGTCTCCGGCTCCGCCGGACCCGCGACACCATACGACGGGCAATCCGCCGCCAAGAAGCACGCCCCGCACGCCGCCCGGCGCGAATGGCACACCCGGCGACCGTGGAAAATCAGGCGATGCGAAAACCACGTCCACTCCGCGCGCGGTAGCACCTCCATCATCTCGTGCTCAACGCGCACCGGATCTTCCTGCTCTGTGAGCCCCATGCGCCGCACCAGACGCCCAAAATGCGTATCGACCGTCAAACCCGGCACCCCAAAAGCATTCCCCAGCACCACGTTTGCCGTCTTTCGCCCCACGCCCGGCAGCTTCACCAGCTCCTCCAACGTGCCCGGGACCTCGCCGCCGTGCTGCTCCATCACCCCCTGCGCAAAGCCGATAATGTTCGCAGCCTTATTCCTATAGAAACCCGTCGGCCGAACGAGCTCCTCGACCTCCTCCTGATTCGCAACCGCCAAATCGGCAGGGCTGGGGTACCTAGCGAACAGCGCCGGCGTGGTCATATTCACCCGCACGTCCGTACACTGCGCCGACAGAATCGTCGCCACCGCGAGCTCATACGGATTACGAAAGTCCAGCTCACAGTGAGCATTCGGGTATGCCACCGCCAGCGTGCGGTTAATCCGCCGCGCGCGCCGCACCATACCCAGGCGCGTCTCCTTCCCTCGCGCCGCCGGATGCGCCCCCACCGCCCGACGCTTCTTCGACGTCAGGGATCCCTGCGGGTGCGTGGGCTGGGGTTTGTTTATCTGGTGCGTGCTTAACGACGATGCCTTGCCAGTCGTATCCATGGTCGTAGTGTATCGGCTACCCCGGATTGCAATTCGCGTGCGCACCTTTCGCGGGCCGAATCTTTAGATTCGTCCGGGATGCGGATGGAACCGGTAGCGGCTCGGGCATATTCGGTCAAAAACCAAAGAAGTCATGCCCCACCACATCTTGGAACACCGTTAGCGAATTATTAGTTATAAATACACAGTTCAGCGGCTTTTCACCAGAATTCCCCACAGGCGCAGTGGCTCGTTTGCTACAGTGGTGCTTATCACATCTTGGTGACGGCGTAGTTTTGGGATGCATCTGTAGAGGCGATTTGTCGTGAAATTCGCCCAGGGATGAACCTGCCTTGAAGGCTGGCAGCGGCGTTACCGGGAAAGACCGAAAGTAGTGGGACTAGTGGGACGGGGTAGTTTCTCTTCCTGTTTGGCCACTGCAATCTGTAGTCGAGTGCTAATTTGGCGGCTGCTGGCCTGTATTTACGGTGGTTAGTGGCCAAAGACAGGAGAATTTTACCGTGGATGACGTCAAGGAGATTCTCTCCCGGGCCGGTGTATTTCAGGGAGTCGACCAGGAGGCTGTGCAGGCCTTGCTCGGCGAGCTCGAGACGGTTCGCTTCCCGCGTGGAACCACCATCTTCAATGAGGGTGAGCCGGGCGATCGGCTCTACATCATTATTGATGGCAAGGTGAAGCTGGCTCGTCGCTCAGCCGACGGTCGTGAAAACCTGTTGACCATCATGGGCCCGTCCGACATGTTCGGCGAGCTCTCCATCTTCGACCCGGGCCCGCGCACCTCTTCGGCGGTCTGCGTCACCGAGGTTTCCGCCGCATCCATGAGTGCCGATCAGCTGCAGGAATGGGTTGGTTCACACCCGGATGTTCCAGCTCAGCTGCTGCGCATGCTGGCCCGCCGTCTGCGCCGCACCAACAATTCACTGGCTGACCTCATTTTCACCGACGTCCCAGGTCGCGTTGCTAAGTCCCTGCTTCAGCTGGCCAATCGCTTCGGTGTTCAGGAAGGTTCTGCTCTCCGCGTGAACCACGACCTGACTCAGGAGGAAATCGCACAGCTCGTCGGCGCCTCCCGAGAGACCGTTAACAAGGCTCTGGCAGAGTTCGCCCACCGCGGCTGGATTCGCCTTGAGGGCAAGTCCGTGCTCATCTCCGATACGGAGCGTTTGGCCCGCCGCGCACGTTAGCTTGTTGCGCACGTTAGCTTGTGGCGCTTGCGGCGCTGCCCAAACGACTCACATCCCGCAGCCTCTGCTTTTGGATCCTCGGTTCCCGTAGGAGCACATGAAACGCATGAGGCTCGCGGGATTTTTGTTGTCTTCCCCCGCTGGCCTGGCATGCTGACCTGGTATGCCGGCCTGCCATGCTGACCTGGCATGCCGGCCAAGTTTGGCGCACTTATCGATGCTTTTCTGCCACTTATCGATGCTTTCCCGGCACCTATCGATGCACCATTCACCGATTTCTCCTTGCATCAATCACTTATCGATGCGCTGTTCACTTGTGCGCGCGCTATAGCTCATCGACAAGTGGATACCTCATCGATAAGTGATTGAGCTGGCCCCGACGAGGCCAACCCACCCAACCGGCACTAGCCCACCCCAACTAGCACTAGCCCAAACAAAAAGCGCGCAACCCGCAAAACTGCAGGTCACACGCTCTTTTCATGCGGTGAGTCAAGCTCAGCTTCACTCAAGCTCGGCTTCAGCCAAGCCTCAATTAAGCTCAGCCCAGACCAGCCCAGCAACCGGCCAAAGCCAAAGCCAAAACCCAAGCCGAAGCCCAGCAACTACTCCCCGTGATCGCGCAGGTAGCGCAGGGTCACACGAGTCGACTGCTCAGCAGCATGACGCAGCACCGGATCGACATCGGTGTAAATCTCATCCACAATCTGGTCGACCGTAGCTTCGTCGCCCAGCTTGGCAACGGCATCTTTCACCTGCTGAAGGCGCAGCTTACGACGCTCAATGTACTTCTGCGTCATCACAGTGATGTCCGGCAGGTCAGCACCATGACCAGGCAGCAGACGAACACCCTTGCCGCGCGAATCCAGCATTTTCAGGGTTTCCATGTACTTACCCAGGTCGCCGTCGGTCTCCGAGATCATAGTGGTGTGGCGGCCAGCGATCGTGTCACCGGTAACGATGCCTTCAACATCGTCCTCGCCATCACCAGTGTGGATGAAGAAGCAGACGGAATCAGCGGTGTGACCAGGGGTTGCCACGACCTCAATCTGCGGAGTCACTCCGTCGAGGACGATACGTTCGCCGTCGACAAGCGGATCCTGACCTCCCGCGCAGTACTGAGACTCCAGCTCACGAATCGGCGCGCCGGTGAGCTGGCGGAAACGTGCGGCGCCATCAGCATGGTCGCCATGACGGTGCGTCAGCAGAATCAACGCAACGTCGCCGGCATAGCGCTGGAGGACGTTCAGGTGTCCCTCGTCCTCCGGACCCGGATCGATGACAATGCTGCGGCTATCCCCCTCAGCCTTAATAACGTAGGAGTTCGTACCCTCCAGCGAAGAGTAGCTGGGGTTCGGGCACAGAACGACGCCCACAGACTGAGAAATCTGACGCAGTTGGCTATACGCAGGATGCTCCATGTCCTCTATCCTACGTGGTTGCGCAATCCGGGGAGCGCGCCACGTCGTCCAATTCGGCTCATTTGGGTGTAAGCACGCTTCACGACGTCCCGGAGAACGCAACATCCCCACTGGTCACGGCAGCAAATACAGCAGCTACTGGGTTACTTCAACGATGATCTCGACTTCCACGGGTGCGTCCAGCGGAAGCTGATTCACACCCACTGCCGAGCGAGCGTGCTGGCCGCGTTCGCCGAAGACGTCGCCGAAGAGTTCCGAGGCTCCATTGATAACGCCCGGCTGACCAGTGAATCCGGCGGCGGAATTGACGAAGCCGACGACCTTCACGATGCGGGTGACATTGTCGAGACCGACCTCGGCATCGACTGCGGCCAAAGCGTTGAGAGCGCAGGTGCGGGCGGCCTCCTTGGCCTCCTCAGCAGTGACCTCTGCGCCGACGTGGCCGACGTGGGTGAGCTCGCCGTTAACGAATGGGAGCTGACCGGAAGTGAAAACAAGGTTGCCCGTGCGCGTTGCGGGTACGTAGGCCGCAACTGGCGCGGCAACAGCAGGCAGGGCAAGCCCCAGGTCCTCGAGGGCCTGGGAAGGAGTGCGAGATTCAGAGTTGCTCATTTAAGTTAAGCCTTTCCACGGCGGCTAGGGTCCGGCGAATAAAGCCGGGCAAAGAAAGATGGCAGCCAACCGTGAGTCAGCTGCCAATCGAAAGCACAACCGCCGTTGCTAGTTAGGTGCTAGACACCGAGGTAATTAGTCAGCCTTCGGGCGCTTGAAGTACCCAACGTGGTTTTCGCCGGTCGGGCCCGGGAGAACGGTGACGAGTTCCCAGCCGTCCTCACCAAAGTTGTCCAGGATGGCCTTGGTGTTATGAATGAGCAGCGGTGCGGTGAAGTATTCCCATTTAGTAGTCATGGGAGCTACTTTATCTGTCCCCCAGCCTCGCGCGCTGGGGGTTCAATTTTACTTCGGTTTTACTTGGTACTTAGCCAGCTGTCCGCCAGTTCGGCGGCTTTACTTGGCCAGCTTTGCCTTGCGCTGAGCTGCGTACTGCTCAGCGTAGAAGTCGGCCCACGAAGTAATTTCCGGGTGCTCGCGCAGCATTGCGCGGCGCTGACGCTCGGTCAGGCCACCCCAGACGCCGAACTCGACGCGGTTATCCAGAGCGTCGGCACGGCACTGCAGAACCACTGGGCAGTGGCGGCAGATAACTGCGGCTTCGCGCTGTGCGGCGCCGCGAACGAACAACTTATCCGGGTCAATATCGCGACACTTAGCGCGCGGGACCCACTCCTGGCGATCGCGGAAGCTCTCTACACCGAGCTCGTATTCTGGCGTAGTAGCAGTGCGGTTGCGATCTGGAATCGTGGCGGTCATTGTAGCCTCCTCGTGCCTGCGATTTTCGTTATTTCGAAATAGTTTCAACTAAATAGTGCTGAAATTTTGTTGTAAGTCTATTCACACCACCCAAATAATGTCGATTGGGTCACACTAGAAGGGTGGACGTGGCGCATCTCTAAATATAACGATGCAGGTGGGGCAACTTTTTCCAACAAAAGCACGGGGGTGATTTGCGTCACTATGAAAACCTTTTTCCGGAAACCACTACACGACGAGTTGCGCGGTGTTGTAAGGGCATTCGTAGCGCCCCCTCCCCCGCTCGCCAGGCGTTTTACTGGACTCCCCGGGCATGTCACTAGGTGGATTTTCGAAAACCCACTTCGGCTCAATCCGCCCTACCTTGTAGTGTGATTGCTGTGAATAAAGGTTCGACGCTGTTCAAGCTCTCCGTTGCCACTGTGTTGGCAGCGTTGATTATGGCCAGCGCCCTCTTTCCTCTTGTGGGCGGCTCGGCCTACCTCGTTGCGCGCACGGCTGATGAATTCACGTCGGCGTCGCGGTCGGTGATTTCTAAGGACGCACCAGGGGTCACCACTATTACGGATCGTAATGATCAGCCAATTGCGTGGCTCTATGATCAGCGGCGGTTTAATGTGCCGTCGGAACGCATCTCGCCAGCTATGAAGGATGCGCTGGTCAGCGTGGAAGATAGGCGCTTTTATGAGCACTCTGGTGTGGACTGGAAGGGTACTGCTCGTGCGGCGGTAAAGAACTTCATGTCTCAGTCAGTGCAGGAAGGCGCCTCCACGATTGAGCAACAGTTGATTAAGAACCACACGCTGCTCGTAGACGCGCAGTCGGAGTCGGAGCGCCGCGCTGCCACTGCCACGGATTATGGCCGCAAGATCCGCGAGATTCGCATCGCGTTGGATCTGGAAGATGAGCTGACGAAAGACGAGATTCTGACCAAGTATTTAAACTTGGTCCCCTTCGGCAATGGCGCTTTCGGCGTCGAAGCTGCAGCTCAGACCTACTTCGGCATTCCCGCGTCCGATCTGAATGTCCCGCAGGCCGCTCTGCTCGCGGGCATGGTTCAGCAATCTTCCGGGCTCGATCCGTATACAAATCCGGAAGGTGCGCATGCACGGCGTAACGACGTGCTTGCGGCTATGGAATCCACGGGGGCAATTGGCCCGCAGGAGGCTCAGGACGCCAAGGCAGCTGATCTCGGTATTCTTCCGGAGCCTCAGCGCCTGCCGCAGGGTTGCATCGCGGCGGGCGATCGCGGTTTCTTCTGTGACTATGTGGTCTCTTACCTGGAGAACCACGGTATTGATGCCAAAAAGCTGAAGCGCGGTGGCTTCCATGTGAAGACCACACTGGACCCGCGTGTGCAGGACAGCGTGCAGGAGTCTCTGCGTCAGCAGGCGTCACCGACTGCGGATGGCGCAGCTGAGGTTATGAGTTTGCTTGAGCCTGGGGATGACTCCAGGAGGTTGCTCGCGATGGCGTCGTCACGCGTATACGGCCTCGATGCGGAGCAAATGCAGACCGTGCAGCCGCAGCCATTTACGCCGGTAGGCAATGGCGCGGGCTCGATTTTTAAGATTTTCGCGGCAACGTCGGCGGTGGAAAAGGGGCTGGGTATTGATACCCACTTCCCGGTGCCGCGTCGTTATGAGGCCTCCGGGCTGGGCACCGGTGGCGCAGAGGGCTGCCCTCCGGGCCTGTACTGCGTGGAGAACGTGGGCAGTTTCCCGCCGTCGATGTCACTGCGTGAGACGCTCGCGCGATCGCCGAATACTCCTTTTATTCAGATTTCGGAGCTGGTCGGCGTTGATGGCGTGATGGACATGGCAGTACGCCTGGGCATGCGCTCATACACGGAGCCGGGCAGTTTTGATGGCGAGTCCTCGGTGGCGGACTATGTCTCGGAGCATAAGCTCGGCTCGTTCGTGCTGGGTCCGACGTCGGTGAATAACCTTGAGCTGTCCAATGTCGCTGCCACCCTGGCCAGTAATGGCCGCTGGTGCGAGCCCTCTCCAATTGAGTCGATTACGGACTTCAAGGGCAATGCGGTCAAGCTGAATGTGCCACCGTGCGAGCAGGCGGTGGAGCCGGGGGTTGCGCACGCGATTGCTAATGCGCTCAGCAATGATGCCACCGATGGCACTGCGAAGGATGCCGCGAAAGAGCTGAATTGGGACGGCCCAGTCGCGGCTAAGACCGGCACCACCGAGTCGAACCAGTCCGCGGCATTCCTGGGCTTCACCGGCGGTCTGGCCGGATCGGTTTACGCCTACAACGACACCCCGACTGTCACGGAGCTGTGCACGTCACCACTGCGGCAGTGCCCGAGCGGCAACCTCTTTGGTGGTCGTGAGCCCGCGCGCACATGGTTCGGCGCAGTCGGCCCAATTATCGAGGACTATGGCGGAAAGAATCTCCCCCCATTGGATTCGGACTACGGCCTGGGCACCTCTATCACCCAAATGCCGAATGTGGTGGGCATGCAGAAGGCCGAGGCTCGGGAGACCCTTAAGAAGGCTGGCTACAAGGTAGAGGAACGTACAGTGTCCCACACGGGTGAGTCGCGCGGAATCGTGGTCGGACTGGATCAGCCACCGCTGCTTCTCAAGGGTGGCACCGTCACAATCCGCGTGGCCGATGGCACCCGTCGTCCGACCCCGCCACCAGCGCCGTCACCGCGACCGGAGTCGACGACGCCCCGGCCGGATCCACTACCGCAGTTCCCTCGGCCAAACACTCCACCGGCGCCGAGCTTGCGGGATCTGATTCCGCTGCTGCCGTTCTAGTTCACCCTAGAAGGCAGCTCCAACGCTTATCGCCGAAAAGGGAAAACGGCGAAAGGTCGCGCTAGCCCTGCAGGGCAGCCTTAACGGCCTCGGAAAGCCGCTTGCCATCGACCTGGCCAGCGGCCTTTTCCTTAGCCACCTTCATAACCTGGCCCATGATCTTCATGCTCGGCGCATCATCGCCAGCAACCTCGGCCACGGATTCCGCAACGAGGTTCTTCACGGCGTCGTCGTCAAGCTGTTCCGGCTGGTAGCGGGCGAAAACCTCTGCTTCGGCGAGCTCGGCGTCGGCAAGTTCCTGGCGGCCGTTCTCGGCATACATCTCAGCGGACTCGCGACGCTTCTTGACCTCCCGTTCAATCACACGCAGCACCTCGTCATCGGTGAGCTCGTGCTTGGAGCCGGAAACCTCTTCGGTCTGGATAGCGGCCTTCAGCATGCGCAGCGCCGCGACGGTTTCCTTGTCGCGGGCCTTCATTGCGGCGGTCATATCGGAGACAATTGTGTTCTTCAGTTCACTCATACGCCCTAGATTACCGCTGTAGTTGATAGTGTCTCTGTCATGACATCGCGCGCTTTTTCCAACCGAATTCTGCGGTCTGCCGCAGCTATCGCCACGCTTGGCTTGACGACGTTCCTCTACGCGAACCAAATCGAATTGCGCGCATTTAAACTCCACCGTGTGCAAGTTCCCGTGCTGGCACCCGGCACGCTCGCCCGGGCGGGAAAGCGCGAGGGTGAGCCTTTCCGGATTCTGCATGTCTCCGACTTCCACATGCTCCCCGACCAGAAGCTGAAGCAGAAGTGGGTTGCCAGCCTCGATGCTCTGAACCCTGACCTGGTGATTAATACCGGCGACAACCTGGGCAGCGACAAGGCCGTTCCCAGTGTCCTCGCAGCGCTCGGCCCCCTACTGAACCGTCCGGGCGCCTTCGTGTTCGGTACGAATGACTACTTCGCGCCACGGCCTGTCAATCCGCTGAAGTACCTGACAGGCAAGAAGCGCAAGCCCTCACGCGTCGAACTGCCGTGGCGCGGCATGCGCGCTGCGTTTATCGAGCACGGCTGGCAGGATGCCACCCATGCCCGGCTGGAGTTTGTGGCGGGTGGCGTGAAGGTGGCGCTGTCCGGTGTAGATGACCCTCATCACGAGTTGGAGGATTATTCGCAGATCGCCGGTGCTCCGAATGCGGATGCCGACATCGCTATCGGCCTGTCGCACTCGCCAGAGCCCCACGTGTTGGATGCTTTTGCGGAAGACGGCTACGACCTGGTGCTTTCTGGTCACACACACGGTGGCCAGGTGTGCCTGCCCGGCGGGAAGGCCATTGTGACCAACTGCGGTATCGACCGCTCGCGGGCCTCGGGGTTGTCGCGCTGGACCGAGAAGACATGGCTGCATGTCTCCAATGGCCTTGGCACTTCCCCTTACGCTCCGGTGCGCTTGTTCTGCCGCCCATCCGCGACCTTGATTGAGGTTGTGGAGCGGGATTCGTAGTTCGTAGTCCGTCGGGGTGCAGTTCGTAGTTTGTAAGGGCGCGGCGGAGGCCGCGGCTTGTCCCCGCAGCCCGTTAAGCAGGCGTTTTGCATTCTGACTCAGCGTCGGGCTAAAGTAAGTCCTCGCAAGCACAGCACTGAGACGTATGTTCCCAGTTCGTGTCTGTGGCCTCGGGGTATGGCGCAGCTTGGTAGCGCGCTTCGTTCGGGACGAAGAGGCCGTGGGTTCAAATCCCGCTACCCCGACCAAGTAGAAACCCTCTCTCACCTGGAGTTATCCAAGTGAGGGAGGGTTTTGTCATTGGCTTCTGGGCCTACTTTTCGGGTTAAGTAAAGAAAAGTGTGTCCGCATGC
>NZ_KV787358.1:48395-97264 GCF_001807075.1 Corynebacterium sp. HMSC14B06 | reverse complement strand
CCGGAAAAGACACACTTTTCTTTACTTAACCCTACTTTTCGCCGCCGTTCAGGGTTGATAGCCAAAGAGCGTGTCTGACTCTCAAGATAGCGACTAGTCAGACCCCAACCGCGGCAGCACCACAGCCCGGGGTTACGGGGTTACGTGGCAAAACTGTCAACCCGAAAACTCAGGGGCTGCAAATGTGAAACTGTCTGAGTTTATGACACTTTCAGGCCATTTTTTGGGTCTTTTTGTCATAAACGCAGTCAGTAACTCGCATCAATCCAACACCACCTGTCATAAACGCAGTCAGTAACTCGGTTCGACACCCCGTCCATCACTCGTACCTATGTATTTTCACTACTGGATCCGCACAGCCTTACCCCCCTCCCCCAAATGCCCCTTTCACCCCGAGTAGAGCAATTTCGTGGCTGTTAGTCTGTAGAAGTACGAACTTTTTTTAACAGCAATGCGAAAGTAGCCCCCAAGTGACGCACCTGGCAGCAGCTCTGGCATCAGCCAGCTCCTTTACAGCCAGTCCGCCGTCGGCGACCGCACCACCAGACCAGACATTGGCTTCTGAGTTTGCGTCCGGCGGCGTATCGGCAACATTGAATTCTTTAGATTCCGTTCTTTCTGCCCCGGCAACTATTACCGCCCAAGCAAGCAGCTCCGCAGAGCACGCGACAACGCTCGCAGCCCAAGCAGCTCAAGCCACCCAAGCAGCTCAAGCCGCCCAAGCCTCCGCCGACAGCCTGACCCTCCTTTCGGTCCCGCTGCTGGTCGCGGTTGCCCTGGCGCTGACCCCGCTGTTTGTGAAGCTCCTTGGTCGTCACGCAGGCTGGCCCATCGTCGCGTTTTTTCTCGCGTCGGTGGTCCAGCTTTCGCGTGTAACGGGCGATATCCTCGACGGCACCACCTTCACCTGGTCCCGCGTCTGGTCCCCGGAGCTAAACGCGGCGTTTGCGCTGAAGCTCGATCCTCTCTCCATGGTGTTCAGTTTCTTGGCGCTGTTGGTGGGCTCGATAGTCTTCATCTACTCCACCGCGTATTTGCCGCCTAAGAAATCCGCGATGAGCTTCTACGTCCTGATGACGGCGTTCATGCTGGCGGTTTTGCTCCTCGTGCTTGCCGACGACATCATGCTCCTCTTCATCGGGTGGGAGCTGGTCTCGATGGCATCGTTCCTGCTCATTGCAAGGTCGGGCTCGTCGGGCGAGTTGGGCTCGTTGCGCACACTCCTGCTGACCTTCACCGGCGGCCTGCTGCTTCTGGCCGCCCTCGGCGGTGCTGTGTGGCTGACCGGTTCCACGAACCTCACCGAGGTTTTGGCTTCGTCTGAGTGGGAGGCCAACCCGACAGCGCGTAGCCTCATTGCCGCGCTGGTGGCCCTGGGTGCTTTCACGAAGGCAGCTCAGTTCCCCTTCCACGCCTGGCTTCCAGAGGCCATGGCGGCAGCAACTCCCGTCTCGGCTTTCTTGCACGCTGCGGCCGTCGTCAAGGCGGGCGTTTACCTGCTGATGCGTTTTTCCACGGTCTTCGCGGACGTGCGCGTGTGGCAGTTGCTGCTGATTGTCATGGGCATGTGGACGGCTGTTGCCACGGCCTACTTTGCGCTGCAGCAGACTGACTTGAAGAAGCTGATTGCGTACTCGACGGTCTCGCAGTTGGGTTGGATTGTCGCCACGATTGGTGTGGGCACGAAGTTCGCCATTATGGCTGCGGTTGTGCACACCATTGCGCACGCGATGTTTAAGTCTTCGCTGTTCATGATGGCTGGTGTGGTTGATCACCAGGCGGGCACGCGCGACATTCGTCGCTTGGGTCCGCTGTGGAAGCAGATGCCGTGGAGCTTTGGCTCGATGATTTTCGGTGCGGCATCGATGGCGGCAATTCCGCCGTTCTTCGGCTTCATGTCGAAGGAGGGCATGCTCACCGCATTCGAGGGCGCGCCTTTGTCCAATACCGGTGTCGTCATCCTGCTGACAGTGGCGGCGATTGGTGCGATTGGTACTTTCGCGTACTCGGCACGCTTGGTGTTCGGTGCATTCGTTGATGGTCCGCGCAACGTTGACCACATCAATGAGGCCCCGATTTCGCTGTGGCTTCCGGCCGCCATCCCTGGCGTGCTGAGCCTGCCTGCAGCCTTCGCTGCCGGCGCTATTTTGAACCGTCCGCTGGACCGCGTGGCGGATACGGTCGGTCAGCTTGCCCCCGGCACGACTCAGGAATCGCACTTGAGCCTGTGGCACGGCGTAAACGTGCCGCTGATTATCTCTGTGATTGTGCTGGCTGTCGGCGTGGGCTTCATCTTCACTCGCGCCCGCATAGGCGCCGTCATGGCCGACCGCAAGCTCTTCCCGTTCACCGGCGTGGAGGCAATCAATGCGTCGTTGAGCGTTTCGCAGCGTGTGGGTCGCGCGCTGGCGAAGATGGCGCGTTCGCATCAGCCGTCGCGTCACCTGTTGCCGCTGCTTGGTCTGCTCGCGGTGTACGCCCTGGCCATTGCAATCGCTCCGGGTGTCGGCGGCACTCCTGTGCTACCGAAGATCGACGACATCGACCACCTGACCGATCTGATTCCGCTGGTCGTTGTCCTGCTTGGTGTGTGGGCCACGCTTCGGGCAAAGAACCGTCTGCAGGCGGCTGTGCTGCTCAGCGTCACCGGTGTTGGTGTCACATTGCAGATTCTCCTGCTGGGCGCACCAGATGTGGCATTGACGCAGTTCATGGTGGAAATCCTGACTGTCGTGCTGATGATGCTGGTGCTGCGCTTCCAGCCGCGCGCGTTCTCTGAGACCTCAAAGAACCGCCAGGCTTCCGCCGCGGTCGTGGCAGTTGCCGTGGGCTTGGCTACGTTCGGCGCGGTGTGGTTCCTCACTGGCCGTCGTCAGTTGCCTGAGGTTGCGCAGTGGTACATCGACAACACTGAGAAGGTCACGGGCGAAACCAATATTGTCAACGTGATCCTGGTTGAGTTCCGTGCTTTCGATACCATGGGTGAGCTGGCGGTTCTCGGTATGGCGGGCGTCGCGATGGCGGCGGTTGTCACGTCGATGCCTCGCTTCCCGCACCTGCTCGATCAGCCCTCCCCGCTTGCGGAGCCCGCTCTGAACTCCATCATGATGCGCTGGCTGGTCCGCTGGCTGTCGCCGGTCCTGTTCGCTCTGTCTGCTGTGGTTCTCTACCGCGGCGGTACCGCTCCGGGCGGCGGCTTCAACGCGGCGCTGATTGGCGCCGCTGCCGTCATGCTGATTTACCTGTCCAAGGACCGCGACGAGCTGGTCTTCGGCAAGAAGACCCCAGTGGCGCTCAGCGCTGCGGGTGTCATCACGGCAATCGTCACGGGCTTCATCGGTTTCGCCAAGGGGTCGTTCTTGGCACCGCTGTACGGCGAGTTCCTGGGCCAGCACCTCACCACGGCATTGCTTTTCGACGTCGGCGTGTACCTGGCCGTCATCGGCATTGTGGCAACCGCGCTGAATCTCCTGGGCGGCCCGAACCGTCCTGGTATGACTGGGTCGGACGATGTGCTGCAGGATCTCTACTCAGACCGCTCGAGCTTGCGGGTGCCACCGGAGATGGGCGTGTTCGCCTCAGAAACGGAGAGCACCTCCGCCCCCGCCCCAGCTCATGCCACCGTCGAGGAGGCCAAGAAGTGATTATCGCCATCATGGCTGCCGTACTCGCAGGCGGTGGCACGTACCTGGTGCTACAGCGCGGCATGCTGCGCACCATTATCGGTATGACTCTGATTTCGCATGCCGCCAACCTGATTATTTTGTCCACGGGTGTCGGTGCCTGGCGCGGCGAGCCACTGCTGGGCAACGAAGCCACTGCGGGCGCTGGCGCTGCCGAGCAGATGGCTGACCCGTTGCCGCAGGCATTCGTGCTGACGGCCATCGTGATCACCATGGCTGTGACCGCCTTCATGCTGGCACTGGCTGGTTTGGGCCGCGATGACGACACTCGTATTCATGAGGACCGCGAGGCTATGCGGCAGCTGTCGACGGCTGGTCGTCGTGCGGGTAAGAATGTTCCGGCGGACTCGGACTCCACGGTCACCGGTACCCCAGGGGTCTCTTCGGCTCCGGATAAGTTCCCGCGCGAGACTCCTTTCGGCGGTGACGAGAAATGGTAGAAGCCTCTGCAATGACCTCTGCAATGTCTCCTTCAACTCTGTCTTCACTACTGCCACTGTTTGCGGCACTGCCGCTGATTTTGTCGGCAGTCACAGCCATCCTGCCGAAGCTGTGGATGCGAGCGACGATGGGCATCGCCGTTCCGGCCCTATCGTCGCTGGCTGCGTTTTGGGTGATGTTCTACGTCACTGAAAACGGCCCGGTCGGCCATGGTGTGGGCGCGTTCCCCGGTGGTATCTCGATTCCTTTCTTGGCGGACACGTTCTCCATGCTGATGCTGGGCGTGGCCGCAGCTGTGGTCGCCATCGGTAACTGGTTCGCCCACGTCGCGGGTGAAAACACCTCGCGGTTCTTCCCCTCCCTGACGCTGATGATGTTGGCCGGCATGTCGGGTGCGTTCCTGACTGCCGACCTGTTCAACTTCTTCGTGTTCATGGAGGTCATGCTGCTGCCCTCCTACGGCCTGATTGCAGTAACCGGTACCTGGCACCGCCTGGCTGCTGGTCGTAACTTCGTGCTGGTCAACCTCTTGACCTCCACGGTGCTGCTGATTGGCGTCGCGCTGATCTACGGCTCGGCGGGCAATGTGAACATCGCAATGCTGGCCGACATGGCCAGCGAGGGCGGCCCTGGCGGCACGGGTGTGGTCGCGCTGGGCATTGTCATCATCGCACTATGTGTGAAGGCTGGTTTGGTTCCGGCGCACACGTGGTTGCCTAGGACGTACCCGTCGACAAGCCCTGCGGTGATGGCGCTGTTCTCTGCGGTGCATACGAAGGTTGCGGTGTACATGCTGTTCCGCATCTACGTCGTGATTGTGGGCATGAACCCCTCCTGGCACTGGCCGATCATTATCATCATGGCAATCTCGATGCTGGTCGGCGCGTTTGCTGGTCTCGCCGAGAACACCATGCGTGAGGTGCTCGCATACCAGATGGTCACGGGTATGCCATTCATTCTGATTGTGCTGGCGTTCACGGATGCTAACGACGGCGGCGGCGCCAAGGCGGCACTGGCTGCGGGTATTTTCTACGCGATCCACCACATGGTGACTGTCGGCGCCCTCATTCTGGGCTCCGGTGCGGTGGAAGAGACCTACGGTACGGGTACGCTCTCCAGGCTTTCTGGGCTTGCCCGCCGCGACCAAGCAATCGCCTGGGTGATGGCGGCGATGAGCTTCTCCATTGTTGGCTTCCCGCCATTTTCCGGTGTGTGGGGCAAGGTGGGCATTGTCTTCGCCTCTGCCGCTACTGGCGATGCCCGTTCGATTGTTGCAATCACCGCAATCATCGTGGCCTCGCTGGGCTCGCTGCTGGCCATGATTCGGCTGTGGCGCGCGGTCTTCTGGGGCCGCCCCATGCAGGGCGTGGACGATTCCGTTCGCGTTCCGGGCGCGCTGGTTGCGCCGTCCGCCATGCTGGCAATTGTTTCTGTGGCGATGTTCGTCGCGGTCGGTGCCGTCACTTGGGCAACTACCGGTGCGGCTGATGCGCTGCTGAATATTGATGGCTACCGCGAGGCCACTCTCGGCGGGGTTGAAAACGCCATCGGAGGTATTTACTGATGAAGTTCCTGCATGTTATCCGCTATTCCCTCTGGCTGGTCTGGCAGGTTGTTGTGGCTGCGACGGACGTGGTGCGTGATACGCTGCGCCCGCACCAGAAGCAGCAGCCGGTGCTCATTGGGCTGCCGCTGCGTGTGAAGTCTGACCTTGAGGTCACTCTCTTTGCCGAGTCCATCACCATGACCCCGGGCACGCTGGTCTGCGGTGTCCGTGAGACCGATGTGGGACGGTTGTTCATCATCCACGCAATCTTCGGTGCCGACCTGGACGCGCTGTACGACTCCCTCTACGACATGGAGGAGCACCTCGTTCCCAGCCTCCGCGATGTCCCCCGCCCGAAGGCGTTCGTCTTCGAGGAGTACAGCGCGGGCAAGTTCATTGACCCGGATGCCGTCGTCGGCGTTGCCGCTGAGGTCGACCATGGTCTGCCGCTGCCGGATGGCATTGCCTCCAAAGGCGAAGACAAAGGAGCACACTCATGAATGACACATTGATCGATCCCACCGCAGTACAGGTAATCAGTGGCATTGGCATTGCTCTATGTTCAGTGGCGCTGCTTGTGGGAGTGGTGCTGATCTTCCGGGTCAAGGGCAATGTCTCACGCGCAGTGCTTTCCGACGCTGCCTTCTACCCCATGGTGGGAGTGTTCCTCACAACTGCCATGCTGCGGACTACGGCCATCACTTTCGATATTGCAATGCTGGCGGGTCTGCTTGGCATTTTGTCGACCGTGGGCCTGGCCCGAGTTATTTCCCGTGGCCGCCGCTAAGACCGATTAAGGACGAATCGCAATATGAGTATCGCTTCAATTCTTGTAACTATATTGTTTGCCGTGCTGGTCATTGGCGGATCTTTGTACCTGCTCCTGGCGGGCGTGGCCATGTGGCGCTCTAAAGATGCCTTGAGCCGGTTGAACCAGCTTTCAGCCGGAATCATGGTGGGCATCCCCGCACTGGTGATTGCCAACTTAGTCCTAGAGGCCGACCAGGGCGATTTGACGTGGGGCAAAACCCTCACCGCCATTCTGGCCATTGTTGCTGTCCTGGTCGTCGCTACTGTCGCCTCCGAGGTACTTGGACGCGCGGTCCTGGGTGCCCGTGACGGCTCCGCTGAGGACTACGTCCCGGAGCGGTAGCTAGTGGCGCGGGAAACGTCCTGAACACACCGTTAGCGGCCAGTTTCACAGCGACCCCTCAGCGCGCTCCGACACCCCCTTTAGGCCACCCGGCCTACCCAAAAGGGGGTATATTTCCCCACACTTTTGGCCTCCCACAATGTGATGTACATCTCATAGGCTATGACCCGCTCGTTAACTCCGTTTATGCCCCTAAATTGAGTGGCAGTTTTTGCCATTTACTAAAGTTTGGCTACCTTTACTTAGGGAACCCTTAATCATCATTTTTGATGAATTTGCCGTTTGCCTGCACCTTTGTGACACCAAGAACAAAACAATCAATGCAATTCCGGTAAATTTTAAGAAAACAACACTCTTGTCATCCGATATTCAGGCAGATACCGGAGTCGTCACAGACACCACCAAACCGCCCTCTTTCCAATATTTTTAGGCGGATTTGAGCGAGATTCAAGGGACACAACCGACCAGAAGCGGGCCGAAGCACTTATTTTTTCATTGCAGCCCCTTGCCCCATCGGTTAACTTAATTTCTGTGAGTCAGCCAAGAGCGACTCAAAATCTTTATCCCCGAGAACCTAAGGATTTTCTCATGTCCTGCTCCGCAGAAGATATCGCAACCATCCTCGAAGCCCTTCCGGCCGTCACCGTTGAGAGCCCGCTGCCGGCTTTCGAGCAGCTGGCTGGCAACGACGTCAACTTCGCTAACGTCGGTGGCGACCTGAACCTGCCGTTCGGTAACGACTTCCTGGACATCTCCGTCACCGACGACCACTCCACCCACGACTCCCACGACGTCGAGGTTTCCGACTTCCTGAACCCGGAGACCACCGTCGACAAGTCCGACCAGCGTAAGTTCGACTTCCTGAACCCGAGCATCTCTGGCATCGGCGCCAAGTAAGCTCCTGGGCTTCATGGCAGGACAATAGCTCCGCCAATCCTTGACACAATAAACCGCCAGTCTCTAAAAAAGACTGCGGTTTATTGTTCAGTTAAAACCGATATTCTTCATTTCGTTACTGTCTAAAAGGAACACCAAAAATGGACGTCACTCCTATCGTTGAGGTTCTGGAAGCAATGCCTTCCGGCCCGACCGTCAACGTCACCTTCGAGATTAACCCGACCATCGATGGTGACCTGACCCTCCTGGAAACCGGTGACTGGAACGCTCCGTTCGGCCGCGACTTCATGGACATCAACATCACGAACGATCAGTCCACCCACAACGACAACTCCACCCACGTCTCCGGCGTTGAGGCTGATAGTGTCTCCGACGCTGCCGAACAGGGTCGAGAGGTGTCCGAGTCCGCCGAAGAAGCCGACGAGGCTGCAGCTGCTCCGAAGTCGCTTTTCAACGGCTCCCCGAGCCTGCCGGGCATCGGTGCCTAAAACAGCTCACACTTAGGGTTGTTCCTTAGCCGCCCAAACCGGGCCGGCGTGCAGGCAACCACAAAGCCGTGGCTGTCATGCACAGACAGAAGTTTTAAATAAAGCGTTAGCCCTGCAGATGGTTCAACCATTTGCAGGGCTAACGCTTTTCTATTTACTTTGATCTACCGCGTGACTGTGCAGCTCTACTCTGCGGTTTTACTGCACAGCCCTACGCGGTTGCTTTACTTCGTTGCCTTAAAGCGCTTTTCCACCTCGGCACCGAGCCAGGAATCAACGTTGGTCCAGTACTGGTAGACACGCTGCTCCACCTCTGGGGAAACACCCTGCATGGCACCGACGATGTTGTTTGCCAAGCGATCGCGCTCGGCATCGTCCATCACGTTGCGAACAAGGTCGCCTGGCTGCGAGAAGTCATCATCCTCAGGGTGCTGCACGTAGGCGCCAGCGTAGAACTCTTCGCCCACGCTCTCCCACTGACCAAAGGCACCAGCATCGACCTGGCCGGCGTGACCGGAGCGCACTGGGCAACCAGCGGCCTTAGCCGCAGCCTCAGTATCGGCCTCCGGGCCGCGAGCGGTGGCGTTGGAGCCGTGAACCGGCAGCTTCGGATCCGAGTAGTAGTACGTGGCCGCACCATCCTGCGAGAAGGAATTCACTGGGCAGCGAGACTGGTTCACCGGCAGCTGATCGCTGTTGACGCCAAGGCGGTAGCGGTGCGCATCAGCGTAGGAGAACACACGCGCCAGCAGCATCTTGTCCGGCGAGAAGCCAACACCCGGCACGGTATTCGACGGCGCGAAAGCAGCCTGCTCAATCTCGGCAAAGAAGTTGCCCGGATTGCGGTTCAGGGTGAAGTGGCCGACTGGAATCAGAGGGTAGTCCTTCTGCGACCAGGTCTTGGTCAGGTCGAACGGGTTCACCTTGTAGCTGGCAGCCTCGTCGTAAGGCATGATCTGCACCTTGACGTCCCAGGTTGGGTAGTCGCCGCGCTCAATTGCCTCGAAGAGATCCTGGCGAGCATGGTCGGTGTTTTCGCCTACCAGCTCAGCGGCCTCATCATCCGTCAGGAAGTCCCAGCCCTGGCGAGTCTTAAAGTGGTACTTAACCCAGAAACGCTCACCTTCAGCGTTAATCCACTGGTAGGTGTGGGAACCGAAGCCGTCCATATGACGGAAGTCCTTCGGAATACCACGGTCACCCATCAAGTAGGTGACCTGGTGAGCGGACTCCGGAGAGGCAGTCCAGAAATCCCACTGCATATTGGCATCGCGCAGGCCCGTATCCGGCAGGCGCTTCTGAGAGTGGATGAAGTCCGGGAACTTAATGCCATCGCGGATGAAGAACACTGGAGTGTTGTTGCCCACGATGTCGAGGTTGCCCTCTTCGGTATAGAACTTCAGCGAAAAGCCACGCACGTCACGCCAACCATCCGGGGAGCCCTGCTCACCAGCGACAGTGGAGAATCGCGCCAGCATCGGAGTGACAGTGTTCGGCTGGAAGACGGCAGCCTTGGTGTACTTGGAGACATCCTCGGTGACGGTCAGCTCACCGAAAGCACCTGCGCCCTTAGCGTGAACAACGCGCTCCGGAATGCGCTCACGGTTGAAGTGCGCGAGTTTTTCCAGCAGGTGGACGTCGTGGAGGTTAATACCTCCCTGTAGGCCATTGGTTTGCGAGTGCTGCTCTGTAGGAACCGGCGCACCGTTGAGACGAGTGGTCGGACCATTGGAGCCTTCATAGAGATTCGACATGGGGGCGTTTCCTCCTAAAGACAAGGGCTAGATAACAGTCACAACATGCCCTGACGTTTTCCACCCTACACGAAGTTTCATATTCTGCCTATTAGTCGACCATGATTGATATGTGGCCTTAATTATTAGTCCGATTAGGTTCGCTGTATCGGCGACAAACAACCGACCCCAAAAGGACAGATTTCCCCCAAGGAAAACCACACACAATGACCGTCGAAAAGCACTTACTGCGCTTTCAAGCAATACCTATCAGCAGTGAATAAAAGGTATAGCCAGCACTACCACTGCCCGCAGGCGTTGAGGGTAGGATTTTTCGCGTACCACGCTGTCAATTTGGATTTTGATCGGATACTTCTGCAGACATGAAAAAACAAGGGAGGGGCGCAAAAGCGCTCACAATCTTCAAGTACACGCTGGCGTTGCTGGCGACCATTGCGCTTCTCAAGATCGCATTCTTCCCCGCTAACGACGAGGACTTTGCGCAAGCAACCGGTGATTTCTCCCAACCCACCACGGAGCTATCCCCTCAGCGGATCAATAACACGCAGAAGCTGTCTGCCACCATCGTCCCGGACGAGCCCACCGTGATCCGCGCCAACGCTTCCGGTGAAATCACTGACGCCTATGTCAACAGCGGCGGCAACGCCGTAGAGGGGCAGAACCTGCTTCAGGTGAAGAAGACCTCGGTATCTGAGACTGCCAGCACCTCCGGCGGCGCGGATTCCGATGAAGAAGGCGCCGCAGCCGCCGCACCCGAAACTACCGTGACCTGGGGAAACATCACCGCTAAGGCTTCTGGCACTGTGCAGTGGGATATCGTCATTGGCCAGACGGTTGAGATCGGCCAGGAGATTGGCACGATTTCTCCGAACAGCTTCCACGCCGTAGCACCTATTAAGCCGAGCCAGCTGTACACGCTGGGAGACTCGATTAACAATGGCCGCCTCGCCATCAACGATGGCCCGGCACCGTTTTTGTGTGATTCGGTGAAGACTGTCACTGGAAGTAGCGCGGGCTCGCAGAACACTGGCGCCGGAGATGGTGCTGGCATGGGCGCCGCCGCTGCTGGAAATTCCTCGGGCGGCCCACAGCTGCGCTGTGACATTCCCGCAGATCAGACCGTCTACGAAGGTGTTCCTGCCACGCTGATTCTTGGCAGCGGCACCACCTCGGAGGTCCCGGCACTGCCGGTGACCGCGGTGGAGGGACGCTTCCGCGAAGGTGTCGTCTACGCTCCGGCTAAGGATGGCGGCAAGCCCACCAAAATCAAGGTTGAGCTCGGCGCCAACGATGGCACTTTCATTGAGATCAAGCGCGGCCTGAAGGAAGGCCAGCAGGTTTTGGAGTACGTGCCGTCCTACAAGGATGAGTCCGCCGGCACTGGCACCGGCGCTGGTGATGGCAGTGACACTGGCTTCGATGAGTCCGGCGATGACGCTGGCTCTGAAAAGTAGGCCCGCGCCATGCTTAGTTTGACCGCAGTCACTCGAACAGTGACGCTCCCCAACGGCGAGGAGCTGCCTATTTTGAAAGGCATCGACCTCGACGTGCCACGCGGCGAGCACCTCAGCATTGTCGGCCAGTCCGGTTCGGGTAAGTCAACGCTACTGAACATCATTGGCATGCTCGATTTGCCGGATTCCGGCACGTACACGTTCGACGGCACCGATATTTCCACCTTGTCGGACAGGAAACGCGCTGCGCTCCGGGGCGATAATTTGGGATTCGTCTTCCAGCAATTCAACCTCTTCCCCTCCCGCACCACGCTGGAAAACGTCGAGGTTCCGCTGATGTACGACCGGGGCGAGAAGTTTTGGAATCGCACCGAGCTCGCCGCCGCGATGCTGGAGCGCGTCGGCCTGGGCGATCGCCTAGAGGCCACGCCTTCCCAGCTTTCCGGTGGTGAACAGCAGCGTGTGGCTATTGCCCGCGCGCTCGTGCGCCAACCGCAACTCATTCTTGCCGATGAGCCCACCGGTGCGCTCGATGTCGACACCGGCAAGATCGTCATGAATTTGCTCGAAGAAGTCGCGGCGGAAAACAACGCCGCATTGATTCTGATCACACACGATTTAGAGGTCGCCGAGCGCGGCGATCGTGTGCTTGAGCTTCGCGACGGTCAGTTGCACGCCGACTCCGTCCTGCTATCTGCTGCCAACGCCATGCACGGCTCCGAGGAGGTTGCTGATGACGACGAATAAAGAAACAGAGTCGAAGTCACGGCCTTCCTTCCTCTATGCAGCAACGCCTTATCTCGGCGCTCTGCTGGAAGCGTGGCATGAGCTGCGCATTAACCGTGGCCGCATCATGCTGTCGCTGGTCAGTGTGGCTGCCGCAGTGTGGGCGATGACCACAGTGATTGCACTTGGCAATATTCTCACCAGCTCTCAGGATGCGGTCACCGCACAGAGTACGGGTATCGCCGGCACGGTTACGTTGACTGCCGGAGCGGGTAGTTCCGATTCTGAAGATGGTGGCAACTTCGGCGATGGCGGCTTCGGCGGCGATTTCAGCGACGGCACGATGGCCGATAGCTTTGGCGACTTCGGCGGCGAGGGCACCGGTGGAAACGGCCCGGACGATTTGAGCGTCATCAACCCAGACGGGTCTATCAACGACGCCTTTTCCGCTGCCACCCACCGCCTGGTGGAGACCACTCACGCCAACTTGTGGTCGCGAGTTCGAATGCAGCCAGCGACTCCCGAGCAAAATATGGATGACTGCGCCCCGGATGATTACGAGTGTTTTTCGCCAGGTACTCCCGAGCTGATCGCCGCTGACCCGGGCTGGTTCGATATCTACGCCCGCACCATCGTGCAGGGACGCCGTTTGGAAGATGCCGATGGCCAGCGCTTGATGAACCCCGTGGTGGTCAACGACCAGTTCTACGAGAGCCTGGGAAACCCAGCGCTAGCCGACCACCCAACCTTCACCTTGAAGGAAACCGGCAACACCACCTTCACCGTGGTGGGAGTGTATAAATCCCTCGGATCGTGGGACGCCCCGAGCATTGTCACGCACTATGATTCCTTCCTCAACGCCGGCTACGAGGGACAGGTGGGTGAGCCGCAACTTCTCGTCGCAACGCCTGAAGAATCCGCGAAGGAGAACCAGAAAGCGCTGCACAACATTTTCCAGGCGGAGCTTGGCCCCAGCTGGAAGGTGAATACCTCCCTGTCGGAGAAGGACACGCAGATTTCCCAGGAGATGAATAACACCATCACCACTGCGCTCGGCATTATCGGCGGCATTGTGATTGCGCTTGGTGCATTGGGGCTGCTCACGGTCTCGATTGTCACCATTGGCCACCGCGTCCGTGAGATTGGTATTCGTCGCGCAATGGGCGCGTCGGCAGGCAGGATCTTTATCTCTGTGTTCCTGGAGTCGATTGTCGCCACGACGGTGGCGGGTGTGGTTGGCGTGATTGTCTCGATCATCACGGTCAAGCAGCTGCCGCTGGATAAGATGCTGGCGTTGCCGCTGGAGACCGGTGCCGTGGCCTACCCCGTCACGGCCGCTGTGATTGGCGTGCTGGTCGCAACATTAGTGGGTGCCTTGGCGGGCATCATCCCCGCCACTATTGCCGTCCGCGTCAAGCCCATCGACGCCATCCGCTTCTAGCATTTCAGCCCCTAGTTCGCCTGGCTGCGTCGCCTCCTGCTTTTGCAGGTGAGGCCACGTGCAGCCAGGCGAATTATCTTTAGGTTTTAAGTTGCTAAGCTATGTCCATGACTCCCGCACGCCTCGTCTCTAATGACGAATACATCACGCAGCTGGCGCTGAAGGCCGGCCGCGGTGATCAGGCTGCGCTGACGGAGTTCGTGCGGCTGACCCAGAAGGACGTGTGGCGTCTGGTCGCACATCTGGGCGGCGTTGATGCCGCGGATGATTTAACGCAGGAGACGTATCTGCGCGTGATGGGGGCACTTCCCCGCTTTGCGGCGCGTTCTTCTGCCCGCACGTGGCTGTTGTCGCTGGCTCGGCGCGTGTGGGTGGATTCGGTCCGCCATGATTCGGCACGCCCAAAGAAGTCTGCGATGGAAGTGGAAAACGCTGCCGAGCAGTTCACGACCGGCGAATCGTGGTCAGAGCTCGCTGACGCCCGCGTGCTGCTGGAGCAGCTGCCGGAGGAACGCCGCGAGGCACTCATTCTGACGCAGGTGCTGGGTTACTCCTACGCGGAGGCCGCGGAAATCGCAGGTTGTCGTGTGGGCACTATTCGCTCACGCGTCGCCCGTGCGCGCCGCGATTTGGTTGCCGCGCTTGACGACGGCGACAGTGCCAGCGGCGACTCTGCAGCTGTGTAAACCCGCTCCCCCAATGGACGTTGATCTTTCTTCTACCCCATTTTTGGAACACTATCGCGCATGATTGCTCAGTTGAGCGTAGGTTCTGCCTTAACTGATAGTTTTATACATTTCCTTATATTCGCGATACGAAACGGGTATATGAACTGCCCCAGTACGCATACGTTCCATCTTTTCCGACGAGATTAGCTTTGTTTTGGGCCACCACCGACCAACTCACTGAGGAGCAGATTTCCCCATGAATAGACCTTCATGGATTTTCACTGTCACTGCCGTTATCACCGCTACAACCGGACTACCCGCCTACGCCGCCACCATTAACCAAGGTGATCCAGTAGTCATCATTCACGCTAATGGCCCACAAGCTAGTGTCTGTACAGCTGGCTATGTCGACAAAACCAATTCGCAAATCTACACAGCAGGTCATTGTGGACAAGAGGGAGACACAGTGACGGATGGGACATTTCAGAAAATTGGAGTTTTCCAACCGTCTCCCACATATGACCATTCACTAGATACGGGGAACGATATTGGCGTTGTCTCGCTTGACGACCCCGCTACTGCAGGCGTGAATTCGTATTCAGGCGACTCAATGCTATCCCCCACCGATGTTCAAACTGGCGAGACAGTCTGCATATACGGAAATACTACGGGGAAAGTTTCCTGCGGTTTAGCCGCTGATCGCGAGGCATACCAAATCGAGGACAACGCTCTACAGGTTCAAAACGTACAGGCTCAACGCGGCGATTCCGGAGGGCCTGTATGGGTTCCGGAGAAAGGTGCTGTCGGTGTTGTTTCAACTACCTGGAACATCATCGATGGGAACGGACAGAAGCTTGGTTCCTATATCACCGCTAATTCACCCTGGTAAGAGCGCTTTGTTTACGTAGGGCTTGTCATCCTCTGAGGTCACGTCACCCGACCGAGGAAAACAAGCCATCACCGATAGCCAAAGGCGAAAGCCCGCCTCTCCTACCGATTACTCAGTAGGAGAGGCGGGCTTGATTCGTCAGAGGGAATTGGCTCCCTCCGAATCCCTAGCTCTTAAGCGTTACGGCGTCGCATTGCGAAGACTCCGGCAGCTGCCAAAGCAGCACCAGCCATCGCCCACAGTGCCACACCGTTGCCACCAGTCTTAGGCATTTCGCCCTTGGTCACATCGGCAATCTGCAAAATGCCCACCTTCGAATCACACTCTGGAATGCCAGTCTTATCGCACTGATTTCCAGACACCGCGACACCGCCACCGGAGAGAACTTCGATAATCGCATTGCCCTTTTCATCCCACGCCGTGGAGAACTTAATGGGCTCAACGAGCAAGTTGTAACCCTGCGGTGCCTTAGTTTCAATCAGGTAGTAAACACCCGGCGCATCCAGGCCCTGGAGTCCAACACGGCCCGCAGTGTTTGTCTGAGACTGTCGCACTACTGGGTTCGTATCAAGGTTGACACTTCCGTCAGAATTCAAGTTCAGCGCGCCATTGGGGTCGGCACGGTGAACTGCAAACTCTGCACCGTCGAGCAGTCCGCCGGTTTGAATCTGATCCGGCGCATCCGGGTTGTAGCTGACCTTCTCCAAGAAGATTCCCATCTTCTTTTCTGGAGGGGTCAACGGGATGCAGTCGGTATCCTTCCAACCACCCATTTCTGCCTCATTCATAAGGCCAAAGTTGGGTTCGTAGAGACCATTCTCCTCATAGCAACGGTAGTTACCGGACGGCTCTGATGGGTGCCCTTCAGGCACAGATGTTTCATCCAACTTCGATGCGTCGAGAGTGAAACGAACAGTGACCTCATAGACATGCTTGCCGGTACTACCGTCAACACCTTCTGGTTTCGTAATCTTCGGAGTGTTGTTGCCATTTAATGCATACGGACCTGGGCCACGGAAATCCCTAGGCTCACTTAGGCGGTTAAATTCGTCGCGGAACACTACCGTTGCCCCGGTGACGGCCGCCGCACCGACAAACTTCGGCGTGTCTAGCAATTGTCCATAGACGACTTCGTTCGACTCGTATCCCGGAGTCTTGGGGTACTCCACGACCACGTTGTACCTTGCAGTAAATTCGTTTTGCGTGCCCGGTACCGGCTGAGGTTCTGTATCTACCGCAACCTTGTCTACGCAAGCTTCGGTGGAGACATTGTCCGCGTCACCCGGACCCGACTCGGAGTCTGTTGCGACGAGCTTCACACGGTTAGGGCTACATACCGTCTTAAGGTTGCCGTGTTCATCTGTACGCACTGGAGCGGATACAACGAATTCAACCTTTGCATGGGGAGGAATCGTACCGACATAGCCGGTCATGTATTTTCCTTCGCCGCCGGATGGTGCTTCCGCATTCATACCTGCCAAAATGCCACTGCCGGCACCAATCTGGTCCGGTCCAGGCTTACGCCCGTTGACCAACGAAGAACCGGGACCAAAGCCCTCGAACTTTGCGGTTGGGCCGCTCCTATTAATACCGAAATGAGTATCTGTTGGAAGGTACTCGTAGAAAGTGCCACCAGAGCTCGGGTGATCGCTTGTGTTTTCTACCGTAATCGTCCAGAAAGTCCTAGGTTCACCATTGATTATCTCCGTCTTCGAGCGGAGCTTCTTCACAGCGAGGTTTGATTGAAACTCTGGCGGTGGTGCCACCAGGCTAGAGGCAGCATCAGTATTGAACGAATCCGGAAGATTATTCAGAATGTTAACCAACTCAAAGGTCGGCTGGCTGGAGGAAGGATTATCAATCTTTAGCTCAAAACCATTTTGACCAGCCTGGTCACTACCCGCACCGAAACCTAGGTTTCCGTTCGAGTAAGTCCAAGCCTTACCCCACGATGCCGACGAAAACACAATTCGGCGACCATCGAGTGTGGTCAAATTGGACAAATCCCAGGTAGAAATTTGTCCTGTTGCAGTGTCGATGCGCTCCAGAATCACCCTATCCTTTGAACCGGCCTTACTCTGGAAGCCCCACATGTACCGTGGTGCGTCCGGGAGTACTGCCCAGTCCTCGGCAAATGAGATTTGGTTACCGAATACCCGCTCTGCTGTGGAATTGTCCGTGTTCACACGGTAGAACTTACGACTACCGGATGTTGACGCATTTGCCACAAAGTAACCATTTTCGGTCCAGACACCCGCATTCGAGAAGTCGCGGTCGCCTTCAGTTTCAAATGCGGTAGTTTGCGTTCCTGGCTTCTTAATCGGACCTAGGTTGTGTACTTCACCGGTTCCGGGATCGATTTGAAGCAGATTACCTGCCGGATAGCAGTTGTCACCATTCAGACCGCGCTTCTGACTTACTGCGTAGAGCCAGTTGTCATTGGGGTCATACATTAGGGAGTTATACACCCACGGCGAACGACCGACCTCATGGTAGGCCTTACCTTGATCAACTTGTCGGCTCAAAATCGAGGTATCGCGCTTAAGATCCTTCGGCGTACCAGTGACAACGTACACCGGGCTGCCGTAGGCAAACTCTTCTGCCGTCAGCTGACGCGGTGCAGCCTTGCGCACCACTTCCGTCTCTGGAGTCGGATTTTCACACTTCGGAATCGGCGGCGGCGTGGGAAGGTTGAACGTCGCCGAATATACGGTGTTGGTTCCGCCTCGATGCAGCCCCATAAACTGAATCTGCGCAGGACCGCCAATCGAGATCTGTGGCAGGATTACCTGGTACTTCTTATTGCTGATTCTTTTGTACGTAGCTTTGGTCTCGTACCATCCTCCATTCGTACCCGTGTAGTAAACAATCATGTCTGCCGAGTCCTTAGACATGTAACTATCAATGTTCGTTTCAAGAATGACTTCCGTGTCTTTGGGGAGAGTAATCGTCCCATTCGACAACTGGTCTGCGGGAATTACGAAGGTGGGAATGTAGCGACTGCCTTTGAGCACATACCCAGTACCGTTCGTATCTCCGTTATTCTTTGCAATCCTAAAGCTATAGGCGGCATCGGCTGCCGCAGGTGCCGCCATCCTCTGTGGCGCACGCTGCGGTTGTGCAGCACGAGGTGCCGCTACCGGATCATTAGCAGAGGGCTCTGACACCTCAAGCGGTGGCTCACCGGCCTCCACTCCCGGAACATCTGGTGCATCAGCCGCAACAGAGTCGTCTTCCCGCTCGACCCCGCTAGAAGACTCAGCTGGTTCAGCGGACTCCGAATTATCTGGCTTAGGGGTTTCAGAAGTCTGAGCAATCTCGCCTGATGCTGCTACCGACGTATCGCTGAAGATAGCGCCACTCGAAATTTCGGGGGTCTCAAAAACGAACGTTGCCCCATCGACGACCTTAGCGTTCAACCCCGTAATGCTGAACTTCACGGGATTCGAAGAAACATCGACCCCTAGATTGTCTCCCTCACGGAGAGCAATCTTTTTACCGTTGACGGTCAACGAATACTTGCCGTCGGCAAACTCCAAATCAGAGGCGCTATCTGCAGTGATCTCCATTCCGTTGAGAGTTGCATCACTGGCAAACTTTCCTTCAAACTTCGCGGTATCACCGCTGGTAACCGTTAACTGGTCGCCTGACGTCAACGCCACACCGATATCAGTGGTCTGCGCTTCCGCCACAACACCAGCCACCTCTGGCATACCTGCCGGCATGACAACACCAAAAGTGAGGGTCAGCGCCGCAGCGACCGACGCCATCACGCGCACATTTCGCCGCGCGGATTTCGGCTTGCTAAACATTGTCCAGGACATTAGCGTCCCTCACTTCCTTTATCTTTCTTCCTGCTCACCGCAATAATGATGAAGCCCGCACCAATTAATGCGGCAGCTGCCGCCACCAATCCAGCAACCTGCACACCTGTCAGCGCCAGAGAACCTGATGTCCCTGACGATGAAGACTGACCTTGACTTGAACCTGACGCCGATTCGCCGACCGGTTTCTTCGGAGGTTTGGTGGGCGTAGTAGTGGGCGTTGTCGCCGGAGTAGTCGTACCATCCTCCGGCGGCGTCGGAGGTGTGTCCGGCGGAGTCGTCGGCGGTGCCTTAGGTGGCGTCGTCGGAGGTGTCTTAGGTGGAGTTGTCGGAGGTGTTGTCGGTGGTGGAGTTTTACCTGGCGTATGCGACTTCGCTACGATGACGCCTTCGACCGGGTTGGGGTCTTCCGTCACTGTGTGGAAAGGTACCGCGACCAGGAAAGCGTTGATTTCACGGTAGTTACCGTCCGGCGCACTTGAGGTCACAAGGTAGATACCGTCGACAAGCCCGGAAAACTGAACCTCGCCGTTGGCATCTGTCACCTTGGAAAGGTTTAAGTCCTTGTTCCATTTTTGGATTTCGTCAAGGCGGGCCGATTCCACTCGCTTCATATCCGCTGGATTTTTGGGGTCAATCCCCTCCAACCGATCTAGGTGAATGGTCACTCCCTCAACGGAACCTGCGACAGTCTGACCGTCATCATCGGGGTTTCCCTTGGTCAAACGAATCTTCAGCACATTCGTGCCAACAGACTGCTCGACTCCCGCCACGCCGTCACGTCCTGCGACAGGGACAGCCTGCGCGATATCCGCACCTGCCCCAAGGCCAGCGCAGGTGAAAGCAAGCGCAATGGTTCCTGCAACTACGCTGTTCAGCCGGTTATCACGGTTATTAATCATTGTCATGCTCCCACCAGCGGTCTTCATCGTCTCCGTCTTGCTCGGAAGCTGATTGCGGTTGCGACGGATCCGATTTTTCAGCTCGCTTTCTCGTGCGCCTGTGGCGACCGCCAGCGCGATGGCTGGTAACGCTTTCGTCGGCCTGATCGCCGTCATAGTTATCAAAGGAATCTTCGGCCATATCGCCGTCGTGATTGTCTTCATCGAAGGTGTCGTCAATATCTTCCAGCTGGCGTTGACGCCATACCCACCAGGCAAAAGCGGTGCCAAGCACTAGCACGACTACAAGCAAGGTGTACATCCACCACTGCCAACCCGCACCGTGGGTCTGACTGAAAACTTCATCATCCGCTTCATTCAGCGGCACTTGATGGCCACGCACCAAAAGCCTGTGGGTGTTAATGCCATAGGGCGTACACGTAATAAGCGTGACGTAGTCCTGATTGGGCACAGGCCTCAAATCGTCAGTTTCGTGTGGCAGAACGACCTTAATTTGATCGACTACATACTTGAGCCGATGACCGGACACCTGAATATAAAAGGCGTCACCTTCACGGGCTTTGGCTAAATGGTCGAACATTGTTGAGTTCGACAGACCAGTGTGCCCAGTGATAATCGAATGCGTTCCGACGCCGCCGACCGGTAAATCGGATCCATACAAATGACCTAAACCACGTTGCAGGGTCTCATCCGAGGTTCCATGCAGTACAGGCAAATCTACATTGATGGATGGGAAAATGAACCGAGCCATCGCTTCGGTCTCATTTAGTTGATTTAAGTACTCTGCGTACTCGGGATTATCCGCATGGATGCGGTTCAACCACGGATCCAGGATTGGGCCGGTATCGCGACCCTCGTTGTACGCATGCGCCCGTTCCCACTGTGTGTTCTTCACATCTTGTGGAATGTCTTTATCCAATTGCGCATACGCTCGCGCGGCACGCGACGCATTCATGTTGTTCCATGCTGTCGACACCACCGGGTACAGCATGACCAACAAGCCGATTACAACAATAATTGCGGGCAGCGTAAGGCTTTTACGGGCCGGCTTTTCTGATTGCTGGCTAGCATCCAGCTCGACTACCGAAGCAGACGACTGTTCCACGGGACAACTCCCCAAAGATTCCTAAATACGCACAGCCTTCAACAGCCAGATACACCAAACCCGCCGCCAATTGCCACTGCGCAGACAACCAAAATCAATCACAACAGCAGCGCACTGACCACAGTGCGCTAGGCAAAGCAGGGTACACAACGCGTACCCTGCTTCACCGTCCTTAGAGCGGCTTTCGCTCTAAGGCACCGAGTACAAACTCGGATTTAGTTCTTCGATCCGCGGCGAGCGAACCATGCACCAGCTGCGACGATAGCTGCACCGATGGCAGCCAGGATGCCGACACCGGCGCCACCAGTCATCGGCAGGTTTGGAGTGTCCTGCTTGATGTTCTCAATCTCAGAAACCAAAGTGACCTCATCGTCACCCTCGCGCTCACCGGTTGCAGATACGTTGGCTCGAGTGAACTCAATCTCAGTGACATCCTTTTCCGGCAGTGCGTAGCCAGCAGGAGCCTTGGTCTCCTTCAGGCAGAACTTCTTGGTTGCCGGGGCTTCCTTGCCATCCTCGAAGTCGGTCAGGTGCAGACCATCAATGGTGATTGTGCCGTCCTCACCGGTGGTCCAGGTCTTCTCGTCCTTGACAGTTACCTGTGCACCCAGGTCAGATGCCGAGGTGCACTGGTAGAGCTCGAACTCAGCGCCTTCCAGGACCTTGCCCTTTTCCTCGCCGTCCTTCTTCACGACCTTCAGCTTGCCGTGGTAGGTCTCGACCTCATTGGTCTCGTTCTTGACCTCGTTACCGGTATTCGGGTTATTGAAGAAAACTTCACCCTTGTTCTTCAGCACAGTGGTGTCGCCAACCTCCTTGCGCTTAACCTCGAAAGTCAGCGACATCTTGGCACCGGGCTGAACCTTGGCCAGACCCTGATCGGTCAGCTTAACGACGAGCTTGTTTCCGTTCTCAGCCGGATTGTTGACATCGTAGTCACCGGCGCCCAGAACCGTGTCACCAGCCTTGACCTCGGTAACCTGCTGGAAGTCCAGGCGCTGATCCAGCTGATCCTCGAAGCGGAAAGCCTTCAGGCTCTTGCCCTCGCCCCAGGTCGGAGCGTCGGCGTTAATGGTGTAGGTGTAACCATCCTGGATGTGCTTATCCGCATCCTTGACGGTCTTCTCAGTCTTGGTCTCCGTGTTCTTCGGGTAAGCAACGACGTTGTAGTTCCACGCGTCAGATGCCTCATTGACCATCGGAACGGAAACGATGAACGGAGCACCAGTAACGATGCCGGCCGGAGCGTCTGTTTCCTCGACCAGGTAGATGCCCAGATCCAGGTCATCGAAGGCAGCCTTGCCATCGGCACCTGTGGTCTGTTCCTTGACGTCACCAGTCTTATTCTCATCCTTGACGTCTGCAGCCGACTTCGGGAAGGTTGACCAGTCACCATTCTGCAGGTCGTAGTTCAGCTTGGTGATCTTGTAGGTCACGCCAGCGAGCGGCTCGCCCGGTACGCCTTCCATCTCCTGGCCGGTAGCCGCAGTACCCGACTCATTACCCTTCTTCTTGTAGAGGGTGATCGAACCCTTCTTGCTGAAATCGATGTTTGCCTTGTTCACAGCCCCCTGCTCAACAGCAGGTCCTTCAGGCTGAGCAATAACAGCAGGAGCAGAGATACCCATAGACAGGCCGACGATTGCGGCGAACGTTACCGAACGAGCGGTACGAGAGAACTTATTCACGGAAACAGGTCCTTTACAACGGTCCAAAATGAAGCGGCACGCTTCAATACGTCTCGCGATTCACTTCAGACGGCGACATCGATATTCTCCGACCGCACAAAACTGATATTTTCCTTAAGAAAAGACCAGCCTGTCTAACCTTCTAAGCTTCAGCGTCATGAACTTTTATGTTTGTATGTTGAAACATTCCAGCTCAAGCCCATTGCCCGCTCGGTTAACAGCGCTCAGTGAACCGCTTATATATAACCTAACCGCTTAAGCATCTGACCGATACCCCAAGGAGAACGGGCCGCGACACCTGGGCATGAAAACCCTTCGCATTCACACTTCGTACTACCTCCGCGATAGCTCTTTGCACTGTTCGCGACGGGCTTTTGCCCATTCACCCAAAAAAGCGTCAAGATTTCCTCGATTTATCCCCCTTCCCCCAATCAGGGCTAACCAGTTGGTTTGTATCAATAGCTTTTACCCCCTACCGCTATCGTCGCAGCGCACGCCGGGCAAATGAGGGCTCATCAACCTTCTCGTATTTGCTGTCACGACAACGTCGTCAAGCGAAAGCAAAAGGACACCCTCAAAAACCAAGTAACGCCCCGCGACCCACCGCCTTGTGCTAGGACCTGTAAAAGCACAGAGACAGTAAGCGACACGGGGCGCGCTGTGGCGTCACAAGAGGCGTTTAGAGAACCGCCCAGTAGTGAACATCGTTGTAGCCGTTGAGCTTGAGGACGTCACCAACCTGATCGACCTTCTTCTTGCCCTCGGGGGTCATACCATCCGGCATGATCTGCACGTCAGCGCTGTGGTCACCGGTGAAGGTGATGTTGACGTAGTCCTTGCCATCGCGATGCTCAAGCTCGAAGACGTAGCGATTGACGGCCAGCTTGCCCGAGTGCAGGAACCCGCCCTTGCCCGGAGCGACAACTGCAGTGTCAGCGGAGGTTGCAGGTGCAGCTACCGCCTGTGCGGCAGTAGCAACCGGAGCGGCAAGCACGAGTGCGCCCACACCCCAGACACCGATTTTCTTCAACATGCTCATAGGTACTTCCTTATCTTCAGTGTTTCTGCAGTGTTTCTGCAGATTTGATTTGTGTTTTCTGCGACTGTCGGCGCCGCTGTTGTTCGACGGCGTTCAACAGCCGCAGCCAATGAAATTGGTCAATGAATTGAGGCTGCGCCCCAGTGCCCTAGTGCCCTAGCGCACTGGATTAGCGCACTGGAGTGGCCTCGACGATGATGTTGTCGGTGTATCCCAACGTGCCGCCGACGAACTCGCCTCCGCAGGTAATGAGGACCAAGCGGTTCTCACCAACTGCATCGTTGACAGCCTCGGGCATCTGAGCGCCCTTGACCACCTGGATTGGATCCTTGCTGACGGTGAAGTCTCGGCTTTCGCCATCTACCTTCACCGTGACAGTGTCACCAGCTTTCAGGTCAGCGAAACGTGCAGCGTAGCCATCGCCCTGGTCCACCTCATTGACGTGACCGGTAATGACGGACGATCCAGCTGCACCTTTCTCACCCGGGATTGCGGAAGCCGAGTACCAGCCAAGGCGCGAAACATCGGTCGGTGGAATCAGAGATCCTTGATCAGTCAGCTGAACGAAATCAATCGGAGCCGACTTACCATCAATGAGCATCTCCATCTCGTGCACAGCTCCCCGAGAACCCTGTGCTGGAGTGGGCAGATTCTCCTGCGCACCATCGAGCGTCGAATCATTGCGATTGATCTGGCCAATCACCAGCAGAGCGATAACGCCGATCAATGCGATAGCGGCGATATACACCCTTGGCTGCTTCCACCAAGGCACGTCCTGCAGGTCTCCGGCTTGGCCGTCGGCCTGGTCTTCGTCCTGGCCAAACGGATCAACGTGGTTGAGTGCGCCGGTTTCGGCCTCCGGATCGATGCCGGGCTCGTAACCTGGAGCATTTCCAGGTTCCTTTCCGGTCTCGTCCGAGCCAAACTGATCGGTCATGGAATCTCCTTAGTTCGTGGCTACCGTCGGCAGAGCGTGCGTAGCCAAACCGGTCGGGCCAGACGGAACCGAACTAATTGCACGTCGTTCCGAGTTCGGAGCCAACGGCTTTCCGTGGTTCTTCTGCTTATCCTGGCCAGTGCCTCCGATGATGGTGACGTTGGTGTTGTTCTGCTCCGAGTGCTGATTAATCACAGTGTTCGGGGTGGCAGTGTCGCTGGTCGGTGCGGAGGAATCGTCGTTAGGCGTGTTCTGCTCGCCCTCATCCTTCGGCTGCTCAGATGGCGTGTTCTCTGGGGTCTTGCCATTCGAGACAGTCTGCTCAGCAGAGTTGATGTCCTTGTGAACAGCAACTTCCTTGCCATTGGCATCGGTCAGAGTCTCGAAGACAACCTGAGAAGCGCAGTCGGCGTCAGTGATGATGATCGGAACATCAACCGTGCCTGCGGATGCCGTTGGCACAAAGTGCAGGCGGCTCCTAGCGCCAGTGGACTTGCCCGTCTCCTTGCACATCAGCTCACCGGTCAGGGTGTACTTCGTACCCGGCTTCAGACCGGTGAAGTGCACGGTGTCGATGACGACAGCGCCCTTTTCAACCAGACCCTTGCCGGCAATACCGGCAGTAGTCGTGATGGCTGGGTTGTCCTCAGACTGCGCTGGGGTGCTTGGGTGGTTTGGCTTGCTCGGCTTCTCCGGCTGGGCAGGCTTGATCGGCTTGCTCGGCTTTTCCGGCTGGGCAGGCTTAGTCGGCTTGCTCGGCTTCTCTGGCTGAGCAGGCTTGGTCGGCTTGCTCGGCTTGCTCGGCTTTTCCGGCTGAGCAGGCTTAGTCGGCTTGCTCGGCTTGCTCGGCTGAGCGGGCTTAGTCGGCTTGCTCGGCTGAGCGGGCTTAGTCGGCTTGCTCGGCTTTTCGGACTCGGACGTAGACGGAGTTGTCGTCTCAGACGGCTCTTCCGGCTGTGTCGTCTCCGGCTGCTCGGACGGCTCATCCTCGCTCGGAGTTACCGGAACGGTGGACGTGGTCGGCTCAGTCGAGCTGGTCTCCGGTGCGGTCGTCTCCTCGGACGGAGTTTCGCTTTCCTCAGTCGGGGTGTCTTCCGGCTTCTCCGGAACCTCTCCAGTCACGGTCTGGCTTGCGTCATTGATATCTGCGTGGTCAGCGATCTCATTGACCTGACCAGCGCTTTCCTTACCAGTCGAGTCGACCTCATCAGAGGTCAGGTGCTCGAACACGACAGCCTCAGCAACAGGAGTCTTAACAGAGTCAGACACCTCAAGAGTGACAGTCACAGTACCGCTTGCCGACGTCGGCTTGAACGTCGCCTCGCCATGACCAATCACAGAGCCATCAGCCTTATTAACCAGTTCACCGGAGAGGGTGTAGTTCTTACCAGGCACCAGGCCCTCGAAATGCACGGTGTCGACAACCTTGGCATTAGCCTCAATGCGGTTGCCCTGAAGCTCGGCTACCGTGCGCAGCTCCGGCTCCAGCGGCGTATCAGCGGGTTCGCTCGGCTTAGACGGTTCGGTAGTCTCAGTCGGCTCCGTCGGTTCCGTGGTCTGCGACTCAGTGCTGTCAGTCGGCTCGGTCGGTTCCGTCGGAGCGGCCGGCTTCGTGGACTCGGAGGTGTTAGGAGTAGTCGTCGATGAGCTCGGCTGCTCTTCGCTTTCCGACGTCGTCGGAGTCTCAGACTCACTGGTCTCAGAAGTAGTGGTCTCGCTGGACGACGGCTCCGTTGTCTCTTCGGTCGTCTCCTCGGTTGTCTCTTCGCTCGTCGGGGTCTCTTCGGAGGTCGACGGCTGCTCCGGCTTTTCGCCGTGAACGGTCTGAGCTGCGTCGTTGATGTCCTCGTGGGTAGCGATTTCTACCCGCTGACCATCGGTGTTGTCCTGGCTATCGGCGGTGACCTCTGTCGAGGTCAGCTTTTCAAATGCAACAGCAGCGGTAACCGGCTCATCTACATCATCGGAGACGGTAATCATGACAGCCTGCTCACCCGAAGAGGTCTCCGGAGTGAATTCCACGCTGCCGGTCCCCAAGATGCGATCAGCATTGGTCTTGTCCACCAGGGTGGCGTCCAGGCGGTAGTTCTTACCCGGAACCAGGTCGGTGAACTTCACGATGTCCTTAACCACAGCGCTCGCAACAATCTTGTTGCCGTTCAGGCGAGCCTGAGTGGAGATCGACGGCTTACGCGTGGTCGGCTTCTCCGGCTCGGACGGCTTGGTCGACTCGGACGGGGTCGTGGTCTCCGCAGGCGTGGTCGGAGTAGTCGGCTTTTCCGGTTCGGTTGGCTGCTCCGGTTCAGACGGCTTCGTCGGCTCTGCCGGAACTTCACCGGAAGACGGAGTGACATTGTCAATCACAATGATGTCTTGTTTCTTACCATTGTTGAAAATGTAGCCAGTGCGGTTCGTGCCATCGACAGTGCCCTGACCGACGTTAGCCGGACCAGTGAGGTAGTCGTAGACAGCCTTCGTCGATGGGTTGTGAATGCCCTGGGAGAAGTCAATGCCATCGGAGAAGTGCCACAGAGCGAATTGAGTTGCGTTATTGGCGTCCAGCACTTTCAGACGTCCTTTAACTCCAGCCGCCTTCCCCAGTTCATCCAAACCAACAGCTGGAGAACCGTGGTGCGCAATCCAGTTGAGCTTCCGGTATCGGTCAAAGTCGTTCCGCAGCTTGTTATTGGTATCTGTACTGCGCGAGAACTGACTGAAGTTCTGTACACGACCGGTGTCATAAAGATCACCGGCGACGCTGGCCTCAATGCAGTAACCCATTTTGTGGCTACCAAATGGAGTTGCCGCCTCGTCAAATGCCGCAATGAGTGGCCCAAAATCACGGACATTTCCATTGGCTTCAACACCCTTAACTGTTCCAGGAACACTCAAAATCTTCTGGATCGTCAGGGTTTCGCCAGTGTCTTCTGCCTCCTGCGCATGCGCAATTATTGGAGATTTAGCGAAGAAAAGAGCGAGCACAGCCACGAAGCTAAAAAGCGCCAACCAGCGCTTCTCGTTTGTAAAACGACCGAACATGAGCCCTCCCCCTTCCTTCGATTTCAGTGCGTTATACACCTTTCGCTACCTTTCCAGCCTTCAATTAACAATCAATGACCACGCATAAGCGTCTCCAGCCCCCATCACAGGTAGCCCAGTTGACATCGCCTTCTAATTCTCATTTATAGCGTTGGCCGTCCCCGAATATAACAAATACATTTTATGTTTGTTGAGCCATTTAATTGCCACCCCTATTGTCTTTTATTTCAATGTCAATAATTGTTGTTTGCATATTTTTTCTGGGGTGGACATTTGGACACCACACACATGCCGAAGTTCCACCTTTCGCCACGACACCTAGCCATTCAACCCATAAAATCACGATTAACCTGCGCATATGAAGTTTTTTCAATGAATCCCCGCCCATTAATTTGGGTTAGAATGTCTCCCATGTCACGATTTTCATAATTGTGAGTTACGGCACAAATGACACCCCACCCCCACCTGATGAAAATGCAAGCCAATAAATCTCTAAGAGCAAAAATGATGTCTCAAGACTATTTACAAAAGAATCCCCGGACATCATTTAATAAGCCACATAATTGTGTGCTAATTGCGGCTGCATAAATAATCGCCTCTCCGCCCCAACCTCTCCATCCGCGGTTAATAGACAAAAATGGGTCTGATTCACGGCATTCCAACAGATCACGTTATGTAAAACGCGACTGAATAGGGGACTGCAAATGTGAAACTGTGCGAGTTTATGACGCTTTCAGGACCATTTTTTGGCCATTTTTGACATAAACGCAGTCAGTAACTCGGATCGACCCAACGTCGCCAGCTATAAACACAAAAAAGCGCCTCCCCACTCCGCAAGGAGTGAGAAGGCGCTCGTGCGCTGTTACGTATTAATAGCCGCGAGAGCTAATAGCTGCGCAGTGTCATTGTAGTGCAGTGCCTAAGTCAGCTTAAACGGCCTTAGATAGCCTTTGCACCGGTGAGGTCCAGGTCGACTGGCAGGTTGTCACCCGCACCGTCCTCGGCCAGCAGGCCACCCTGGTTGTTGCCGCCGGTCTGGGCACCCTGCTCCTGGCCGCCAGTCTGGAGGCCACCCTGGTTCTTACCACCGGTCTGCAGGCCCTGCTCCTGGCCGCCAGTCTGAAGGCCGTTCTGGTTCTTACCGCCAGTCTGGAGACCCTGCTCCTGGCCACCGTTCTGCAGACCCTGGTCGCCACCGACGTTTTGCAGGCTCTGGTCCTGGCCACCGGTCTGGAAACCGGACTGACGCTCACCAATCTGGCCCTTGTCGTTAACCTGGTCGCCGCCGACCTTGTCGCCCTTGTCCAGCTTGTCGCCGCCAATCTGGTCTCCGCCGTTCAGCTGATCGCCGCCAGCGTTCTGGAGACCCTGGTTGCCGCCAACGTTCTGCAGAGCGTTGTCCTGATCGCCACCGACGTTCTGCAGACCCAGGTTGCCGCCCTCAGTCAGAGAGTGGAAGTTCGGGAACAGTGAGTCGACCTGAACCAGTGGGCCCTCCGGGAAGTTCACGTTGAACTCAGGTACCGGCAGCGGAGCCGGTGCTGGCAAGGAGGAAATCAGTTCGCAGATATTGCACAGGTTATCCATGATGATCCTTTAGAAAAATGAAGTGTAGATAAATGGTGTGGCGCGATGCCCAGAGCTGAAGGTAAAGGGCTTCTCGCCTTCTCCTTTGCGGCCACTGCCGTGCTCACACGAAAACCGTACCGGTGATGAAAAACGGTCACAATATAGAAATTCGACCCACTTCAGCCAGGAAATTGGAAACAGAATAACGGCAAAATTTAACCTGCACTTATGCCCAAACGTCGCATGTCACGGGTCACATTGCTAGCCGTTTGGTCACCCCAAACCAGGCTCGCCTTTTCCAGCAGAAAAGCCTCGGCACCTAATGAACTGCTCCCCATTAGTTGGACTGAGAAATCAGTTACCGACTAGTGGGGAGTAGTTGTCATTGAGAGCACGAAGTTCGCTAAGTGAATATCAGCGCGAGCAGTTGGTTGAACTATTTGAGCAGGGCATGGGTTATACAGCCGCTGCTAATGCTCTGGGTGTCTCCAAACACGCTGTGCGCCGGCTCTATTGTCGGTTTGTGCTGCATGGCAGGCTATGTCTTGTGGAGAAACCGACTAAGCAGCAGTATTCGTTTGAGATTAAGAAGGAAGTTGTCCAACGCCACCTTGCTGGCTAGACAGCGATGGATCTTGCGCGTGAATTTGGCCTGTCATCACAGCAGCTGGTCCGCGGGTGGTCGTGGAAATGGCGCAAAGACGGCGATGACGCGTTGAAACCGAAGCCGAAGGGCAGGCCCAAAGGATCGGTCACGCCGAAGCCGCTGTCGGAGGAAGACAAGCTGCGTGGCGAAAACGAACGGTTGCGGGCCGAAAATGCCTATCTAAAAAAAATTGCGGGACTTGAGGAATCAGGGACGCGCCTGAAAGTCCAGGCGATTGTCATCCTCAAGTCGCACCACCGCTTGGAGTACCTCCTAGAGGCAGCAGGTATCCCACGGTCGACGTTCTTCTACCACCAACAACGACTCAGTAAGCCAGATAACCACGCCGTTCTCAAGCAAGCGATTCGGGAAAGCTTCGAGCGTAACAAGCATCGCTACGGCTACCGACGAGTGCTACTTGACCTGCGTAACCAGGGCTGGGTGGTCAACCACAAACTCGTCTACAAACTCATGTGCGAGATGGGGCTTCGAGCTAAGATCCGCCAACGTAGACCTTATGTTTCCTACACCGGGACGATCAGCCACATTGCCGACAACAAGCTTGACCGCAAATTCACCCCGGATCAGCCAAATACCGTCTTTGTCAGCGACGTCACCGAGTTCAGGGTTGCAGGCCGCAAGGTCTACCTGTCACCGGTGATGGACTTGTTCGACCGTTCAATCGTTGCCCACACTGTGGCTACATCGCCGTCGACAGCGTTGACCACCGATTCTTTGTCCAAGGCGATCGCGGCGTGGGCACCTGAACCCGGGTGGATGATGCACACCGATCAAGGTTTCCAGTACCAGCATGCCTCGTGGCGTGACCTGATTGGCGACAACGGTGGTGTTCAGTCGATGTCGCGTAAAGCCAACTGTTACGACAACGCGGTCATGGAGAACTTCTTCGGGCACGTGAAAACCGAGATGTACCACGGTGAAGTCTTCGACACGGTCGCAGAGTTCAACCAGGCGATCGATGAGTACATCGGGTGGTACAACACCGAACGCGTCCAACAACGACTCAAGGGCCTGACCCCGATGCAATATCGAAATCAGACCCTTGAAGCCCTAACCGCCTAGAGTTAAACCAGTCCAACTTTCGGGGACCAGTTCACCTCGGATCCCCGCGGGGCTTTTTCTGCCCCTCACCCTTTCACTTTTGCTTTAGGTAAGGGTAAGTTAACTCCCACTATGACCTCGAACCCAGTTACCCTGAACACTCCGACGAACACTTCCGCCTACCGCGCGGCCTTTTCTGACCACCTACTCTTGGCCGCCCCTTCTGAACCGCACCATCGAATCATCCGCGCCACTGTTTATGACGTCAGCGCCCCGGCAGAAAACCTGCAGAGGATTGTCATCCGCTCCCCCGAGCTAGTCGGCTTTCAGCTTTCCGGCCCGGACGAATTCTTTGGCCTCTTTATGCCGGCTAAGCCCGGCGAGAATCTCCATTTACCCCTCCACGGAGGTGGCGCCAATATCCGCGCAAGCGTTACAGCCATGCCGGAGACCCAACGCCCAAATTTACGTTGGTACACCGTACGCTCACTCGATCCCGAGTGCGGACAGATAACTTTCGACGTGGCGACACATGGCGTCAAAAATCCAAAGGATGAGCACGTCGGACCAGGGCTCGCCTGGGCTCTTGCAACTCGTGTTGGCGACCAGGTAGGCATCTGGACATGCCAGGGCCTCTGGCACCGCGCGCAAAGTTCACAAACACTTATCGCAGACCCATCTGCCGTACCTTCCGTTCGCGCCATTTTGGATTACGCGGATGCGTTTGCCCCGGAACAGTTGCGCGACATACACCTCGTAGTGGTCGCCGAGAACCATGGTGACCTCGAGCCATCCCTCGTCGCCGACTGGGAGAGCAAGCTGGGCAGCCTAGAAGTGCTGTTTAGCGCTACAACGGACTTCAGCACGGCAGTGATGTCCCACCTACAGCAACTGGACCGTGCCGAACACCCCGCAACACAGTCGAAGTACGTCTGGGTCGCGGGTGAAGGACAGCTCTGCAAGGAAGTACGGCGCCACGCAATTCACACCTGGGGCCTCAATAGCGAATCCGTGCAGTGGTGCCCCTATTGGTTCCTAGGCAGGGCACGGCCTTAATTAGCCACAATCCCTCGCGGCACAATAATCGGAGCCATACCGCGGGGATCTTCCCACACCTCGGCATTCAGGCCATATGCCTCGCGCAACACATCCACCGTCAGAGCCTCCTTTGGAGAACCCTCGGCGATCTTTTCCCCTTCCTTCATGACGATCATCTCGTCGCTAAAAGCTCCCGCCAGGCCAAGATCATGAAGTACGGTAATCACCGTCTTGCCCTCTTGAGCGAGCTCCCGCACGATACTTAGAATCTCTATCGCATGTGCCGGATCTAGGTAGGTAGTCGGTTCGTCCAACAGCACAATTGGCGTATCCTGCGCCAACACCATCGCCATCCAGACCCGCTGCCGCTGGCCGCCAGAAAGCTCCGCCACGTCGCGGGCAACAAGATGGTCAACCTTCGTCTTCTTCAGCGCCTCGCGCACTTTTTCTTTATCTTCTGACGCCGTCGCTCCCCCACCCCAGAGCGATCGACGATAAGGGTGCCGTCCGCGCTCCACAAGTTCTCCAACGGTCAATCCCGCCGGACACAGCGGGTGTTGTGGCAAAAGCGCAATTAGTTGGGCGGCTTCGCGCGACCGCAAACTATGCACGTCCTTTTTCTCTACAAGAACCCGTCCTTCGGCGGGAGCAAGCAGCCGAGAAAGCGTCTTGAGCAACGTCGACTTGCCACAACCATTGGGGCCTAAGAGCGTGGTGACCTTCCCGGGCTCTGCAGTGAAAGACACGTCCTTAACAATGCTTGGGCCGTCGTTGTAGCCCACGGTGACGTGATCAACTTGAACGTTCATTGAACCATTCCTTTCAGAGTTCCGCGACGGGCCGCCAACCACACAAGCAACACCAACGCGGGGCCACCGATGATGGCGGTAACCAAACCCACAGGGGATGTAAATGGCAGTGCGCCCGCCACGACGGCGCACGCAGCTAATAGAGCAGCGCCTGCAAAAGTAGAGCACAACGGATGGGGCGTGGGCGTTCCGGCCACCAGCTTGGCCAGCTGAGGAGCCAATAGTGCCACGAATCCAATTGGGCCGACAAAGGAAACCACCACCGCGACAATGCCCGTTGCGGCAATGAGCAAAATAGCGCGCACCCTCGTGACATTTACCCCAAGTGTGGACGCGGTGGCGTCATCATGAGAAAGAAGAGGGACATCGCGCGTAACACAAAGGCCTAAAACTACGAAGGGCAACAGGCCCAACACCATAGGAAACAAAGCTTCCATACGCACAAAGCCGGTAGACCCAGCGAGCCAAGTTTGGGCATCCGTGGCACGAGTTAAGTCAGCCCGGAGCAGGAGATACTGCACTAAAGACTGCGTGAGGAAAGACAGTGCCAGGCCGATGACCACTACGCGCTGCGACGTCCCGAAGCCACCGAGTAGAACGAGCAAACCAACGATCACTAGTGCGCCAAGCAAAGCGAGTGCAGCACGCCACCAGAACGTCGGCACCCCCTCACTCCATGCAGGGCGGGTAACTACGGTGCCCGCCACAACCAAAACCGCCGCGCCGCCGGATACACCGAGAATGTCCGGGCTGGCCAGCGGATTGCGGGCCATGGTCTGAGTCCACGCACCTGCCAGCCCTAGAGCCGCGCCGACCAGAACGGTAGCGATTGCTACAGGCAGGCGGAGATCCCACACCACGTTGATTGCTTGCTGTGTGCCCCCACCGGTGAGAACCTCGATGACTTCCATCGGGCTGAGCTTCACCGCTCCTTGCCCCAGGATTAAGCAGTAACAAAGAGCCGCTATGAGGGCGAACCCTGCCGAAGCCGCCAGGACGCGTCTGCTTCGTGAACGCTTAATACTACGGATAGACGTCATATCGCTCATATCGTCAGCTCCGAGTCATTCGAGGTCGGTGAACTCTTCTTACGTCGCACCGCCAGAATCATCACTGGGGCACCGACAATAGCTAAGACAATGGACATTTCCAGCTCGTTAGGCTGCAGGACGAAGCGGCCCACAATATCGGCTAGCAACACAGCCGCGCCACCAACAATGCCGGTCGGCAGCAAGAGGCGAGTCAGGGACGGGCCGGTAAACGGGCGTAGTAGGTGTGGCACGGCGAAGCCCACGAATGTCACAAGCCCCACAGTGGCTGTCGCCGAGCCGGCGAGGATGATCACCGCTGCGGCAGCCAACAAGCGGGTTCTCGTGGGCGAGCTGCCAAGGGAACGGGCGGAGTCCTCTCCCATCGCAAGTAGATCCAGCGGGCGTGCTGCAAGCGCACCACATAGAGCACCTAGTGCTAGACCTAAAGCAGCTAAGGCCACGTCTTCCATACCCCGCCCAGCTGTAGAGCCAACGGTCCAGCGGCGGAGCCCTTCCAGGGTGTCGGAAGAATAGAGGCTCAGCATATTCGTGGCCGCTTGCAGGGCGAAGGTAACTCCCACGCCCACGAGTACCAGAGTTAGCGGGTTACGCGATACGCGGGAAATCAACAGCACGATTGAGGCAGCGACGGCCGCCCCGACGAGCCCTACAAGTGTCCGCTCCCCGACCGTCGTTGCCCAGCCCAAGGTCAGTGCCGCAGCGACTGCGAAACTTGCTCCAGCGTTCACGCCGATAATGCCGGGATCTGCCAGGGGGTTGCGGGTCCAGCTCTGAGCAATGGCACCCGCCATAGCCAGGGCTGCGCCTGTGATCACAGCCAAGAGGGTGCGCGGAACGCGCAAGTCCCAAATGATGCCGGATTGCGTAGATGGGTGCGGACCATGCATGAGGATGCTGGTCACTTCGCCAATGGAAAGATCTTTGGAACCCAAGTACAGGGAGGCAAGCAGCAGCAAAGCCAAGCCAACGAGTGCGGCCGAAGTAAGCAAACGCCGGGAAAACACCAAAGAATGTCGAGTTCTTGAAACGGACACTTTCAATTAAATTGCGTCAGAGAACTTGTCGACTGCCCAGGGGATGGTCAATGGGTTCGGCATACTCATTGCATTGCCCACGTTTTCGTCCATCCAGCGGACCTTGCCTTCGCGAACAACGTCCAGCTTGCTGAATGTTGGATCCTTCTTCAAGGTATCGGCGGCACCCTGGTAATCAAGGATGAAGAGGTAATCGACGTTGTTGAGGTCGCTGTAGTTCTCAGGTGCGATGTCGCGGTAGAACTCGCCCCCGTTACCTTCGAGCTCCTTCGGGATCTCGAAGCCCAGACTCTTGATAAACTGCCCGCGACCGTCACCGGAGGTGTACAGGCCGATCTTTCCCTGATAAGGCATGACGATAGCCGCACGCTTGCCTTTGAGCTCAGGGTGCTGCTGTTGGAAATCATCGAAGGCCTTCTGCGTTTCTTCGACGAGTTTGTCGCCTTCTTCTTGCTTGTCTACAGCGCCGGCGATCTGGTTGACCTGATCCCGCCAGGGGATCTGCCAGTCCGTGGCACCGTCTGGCTTAACGGTGGTTGGGGCGATGTCATTAAGCGCCTTCTTCGCCTGCGCGTCTACGGCAGAGTTCACCGCAATGATCTTGTCCGGATCAGCGGCGGAGATCTTCTCCAGGATTTCAGCAGTGAATCCGTTGGCAGTACCGTAAACCACTTCAGGCTTGTTGTCGCCGAGCTTTTCGGTAGCCCATGGGCCGACGCCAGATGCATCAACATCTCCCTCAGCACCCCAGGGCGCTACGAGGACTGGTTGGATGCCTAGAGCGAGCAAGGTATCGCTGTCTCCCAGGCCAACTGCGGCGATGCGCTCGTCCCCGGTGCCCTCATTTTTTGACGCCGCCGCGTCGTCGCCTCGGGAGCAACCAGACAGAACAAGAGTGGATGCTGCCAAGACAGCGGCGGTCTTCAGCGCCGCTCGACGGGTCAGCGAATTGTTTCGAAACATGTGAAAACCTAACGCGTAAGGAACTCTTTGAAACGCTGTAAAGTACCCGTAGCCCCAAGAGACTGATGGCCTCTTTCGGCTACGGCCAACACAGCAATCGAGCCTATATTACACAGGTAAGGCTAACCACACAACAGGCTACCCTAAATTAGTCCGCTTCCTGCTCGGCCGCTACCGACTCCATCGCCGCCCTGGCCACCGTCGCCACGCTGGCCACCCTAGCCACCCTGGCCACTGTCACCGCCCTGGCCACCCTAGCCACCCTGGCTCTCAATGCCGAGATGCTCGCGCTATTGCAACTCGTGGCACCAACTGTCGGAAAAGTTGCACTTCGAAGGTCGAAATGTCGCTAGAACGGGAATCTGTCAGCACAGGCGCGCCTCCGAATTTTGCGACAATTCCCTGACCTGCAGTTTTGCGGAGCTGCAAATCAGTGTCTTTAACGCATTCCCGTTCTAGCGACATTCACCCCTGCTAGCGCCCCAAATACGGCGCCGTAGGCCACGCATCCCCGGTCTAGCGACATCTGCACATCCTCACGCCGCCAAATAGGGCGCCGGCGCCTCCCGTGACGCAATCCCCCCCAGCACTGCGCTCGCACAATCTCACATTCCGCTGGCGCTGCAGCCAAGCGGAAAGCGTGGGCGTCAATAAGAAAAAATAGGCCCCCTACCGCAACAATGTGAACTACTCCCCATTAGTTGGACTGAGAAATCAGTTACCGACTAGTGGGGAGTAGTTGTCATTGAGAGCACGAAGTTCGCTAAGTGCCGAGGCTTAACTTTTTGCGCTTTTAAGTACTGCGCTCAACTACTGGTCAGCGACCAACAACTCCGCAATCTGGATGGTATTCAGAGCAGCGCCCTTACGCAGATTGTCGCCAGAGACAACCAGCACCAGGCCACGCCCCTCCGGAACCGACTGATCGACACGGATACGACCCACCAGGGACTCATCCACACCAGCGGCGGCAAGCGGATTCGGAACGTCGACGACCTTCACGCCCGGCGCGGACTCCAGCAGTTCGGTTGCCTTCTCTACGGACAGAGCATTCTCAAACTCAGCGTGAATCACCAGCGTGTGGCCAGTGAACACCGGAACGCGCACACAAGTACCAGCAACAGCCAGCTCGGGGATAGACAGAATCTTGCGGGACTCATTGCGGAGCTTCTGCTCCTCATCAGTCTCCAGCGAACCATCATCAACAAAGTTTCCAGCCACCGGCAGCGCGTTGAAAGCAATCGGTGCGACATACGGACCAAAGTCCTCCGCAACCAGAGCCGAACCATCAGTGGTCAGCTTCTCCAGGTTGTCGATGTTCTCGCGCACCTGGCCAGCCAGAGTATTCACACCAGCAAGGCCCGAACCCGAGACCGCCTGATAGGAGGACACACGCAGACGCTGCAACCCGGCCTCGTCGTGAAGCGGCTTGAGAACCGGCATCGCGGCCATGGTGGTGCAATTCGGATTCGCGACAATGCCCTTCGGGATGTCCTGCAAAGCATCCGGGTTGACCTCGGAGACCACCAACGGGACCTCCGGATCCTTACGCCACGCCGACGAGTTATCAACAACAACAGCGCCAGCAGCCGCAAAACGCGGCGCCTGCTCCTTCGACAGCGTGCCGCCAGCGGAGAACACCGCGACATCAATGCCCTTCAGATCCTCATCCGAAGTAGCCGCGACATCCTCGACAACAATCTTCTCGCCGCGGAACTCCAACTCCTTGCCCGCACTACGAGCAGAAGCGAAGAAACGAACCTTATCGGCCGGGAAATTACGCTCCGCCAACAGGGTGCGCATCACACGGCCAACCTGACCAGTGGCACCAACAACAGCAATCGTGGTCATAAGAACTCCTTAACGTCCCGTACCAGCGTAAACAACAGCCTCGGTGTCGCCACCGAGATTGAAAGCGTCGTGCAGAGCCTTCACAGACTTATCGACATCCTGGTCATTAACCAGCACCGAGATACGAATCTCAGAAGTGGAAATCAGGTCGATATTCACACCCTCATCAGCGAGCGCCTCACAGAACGTCGCAGTCACACCCGGGTGGGACTTCATGCCAGCACCGACCAAGGAGACCTTGCCCACGTGATCGTCGTAAAGCACGTCCTTCCAGTCATTGTCAGCCTGCAGCTTCTTCAGCAACGCCATCGCCTTCGGAGCGTCCTCGCGCGGGCAGGTGAAAGTAATGTCAGTGCGGTTATCCGCGATGGTAGAGACGTTCTGCAGCACCATATCGATATTGATCTCCGCATCCGCAACAGCACGGAACATCTTCGCCGCCTGGCCCGGATCATCCGGAATGCCCAGCACGGTCACCTTCGCCTCGGAGCGGTCATGCGCCACACCGGTCAACACTGCTTCTTCCATAGGGATATCCTCCATCGATCCATCAACAAGGGTGCCAAGTTCATTGCTATACGACGAACGCACACGCAACGGAACATTAAACGCGCGGGCGTATTCGACACTTCGCAGCTGCAAAATCTTCGCGCCAACCGCGGCCATCTCCAACATCTCCTCGAAGGAAATGTTGTCCAAACGCTGTGCGTCCGGCACAATGCGCGGATCCGCGGTGTACACGCCGTCCACGTCGGAGTAAATCTCGCAGACGTCCGCCTCTAGGGCTGCCGCGAGGGCAACCGCAGTGGTATCCGAGCCACCACGGCCCAGCGTAGTGACGTCCTTGGTCTCGCGGTTTACACCCTGGAAACCGGCCACTAGGCAGATATGGCCCTCATCGAGAGCCTCACGGACACGGCCCGGAGTGACCTCGACAATGCGGGCGTTACCGTGGCGCTCCGTGGTAATTACGCCGGCCTGCGAACCGGTAAAAGAACGGGCCGAGGCGCCGAGGCTTGCGATTGCCATAGCGACCAGCGCATTGGAAATACGCTCACCGGCGGTCAGGAGCATGTCCATCTCGCGTCCCGGCGGGACCGGGTTGACCTGCTCAGCGAGGTCCAGAAGCTCATCGGTGGTGTCGCCCATTGCCGAGCAGACAACCACGACGTCATTGCCCTGCTTTTTGGTTTCCACAATTCGTTCTGCAACACGACGAATGCGTTCGGCGCTCTCCAGGGATGAACCACCGTACTTCTGCACAACCAGTGCCATGGTCGGCAACCTCCAAAAACTAGGCAACTATATGCACGTAACTATTATTGACTCAATTTACTTGAGTCGCATTCGTAATTACATAGTGGGTTACCAAAACGTAGCTTGCGGAGGTTGTGCGGAGGGTTTGGATCGGGTTGCGTAGGGGGTTGTGGGGTATCGTGGCCGGTATTCGGGTGTGGGTTGGGTGTTTGGGGTATTTGGGGTGTGGATTGGGCGCGACTGCGCGGCGAGAGTGTGACGGCTGGGGTGTTTGGGGCGTTTGGGGTGTCGGTTGGGTGTCGGTCGGGTGCGAATCGGACGCGGCTGCGGGCTGCAAATGTGAAACTGACTAAGTTTATGACAAAAACAGGCCATAAAATGCCTCGAAACTGTCATAAACCTAGTCAGTAACTCTCGGTACTGCGCCAGGAACTCCCGGGCTCAGTCAGCTCCACTCCGGGCTCCCCGGCCCGGGCTCAGTCAGCATCTTGGCCGAACCAGCTAATCCGCCAGCTACTCCCCGAGGCGCTGCGGGCACAAAACACTGCCCCGCCCAACCCCTGCGAAGTGGACATGACAAGTGTTGCATGCCTAGCATTTCCTACGTGAACAATGACCTTCTCGCTGCGATACTGGCACTGCTGTCCGCGCTCAGCATCGCGTGGGGAACCGTCATCCGCCACAACCTCTCCCGAACACTGGAAGAGGGCACCAGCACACTTCGCGGAGTGGCGAAGACCCTGAAGCTGCCACGCTGGTGGCTGGGCTCGGGTCTGGCAATTGCCGGGTATGTATTTCAAGTCGCGGCGTTGGCATTTGGCACGTTGCTCCTGGTGCAGCCGTTGTTGGTCATGAAGCTGATGCTCACGCTCCCGCTGGCAGCGAAGGTCAACGGTCGGCGGATTTCGCGATCAGAGATGATCTGGTCCGTGGCGCTTACTTTTGCGGTGGCGACGCTGGTGTTGCTCGGCAAGCCGACCGCCGGCTCCACCGATATCCCCACCTACCTGTGGGGTTGGGCTCTCGCCGTCGGTGGCGTGGTCACCTGCGGGCTTTATGCCGCTGCAGTTCAGTGGCCCAACACCGGCACCGGCGCCGGTGGCGGCTCAGACACCAAACAGCGCGGAGTGCTACGCCAGAACCCGAAGGCCCTGCTGCTCGGCACGGCAACCGGCTGGCTGTACGGCTTCGTCGCGCTGCTGTCTAAGTCGGTGGTCGATACCTATGTCAACGACGGACTCGTCCAGCTCCTGCTCTCCTGGGAACTCTGGCTGCTGGTGGCACTGGCGGTTATTGGCGTCGGCCTGCAGCAGGCGGCTTTTAACGCGGGACCGTTGCAGGCTTCGCTACCAGCTATGACCGTCGTGGAGCCGATTGTTGCCTTCAGCTTGGGATACATCGTTCTTGGTGAACGCTTCCAGGCAGTTGGTGTGCAGTGGGTGGCGCTGTTTATCGCACTGGCGACCATGATTTCTGCCACTATTGCCCTGGCGGCTCGGCCGGCAGAAGCCACCGCCACAGCCTCCACAAGCGCCCCAAGCTCCGCAAAAGCCGATGCAAACACCGCAAACACCGACACCACCAGCACCGCAAACACCACCACAGATTCCACCGATGCCACAGCGCGGTGAGTAGAGTTCAACTCTCCCGGGCCGCATCACCTACATTGGTATTTGCACTTATTAAGTCGTTAGCGATTTGTCGGCCTGGCTATCCCCTGCCCGGGAACTATCCCTGGTGAGAAAGACCCGTGGCCGCTATGCACAAGGTCACCAAAGGTAGGACTCGATGGGGCGTCATTCCCATTCCAAGCGGGCAACTTCCAAGCGGGCACCCAAACCGACATCTAAGCGGAAGTCCGAACGCGCAAACAACACCAACGTCAGCGCCGCAACCAACACCAAAGCAAAGCCCCAAAAGGGCAAGAAGCTCAACTCGAACACCATCATCGCCCTGCTGCTGATCATTGGCGGTTTGGGCGTGCTGCTGTACCCGGTTGTCGCAACGCAGTGGAACAACTTCCTGCAGGCCCGCGCCGCAGATGAGTACTCCAAGCTGGAGAAATCCGCTCCTCCCGAGGTCTTGGACACCGCCTGGAACGAGGCCCACGAGTACAACGCCAGTCTCGGCGAGGTCAATCCCGGCGATGCCTGGACCACCTCCGATGACGAGTCTTCCCCGGAGTACCAGCGCTACCGTCACTACCTCGACGTGCTTGGCGAGACCGACGCGCTCGGCCGCATCGTCATCCCGTCCATCAACTCTGACCTGCCCGTTTTCCACGGCACGTCGGAAAAGTCGCTTTCGCGCGGTGTCGGTCACCTCTACGGCACCGACTTCCCGGTCGGCGGCGTGGGCGAGGGTGAAGGTCGTCACGCGTCGCTGTCGGCGCATACGGGTCTGCAGAATGCGACGCTGTGGGACAACCTCGACAAGGTCAAGAAGGGCGACGCGTTCTACATCGCAGTCGCGGGTCACAAGTTGAAGTATGAGGTCCACGACGTAGCCGTCGTAAAGCCGGATGAAACCGATGCTTTACGACGCGTCCCCGGAGAAGACCTGATCACCCTGATTACGTGCACGCCTTACGGCATTAACACGCACCGACTGCTGGTGACGGGGCATCAGGTGCCGATGGATCCTGACGAGGAGTCCGTGTTCGACGGCAGCGGTTCGCAGTGGCAGTGGTGGATGTGGGCCATCCTGGCAGCAGCGGCGGTGATCATTGCGCTGCTGATTTGGTGGCTGCGGAAGCTCTCGCGCGACGGCAAGGGCGAGCCGGAAGCCGAGCGCGAGAGCGACGAGACAGAGAATGACGAGGCGGAGGATTAGGCCCCCTTACGAAGTCGCCATCACCTTCGTCTCCTCGATTGCGTTCTTGATCTCGTTGATTCCCTTTTCAAAGATGCGCTGAAGGCCCAGCGCCAGAATCAGCGACGGGATGATGAACAGCGCCAACATGAACATCAGCTTCCAGTAGTCTGCCTCATAGATACCGGCGATGGAGCTGCGGAACATATCGATCGCGTAGGTACCCGGCAGCCAAGGGCTAATGTTCTGGACCCACTGTGGCACCAGCGGCAGCGGATACGCGCCACCTGCGGCCGAGACCTGCATCACCAGCAACAGCACGCAGATGGCCTTGCCGGCGTTGTCGAAGGTGAAGACGAACGAGAAGACGATCATCATAAACACCAGCGAAATCACCCAGCCGGCCAGCAGCATCAGGAATCGGTGTGCGGGATCGATGCCCACGTACACCTGGAGTCCCAACACCATCAGTGTGGACTGAACCAGGCCTACGCTGGCGAAGGTGGCGAACCGGCCGAAGTATTTCTCGACGCGGGTGTAGTCATCGGCCTGCGCAGCGTTGATTTGTGCGTCACTGGTCGGCTCGTCGATTTCATCGCTGGCTGCATCGCCCTGCGCATCATCGACTGCATCGCTGACCACATTCTCGGCCTCATCATCGCCGACCTTCTGTCCGTCGCGGCTACGGACCGTGGTGCGGATCAGCACCGACGACAGCAGCGCACCGATCCACAGCGCGAGGGTCGCATAGAACGGCGCCATACCCGCACCGAAGCTCTGGACTGGGAAGACGGGGTCTTCCTCGACCTGCACCGGCGCGGCCAACTGCGCTGCCAGGGCACTTGGGTCATCACCGACGGCCTCAGCAATTCGCGAGAGGTCACCGGTGTCCTTCGCCTCTTCCAGCGCGTTGTGAATCTCGTCGAAGCGAGCCGCCAGATCATCAAAACGGTTGCTCAGGCCCATCGTGGCGGCGCTAGTCTTACGAAGCGTATCCACCGGCGAGCCGGAAATCGTACCGCGGATGCCGCGAATGTCCTCGCCAATGACCTCGATGTCGTTGCTCAGACGCGACACCGGCTCCGACAGTGCGTCGATCTGCGGGCGCAGGTTCTGCTCGTAGGAGTTTTTGGCATTTTCCACAGCGGCAATCGCAGCCGTGAAAGCGTCCTTCGCCTGGCTTATCGACGATCCCGTATCCCGGCCACCGCGCAAATCCGCCGCCACGGCGGAGAAACTCTCCTGCAGCCCACGGGTGCGAGCAATCGAGGTGTTCAGATCGGAAATCGCGCGGTCATAGCCCGGCTTAGCGACACCCGGAACCACTGCCCCCACGGTGTCCTCCAGGCGGTCGCGCATCGCAGTCAGGCCATCGGCCTGCTGGCCGAACTTGGCCGCCATCGCGTCAAAGGTATCTGCGGTCGCGCCGCTGGTGGCCTGGGTGCCGTCGACAAGCTCGTTGACGCGATCGCGCACGCCTTCATAGCTCGACTGCGTTGCGTCGAGCGCCGTGCTAACCGAGTCGCGGACATTGCCGACCGCGGCTTCCAGATCGCCTGCGACGTTGCCGTCACCCGAACCATTGCGCAGAATGTCCATCCGCGCACCAGCGTTTTCCAAAATGGAATCCGCGGTCTCCACCAGCGGCACGGTGGTCTCCACCAGCGTGGACAGCGAACGAGCAGTCTGCGCACCGGAGCGCAGCCGCGCGGCGGTGTCATCAACGCGGTTTTGCACGCGCGTCAGTGCCTGCTTGGAGTCGGAGGTGTTTAGATACTCATCCAGCGAGGTGATCACGCCCAGCCCAACACTGGCGACGACCTGCGTGAAGTTCTTGTCAATCTCCTGAATAACGCCACTCGCGCCCTTACTCGTAATGATTGACGAAAGCGCGTTCTTCTTCTCATTCGTATAGAGCGTCAGCTTCGGCGCCTTGGTGCCCCGGACGTAGAAGGTCATCAGTTCAGTACTGAAGTTCTCCGGAAGCACGATTGCCGCGTAGTAGTCACCGGACTTAGTGCCGTCGATGGCGTCCTCAGAATCCGTAATCTGCCAGTCAATTTCGTGGTTACGGCTCAGCTTCGACAGCACCTCATTGCCCAAGTTGACGTCAATCGCACCGATATCCGTGCGATGACCACGGTCATTACTGGCGACCGCAATCTTCAGCTTTTCGGTGTTCTCAAACGGCTCCCAGCTGGCCAGCACATTAAAGCAGGTGAACAGCAGCGGAATCAGCACCAGACCGAAAACCATGATGCCGGTCATCGTGTTCTGGCGGATCACCCGAAAGTCATTCCGCACAATTTCAAGAACGTTTCTCATTAGGCTTCACCTTCTGGGGAAGTCTTCACGCTTGCCGACGACACCTTCGCCTGTGGCTCAAACGAATCACCAGCATTTTCCAGCGAGTACGCATGCGGATGGGAAGTTTGGTGCTCCATGTAGGCGCGCAGCTCCTCCTCCGACATCTCGCTGAGCTCCTGGGCGTGAATCACAGACTGCTTGACGTACTCGCGCACCGCGATGTAGGCGAGGCAGAGCAGCACAAACAGGCAAGCCAGACCGAAGAACAGGGCCTTCTGATCCGGGTAGTTACGGGCCAAAATACCCAGCACCACCAGGGCGGCCACGGCGATGCCAATGGCCATGCGCATGAACAGCGTGTAGCTGCCACGCAGATTCTCCATCCGCTCGTCGACTCGCGATTGGTACTCCTCGCGGTTACGCAGCGCAAAGACGAGGTCACTGAGCTTGTATCCGCTACCGACCAGGTGGACTTCTTCGTTGTTGACCAGTCCGCCCTCTTCAAGCTGGTGGTTAACCAAGACATTGACCGAGGACAGGCTGCGGCGCAGCCAGTAACCGACCACGTAGGCGACCACTGCCATGGCCATCAAGGTGAGCATGTTCTTCAGGTAGTAATTCGAGTAGAAACCACCAATGGTCTCGCGGAGAGCATCAATGCCGTAGGTCAACGGCAAGAACGGATTCAGCGCCTGGAAGAAGTCCGGGGTCATCTCAATTGGATAGAGACCGGCGGCGCCAGGAATCTGAATAAACGCGAGCACTACGGCAATACCACGTCCCACGTGGCCAAACGCCGCCACCAAACTGTAAATAATGGCGAGATAACACAACTCCACCACGACACAGGTGAGGACGAACGCAACCGCGCTGACATGCTGCACACCAATGACGATGTCACCGATAGAGACAATCAGCGCCTGGAAAGTAGCGATGATGCCCAGCAGCAATGTGCGGCCCATGTACGCCTGGCCCACCGTGATTTCCTTGAAACCTTCCGCGTCGACTTCCACGCGGAAAATCACAATCAGGATGAACGCGCCAATCCACAACGACAGGTTGGTAAACAGCGCCGCCATACCCGAGCCGTAGTGATCCACCGGGAACACGGCCTCAGTCTGGATCTCGGCCGGATCGCTCAGGAACTGCGAAATTCCCTCGGGGTCGAGGTCATTGACCATTTCCATAGCTTCGCGCTCTTCGGTGGTGCCCAGGGTAAGAACATCGAGACGCGCGGTTTCCAGGCCATCGCGTACGCCATCAAGGTCAGCCTTGAAACTCTCGAGGACCTGATTCGCGGCGGAAAGCTGCCCACTCGTAGCGTCGAGAAGCGCGGACGTTTCCTTGACGGTGTCCTTTTGCGCGCCAAGCGCCGCCGCGTACGAACCCACGCGCGCGTTGAGCTGATTAAGCGCCCTGCTCAACTGCGGGAGCGCGTCCTGGGACGCCTCGCGGATCTGATCCGAGGCGGCCTTGCCGTCCTTGGTGGCCTGCGCCAATGCCTCGCTGGTGGCGTTGAGGGAGTCGAGAGTTCCCTGCGCCGAGCCGGAGACGTTCTTCAGGCCCTCCACCAGCTCTTTATTGGTGGCGTTGCTCTCGTCGAGCGCATCGATGGTGCGCTGGATTGCCTGCTTATCCGGGCCATTGAGCGGGTTGGCCTCCAGCAGGGAATTCAGCCCACCAATGACCTGATCCGCCTGGTTGACGATGTCCTCCGCCGCAGCCGTCGCAGAATCCGAACGGGAAATTGCGCCCTGCAGATTGCCAGTCATCGCGCCAATCGCGGCGTTGGCGTTACCGGTGCCCTCCACCAGAGCGGTGCTGCCCTGCAAGTAGGCGTCGTTGAGATCCGCGGAGAAATTCAGGACCTCGTTGTTGAGCTCACCAGTAATCGCCTGCACCTGCGTCAACGCATCCTGGGCGTCATCGAGGGCCGTGTCCACGCTGCCGAGAGTCTTCTTGATCTGCGCAATCGTCGGCTGCAGATTGCCAATCTGCTCCTGGATAGCACCGACTTCATCGCGGCTATTGGCAACCGCATCGGCAACATCCTGGAAAGCATCAGCGGAATTGAGACGGGCCGCATCGAACCGACCCTGCAGCAGATCGCCAGCTTCCTTGACCTGCTCGGTGACCGCCTTCGCGATCTCCTTATTAAAGGACGCGGAGATCTGGCCATCAATGCCGGACGCGCCCTGCGCCGTGATGTGCGGCGAGATTGCGTTGATCTTCTGGTTAGCGCGGTAGGTCAGTTTTGCTGGATGCCCCTGCCCTTGGATCAGATCGACCATTTCCTGCGAGAAATTCGGCGGAATGGTGATTTCGGCATAGACCTTGCCGCGCTTTAGATCTCGGTCTGCCTTCTCGGCATCGGGGAACTGCCAGCCCAGTTCATGATTTTCTTTTAGTTGTTTGACCACCTGGTTACCGATATTGAGACTTCCGGTAACCGAGGAACTCGCGCCCTTGTCCTCATTCACAATTGCCACGCCGATGTTCTCGGTGTGCTCATACGGATCCCAGAAGCCCGGGATGTTGAACCAGGAATACAAGGCAGGGGTAATCATCACGCCGATGATAATCACCCACACTCTTGGGCTATTGCGGAGACGGCGCAAGTCTCGCTTCAGAATAGACCAGCTAGTTTGCACCTTAAGGACGCTATCATCTTTACCCCGCTAAATACATTGGTCCTAGCTTTAGAACTATCGATGGGCGGGGTGGGTGGCGTGGATGGCTGAGCATATTTCCCCCACTAAAACCCCCGAATGATGAAATTCATATAACCATCGGGGTAAGGTACATCACATGCAACGCGGACTACTGCTTCTATGCCGCGGCGGGGCTTGGGTTTAAGGCCGGCTCCCCGTCGCGGGGTAAGTTGTGCCGGCCTACAAGAAAAGTCCGAATTAGAAAGGCCCACAACATGTCTCCTTCCGACGCTTTTATTTCCGCTCCTTCTGTAATCTCCACTCCTGCTGGCGAGATTCCGGAAGGACAGCCTGCTTGGAATAAGCAGCGCAACTCACAGATGGCAACCAACCGCTACCTGCCTTACGACCAGGAAGTTCAGGACTTCCAGCTGAAGGACCGCACCTGGCCGGACAAGCGCATTACTAAGGCACCGGTTTGGTGTGCCGTCGACCTGCGCGATGGCAACCAGGCGCTGATTGATCCGATGAGCCCGGAGCGCAAGCGCCGCATGTTCGAGCTGCTGGTCCAGATGGGATACAAGGAAATTGAGGTCGGATTCCCGTCCGCTTCCCAGACTGACTACAACTTCGTGCGCGAGATCATTGAGAAGAACATGATCCCGGACGATGTCACCATCCAGGTTCTGGTTCAGGCTCGCGAGCACCTGATCCGCCGCACCTTCGAGGCATGTGCCGGAGCAAAGAACGTCATCGTTCACTTCTACAACTCCACCTCGATCCTGCAGCGCGATGTTGTGTTCCGTAAGGACAAGGACGCAATCAAGAAGATTGCCACCGACGCCGCGGAGCTGATTAAGACCATCGCGAAGGACTACCCGGACACCAACTGGCGCTGGGAGTACTCGCCGGAGTCCTACACCGGCACCGAGGTTGAGTACGCCAAGGAAGTTGTCGACGCCGTGGTTGATGTCATCGACCCGACTCCGGACAACCCAATCATCATCAACCTGCCGTCGACCGTGGAGATGATCACTCCGAACGTCTACGCAGACTCCATCGAGTGGATGCACCGCAACCTCAACCGCCGCGACTCCATCATTCTGTCGCTGCACCCGCACAACGACCGCGGCACCGGCATCGCCACCGCTGAGCTCGGCTACATGGCCGGCGCTGACCGCATCGAGGGCTGCCTCTTCGGCAACGGCGAGCGCACCGGTAACGTCTGCCTGGTCACTCTGGGCCTGAACATGCTGACCCAGGGAGTCGACCCGCAAATCGACTTTTCCGACATCGATATGATCCGCCGCACCGTCGAGTACTGCAACCAGCTGCGCGTTCCGGAGCGCCACCCGTACGGCGGCGACCTGGTCTTCACCGCTTTCTCCGGTTCCCACCAGGACGCCGTGAACAAGGGCCTCGACGCAATGGCAGACAAGGTCCGCCCGGGCGCTGCCGTCAAGGAGCTTTCCGACGAGGACCTGCGCGCGGTGACCTGGGAAGTTCCTTACCTGCCCATCGACCCGAAGGACGTTGGTCGTTCTTACGAGGCCGTTATTCGCGTGAACTCCCAGTCCGGCAAGGGCGGCGTGGCCTACATCATGAAGACGGACCACGGCATGAACCTGCCGCGCTCCATGCAGGTCGAGTTCTCCTCCGTCGTGCAGGCAGTCACCGACGCCGAGGGCGGCGAGGTCAACTCCAAGGCGATTTGGGACATCTTCGCAGGTGAGTACCTGGACCGCGAGGCTCCACTCGAGCAGATTGCCCTGACTGTCGATGCCCCTCAGAACGAGTCGGACGCCACCAAGATCAAGGCTCACATCGTCTACGAGGGCAAGGAGCAGACCGTTGAGGGTGTCGGCAACGGCCCGCTGGCCGCTTACGCCAACGCCCTGGAGAAGCTCGGCATCAACGTCGAGGTTCAGGAATACGTCCAGCACGCTCGCACCGCAGGTGACGACGCCGAGGCTGCGGCCTACGTCCTCGCAGATGTCAACGGCACCAAGGTCTGGGGCTCCGGCATCGCTGGTTCCATCACCTACGCGTCGCTGAAGGCAGTCACCAGCGCGGTCAACCGCGCACTGGCTTAAACTCCACATAGTTACTGACCAGGTTTATGACACTTTCGTGGCAAAATTTGTG
>NZ_KV787358.1:0-48375 GCF_001807075.1 Corynebacterium sp. HMSC14B06 | reverse complement strand
TTTGTGCTCAAAGTGTCATAAACCTAGTCAGTTTCTTTTTGGGGCAAACTATCCAGCGGTCCCTCGGCCCCGCTACCCAATTACCCAACTACCCAATCAGCGGGCCGGCATTGCGCACATCCGCACGGAAAGTCACCCCACCTGCGGCTACCACGCGTTCGCGCTCGATGAGGATTGAACGGAGCGTCGATAAGCGAACTGCGTGCAATTCCACCTCTTTCCACACCACCCGCGCGACATCCAGCCCCGTCGCGCGCAGCGAACGCTCGCGGTAAGTCTCCCGCGTGAGCAGCTCAGACTGAGCCGCGGGCGTCGGCGCGACCTCGCTAGCCGAATACTTGATGTGGCCATCGAACTCCACGACAAGCAGCAGGTCAGGGATATAAAAATCCACGCGGGCGAGAAAGTGCGGCGGATTGTGGCTGGTGCCACGCGACCAGATTTCGGCTTGCTCGTGGAACTTCAGGCCGAGTTCGAGAAGCGCGGCTTTAGTCAGCGCCTCACCGGGCGTTTCGCAACGACCATGACAGACCGCGAGCGCACGGTGAAACAGCTCTTGGCCCCGCACGCTGGGATAATGCACCGGGAGCTCCTCCAGCTGATCGCGCGTGGCGCCATGCCGCAGCGCACCTTCGACAGCCAACACCGCCGCCCGCCACGACACGGACTCCGGCCCCTTCTGCCTGAACCGGACGCGACACTCATCGAAGGCCGCACGCGCGAGCACCGCGACCCGCCGGTCCGCGAGCCCCTGCGTGTGATCCAGATGGATCTCCGAGCGCAAGCGCATGCAATAGTCGATGCCGTGGAACTCCTGACTCCCGCCCACGACCACAATCTTCGCATCGCGCACCAGCACCCACGAACCGTGCAAGGCCAGCGCTGCAGCTCCCGAAATGACGCCTGACGACGTCTCGGAGACCACCGCCAAAGCAGTAATAGCCAGGCGTTTCTCGCGGTGGAGCCCCTCCCAGGCGTGCGCGACTACATAGTGACCTCGGCAAAGCCGCTCCAGATAACCGGCCCGCGCCTGCCTTGCGACCTCGCGGTATCCATTCCCCGGCTGGTCATCCGGCCTAATGATTCCGAACTGGTCCGCCACCAGTTGCTTGCGTTTCTTGTTGACCATTTCTCCCCCGCCCCGTGGTTGTTGTCCTGTGGCTGTTGCCCCGTGGTAGTTATTTCGTCCTTATTTTTGTGGCGCTGTTTTGTGGCTCTATTTCGTGGCCTTGGCTTGTGGCACTGTTTTGTGGCCCCTATTTAATAAGGCGCGGAAATTGCCCTCGCGGTTCCATTCCTTTTCGGCTGAGCACCCAGTCGGGGGAAAACTTTTGGGCCTTGCGTGGTTTTTGTAGTTTGCGTGGTTTACGGGACCCGTGTGACCGTGCCCCACGGTCCTTCTGAGCTTGAGGCCGAGCTAGTGCCCAAGTTACTGACTAGGTTTATGACACTTTCGTGGCAAATTTTGTGCTCAAAGTGTCATAAACCTAGTCACTTTCTCCGCGGGTGAGCGCACCCGCTAGTCTTAAGGCATGACTGAATCGGCGCGCGAGGAGCGCAAAGCGACTGGGACCTCTTCTCAGACGAAGAGGCGGCGGCGGAATCGTCGCCGTTCTCAACGCGCGTCGGCAGCGGGCGCGAAAACACCACCAACTGCACCGGCTTCCACCACAACGGACGCAGCCACGACCAACGCAGCTACACCGGCCTCAACCACCACCGGCGCAGCCACGACCAACGCAGCTACACCGGCCTCAACCACCACCGGCGCGAGTACCGCTGGCACACCCACAACGGCCACAACCACACCCGCCACGGCCGAGACCGCCGCAACAAAGGCTGCTGACGAGCACAAACAGTTCTCGTCAGCGGAGGACGCTCCTTACGCAATCGTGTCCATCCAGGCCACGGGCATCCACCCCAAGACGTCTCGGCTGGTCAGTCTGGGAGTGTCCACCGCCGACAGTAGCGGCAACATCGTGGACACCTGGCATGTCGTCATCAATCCCACCGAGGATCCCGGCCCGACACACCTCCACGGCCTCGAGCCCGCGGACTTCGAGGGGGCACCGAAATTCGGGGTGATCCAGGCCAAGCTCGCGCACGCGCTCGATGGGCGCACGTTGGTTGCTCATAATGCGCCGCTGGTCTGGGGTTTTATAGTTGCCGAGGCCAAGAGGGCCCGTCGTCAAGCGAATCGTGAGCGGTCCGCGCGGAATAAGCGGGGGCGTCGTCGTACGCGCACTCGCGTCGCGCGGATTCCGGCGCCCGCACGGATTGCCGATACGTTGGAAACGGCGCGTCGCCAGGGCAAACGGCTTGACGACGCTCGCCTGCGCGCCGTCGCGCGCGCCTACGGCCTCGATGTGCCTTCGCCCGAGGCATCGATTGCTGGCATCTCGGTGCCCGAGCGGGTGCGGACGTTGGATGACGTCACCACCACGCTTGCGCTCTTCCGCGCACAGGGCGGGCTCGACGAGGGTACAACCCTGAACATGTACACGCCCGACCAGCTGCGCGAGGACATTGTGGGCCTGCAGCGCTCGACAGTGCGTGTCGACGCGATGGAAGCGCCGCGCCCCGTGGAGAACCCCGGCCGTTATACGCCGGGGCGGAAGCTCGCGACGGGCATGGAGTTCGTCGTGGCACCAGAGGTGTCGCTGGACCCGGATGAGCTGATCGCGGCGGGTGTGCGGGCTGGGTTGGCGTACTCGGAGAAGGTCACTCGGGAGTCGTCGGTGCTGGTGTGCAACCGGCCGGCGGATGTGACGCCGGATCAGCTGACGGGCAAGGCCATGCATGCCCACCGGAAGGACATTCCGATCGTTTCCGATGAGGCGTTTTTGCGACTGGTCGGCGAGATGTCGCCGGCCGCTGTGAAGGACGAGGCTAACGGCTGACTCGGTGGCTGCTCATTGGGTAATTGCAGTGGCACTGGGGCAACGGGCCTGCCGGATAGTCATCTTGTGGAGTCTAGTTTGCAGGCGTTAAGCCCCAGGACCGCGCTGATTCTGTGACGGTTGGAAGCGACAACCTTATAGATAAAGCTCCACAGTTTTGTCAGTGGCGGGAAGAGCAGGAATGTGCCCGCACATCGGAATAGTGCCTTGGTGCCGCCCTCACGCAAGGCGATACCTATCGCCTCGTGGCCGTACCGAAATTCTCGGCCGCTCTTAGCACCAGGTTCACCGACTGCTGCTTCGGCTGGGATTGTGGCGACCGCCGGGGTTGGAAGCATGGCGACCGCCTCAGCTGAGATGTGTTGACGAACTTCCTCTGGCAAGGACTGGTCTTCGGGACTAGCACCAATCATGCGGACACCACTGAGTTTGGCCAGAAGGGTCACGCTTGCCTCGCAGAACCCACAATCGCGGTCGTAGTAGAAAGTGATGTCAGGGTTCATCATTTTTCGGCGGCCTTTTTATACAGACTCTTGCCATTAAGTTTGGTGTGCTCAAAATTGACTAGGACATCAAATTTCTGGAGGTCTTCCCAAATTTCCTTGGCTTGCCCGCGCGACCCAATAGAGCCCGACTTCACGCATTGCAGTAGCACGTGCTCGGTATTGAAAATGTATCCAGCTTCTTGCTTCCGCGCTAGCTCACAGGCATCACCATCATCCATGATGAGCGCAGTGGCTACGCCCTTACCCTGATCTTTCGCATAAAGACAATGGGCGATAGCGATGTACTCTCCCAGGTGTTTAGCTTTGCCCCCTTGAAAGGTATAGCCAGGACCAGAATAGAGGCGAACATAGGGATAAAGTTTTTTGTGGTCATCGTCGAGAACTTCGACATTCGGGTGCCCCAGAAACCAATCCCAGTGTCTCTTTCCGCAGTTGAAGCGCCGTTTATCCAATTTGCGTTCGACTTCATTTTTGACTGCTCCTGGAATGCTGATGGTCTTCTTGCCTGCGAAGTCGAGCAAATACTGGTGATTCTTCGAACATACGAAATTAAGAAGTACGCTTGTATCAGCTATTAGGAGGTAACCAGCCATCGTTTATTGGGCGCTTTCTGAACTATCGGGACCATCGCCGAAGAAAGCGTCTAGTTCCGCGAAGGGATCTGCTTCCGTGTCAGCCGCATCCTGATTCTGCACATTCGCATCATGCCTCAATGGCGGTAACTGTGACTGCGATGCACTTATCAGCTCCTTCACCTCATCGACACTGCTCATTTCAGCAAAAGCAATGCTGGGAAGGTCGACTATCCCCTGTTCGTAAGCGCGATATACGTCTTTCACCAACCGCGCTGATGGTTGCACTAGTTCGGAGACCTTTACCGCGCGGTCATAGTCAGCTTTCCAGCCATACCGGGCAGCCAGCGTGGGAGCTGATACACCTTTCAGTTCTTCCGATTGCCCTTCGCTAATGAGGTCTGCGCGCCTCATCTGAATAAGTGCGACTCGCGGCGAAATTTGATACTTGCGAACGACATGGGACAACGCAGCAAGGACGTCACCTCCACCGATAAGCTCGCCGAGGTTCTGGTCTGTTTTCAACCCATCAGTTGGGCAGAGCACATTACGAGCGAAGGCATCAGCACGAACTTCCTGATAATCACGCTTGCCACAGGCGTATATTCCAGGCTCAGAGTGCTCATCATCTGCAACGATTTTCGAGGACTCGAAATCATTGGAAACAAAATGCCCAATTTCATGCGCAACGGTAAACCGCTGACGGTAAGGAACGGATGACTTCGCAATTCCAATGACTGTCGCTCCCGTCACGGGGTCACGCAAAGCAAGTGCATCAACATTGGCTGGTAAATCCAGAATCATAAAATCTGCATTAACCAACTGCATAAAGCCAGCGATGTCGGCGATTGGATCATTTCCTAGGGTGTGCTTCTTGCGGAACTCTATAGCAAGGTCGAGCCCCTCCTTGCTCGCACTGCACATGGGGAACCCTCCTTAATTTTGAGTTAGCAGCACTCGAAGCTGCAGGTAAGGCAAAAGCATCTCCCGCGCTCCCTTAACACTCGCGCCATCCTGTGAAGTGCGGGCCACGGCCTGCACACGCTGGCTGACCGGGTTTTCCTCCACAAGTTCATCCAACGGCACGCCAAGAGCCCACGCAAGCGCCATAACCTGCTCAAGTGAGTAAGTCGCCTTGCCATTTTCCAGGCGACTGACTGCAGATTGCGACACCACACCATCGGTGGCGTCAGCCAAATCACGTGTGGTCATGCCACGATTTGTGCGCAACTGATGCAAGCGCGCGCCGAAGAAGTTGCTTTCTGTATTAGCCATACCTCTTCCCCCTTATCTGCTAGTGGACAGTATAGGGCAACACATGAATCAAAACAATAATTCTTTGATTCAGTGCTTGAATTCGATTCCTCAAATACGCTTTCTCACCTCGGTAATCTCCTTCCTCTCTTCCGCCGCATGACCGCCTAATCCCCGAAGATCAACATGATCGCAATCACCTCAAAGTTCAGATTTCAAGGCTCCGCAGGGAGACCTCCCACAAATCCCATCAGGCCTCACAGGCCTGCTTCTTAGGCCTAGCCCTTTCGTGCGCGTAATATTTACACACATGACAAATGGCACCTCTCCGCAATCGCATTCCGCTGATAGCGCGGATGCCAGCCCGCACGGTACTGCTTCGAGTGGCTCCCGCGACTCGAATAGTTCTCGTGGCCTGCGCGGCACCGGCGCCCGCCTGCGCGCCGGCCTCGCCACATCCGCCGCTCACGCCGCCACCTGGGCCTCCCGGAAGTCCGGTCGCGGCGCGGGTGGCATGATTGGTGGCCTAATTGCGCAGAAGATTGACCCGCGCATTCTGGCTTCCCTCGGCAAGGGACGCCCGGCCGCGATCATCACTGGCACCAACGGCAAGTCCACCACCACCCGTATGTTCGCGGCCGCCATGCGCGCCGCTGGCCACAACGTGGCCACCAACGAGGGCGGCGACAACATGGACGCGGGTATTATCTCCGCGCTGCTCGCCACTCCCGATGCGGACAGCCTGGTCCTGGAGGTCGATGAGCTGCACGTCCCGCACATCGCAGAGGATCTGAAACCGCAGGTCCTGGTGCTGCTGAACCTTTCCCGCGACCAGCTCGACCGCGTCGGCGAGATCAACAAGATTGAGGCCACACTCCGTGCTGCGGTGGATGCGAACCCGCACGCGACGGTCATCGCCAACTGCGACGACCCACTCATCGCGTCGGCTGCCTGGGACGCCAAGAAGGTTATTTGGGTCTCCGCGGGCGGTGGCTGGACCAACGATGCCACCTCTTCCCCGCGTACCGGCGGCCCCATCATTCAGGACGGCCACAACTGGTACGCCGTGAAGCCACTCCCGGACGGCTCGGAGTTCAAGCGGCCAGAGCCGGACTACCGCATCACTGCGGAGGGAGTCATCACGCCTGCCGGCGACACCCTGCCGATGAACCTCACGCTGCCGGGCAATGCCAACCGCGGCAACGCCACCCTGGCTATCGCGGGCGCTGTCGATATGGGCGCGGACCTGGAGAAGTCCCTCCGGGCCACCGAGACCGTCGACAACGTTGCGGGCCGCTACTCCACCATGGTTGTGCGGGATGACAAGGGCGCCGAGAAGCACGTCCGCATGCTGCTGGCCAAGAACCCGGCCGGCTGGCAGGAGGCGCTGTCCATGGTCGACCGCACTGCGGATGCAGTGGTCATCGCAGTCAACGGTCACGTTGCTGACGGCGAGGACCTGTCCTGGCTGTGGGATGTCCGCTTCGAGGACTTCGACGGCATGGATGTGCTGTCCGCGGGCGAACGCGGAACTGACCTCGCGGTGCGGTTGCTGTATGCGGGCATCGATGCGAGGTTGGTCGCAAATCCGCTGCAGGCGATCCGGTCGTGTGAGGCGCGGGGGTCGTCGTCAAGCGTCACCCGAGTTGAGGTGCTGGCGAACTACACCGCCTTCCGCGATCTGAAGCGCGACATCGAACGAGCACAGGAGGAAAAGTAAATGAGCGAGCTGTCTATCGGCCTGATCCTCCCGGACGTGCTGGGCACCTACGGCGATGATGGAAATGCGCTGGTGCTGCGGCAACGCGCGCGGATGCGTGGGATTGACGCCGAGATTGTCCCGATTAAGTTGGGCGATGCCGTCCCCACCGACCTGGATATTTACACCGTCGGCGGCGGCGAGGATGTCGCACAGACCATCGCGGTGGAGCATCTGATCAACGACGGCGGCATCAAAAAGGCAGCCGAGGCCGGGAAGCAGATCCTCGCGATTTGCGCGGGCTTCCAGATCTTCGGCAATTCCTTCCGCGCGGGCGGACGCGACGTCGCAGGTCTCGGCCTTGTCGACTGCACCACCGATTCACTCGAGTCGCGCGCGATCGGCGAAATCTGCACGCTCGTCGATCCCACGAACGGTTTGCTTGACGACGTCGACGCCAGCCCACTGACTGGCTTCGAAAACCACATGGGTCGCACGACCCTGGGTGCCGATGCGAAGCCGCTTGGTCGGGTTGTCCGTGGCGTGGGCAATACCGGCCCGGAAGTGGAGCAGGCGGACTCCGGGATTGCTCCGGGAGTGGATGTTTCTGCACTCACACCGACCGGTGGCGCCGAAGGCGCGGTGCAGGGCTCGATTATCTGTACCTACCTGCACGGACCTGTGTTGGCTCGCAATCCGCAGCTGGCTGATCTGCTGCTGGCCCGCGCGACCAACCAGGACCTGTCGAGCCTGGCTCCGCTAGACCTCGAGGTAGTGGATAAGCTGCGCGAAGAACGCATCCTGTCCAAGCCGCGTCCGAAGAGCGAGCGCTAGTCTTGTAGTTTCGCGCGCGGCCGGTTGGAGGCCTTAAACCTTCAGCCGGCCCGTCAGCGCGCGGGACAGGGTCAGTTCATCGACGAACTCCAAGTCACCACCGAGCGGCATGCCGGAGGCCAACCGAGTGACCTCGAGATCCGGGAAGTCCCGCAGCAGCCGGGCCAAATAGGTCGCGGTGGCTTCGCCCTCGGTGTTGGGGTCAGTCGCGATGATGACCTCGTGGATTTCTGGGGGTTGGGTCTCGTCGACGTCGTCAAGCACGCCTGCGATACGTTGCAGCAGCGTGCGGATATTGAGCTCGTTCGGACCGATGCCGCCGAGCGGATCGAGCGCCCCGCCGAGCACGTGGTAGCGACCGTTGTACTCCCCCGTGCGCTCGATGGCCTGGATATCGCGCGCCTCTTCAACGACGCACACCAAACCGCGGTCGCGGCGTGTGTCCGAGCAGTACTGGCACACATCGGTTTCCGAAATATTGCCGCAGACCCGGCAGAATTGCACACCCTCGCGCACCCGACCAAGCGCGGATTGGAGCCGGCCGATGTCCTCCGGCTCCGCCTTCATCAGGTAGAAAGCGATACGCTGAGCTGACTTCGGGCCGATGCCCGGCAGGCGCGAGAACTCATCAATGAGATCTTGGAGTGGTCCCTCGAACAATGATAATTACCTACAAATACTGGTCTGAAAAGCTAATTTAGAAACCGAGGCCACCGAGACCGTCGAAGCCCTGGGACAGCGGGCCCATCTTCTGCTCCGCCAGCGACTGCACCTTAGCGGTAGCGTCCTGGAAAGCAGCGAGAACCAGGTCCTGCAGCCCGTCGACGTCCTCCGGGTCAACGACCTTCGGATCAATGGCGATGTCCGTGACCTCGCCCGAGCCCTGCATAGTCACCTTGACCAGACCGCCGCCGGCCTCACCGACGATGGTGGAAGCGACGATCTCCTGCTGTGCTGCCTGCAGCTGCGCCTGCATCTGCTGTGCCTGCTGCAGAATTGCGTTCATATCTGGCTGAGTCATAATTAATGTTCCTAACTATTGTGATCTTTACGTGCTGATTTGTAGTTACGCGCACGCTTCTAAGGCTCATCGCCCATGCTTTACGACGCGCATCGCCGCCCCATTCTAACGGCTCTAGCGGTCTTCCAGCGGTTTGGCTCCCAGCTCCTTTTCCAGCATCTCCATGACCACGTCCTTTAGCGAGCGGTGATCGAGAGACCCGACCTCGTTCGCGGCCTCGAAATACTCGGAGGTGTCCTCTTCGTAGTTGTTGTCCTGCGGGGTTTGGGGAACCGGGTTGTAGTTGGTGTTGGCGTTGGAGTTGTAGTTGGACGGGTTGCGCGAACTGTAGCTCTCTGTGCCCTCTGCGCCCTCTGGTGGAGCGAACTCCTCCATCGGCTCTGGTGGCAGCGGGACGCCGCCGAAGCCCGAATCCTGATTGGCCTGGGCCTGGGCGTTTGCCTGTGCATTGGCCTGGGCCGCGCGCAGGAATGACTGCGGCTGATTTGGCTGCTGCGGTTGTTGCTGGGCCGGGTTCGGGTTCGGTTGAGCTGGCTGGCTTGGTTGGCTTGGCTGATGTGGCTGTGCCGGCTGGTCGTGGCCTGCCTGCTGTCCCATCGCAGCACGCTTGGCGGCTTCGATTTTGGCACGGCGCTCAACAACGGATGCGTATGCCGACGACCGCTGCGGGCCTGGCTGCGGCTGCTGTACCTGCTGCTCAGATGTCTCTGGTTGCGCTGGTGCTGCTGGTGTCGGTGCAGGGGCGGTGTCGTTCGGCGAGGACGAACCTCTTGACGACGAATCATCCTCCCCGGAACCACCATTAGTAGCTGTTGAACGCGGTGCGCGCGGGCGCGTACCGACGACACAGTGCACCTGGCCGTTGAAGCCCGTCACCTGCTTCACTGCAGCGGACAGTGCCTGAGCGTAATCAGGCGTATTGAGCCTGGTAGCGAGCGCTCCTGTGCTGTGTCCAATGACGAGCGTGTCGTTTTCGACATCGAGCGGTACCGCCTGCTCGGCCAGCACGCGAATGGGGAACGCATGCTGTCCGTCGACAGCCGCAAGGATGTCCTGCCAGTGCTCGCGGATTTGCTCGATACCGGCGGGTGCAGGTTCGGGCTCCGGCTGTGGTGTTGGTTCCAGTTGCGGTTGCGGTGCTGGCTCTGGTGCTTGCTGAACTTGCGGTTCCGGCTGCGATTCTGGTGCCTGAGTAGTCTGCGTTGGCTGCTCAGGCTGGACTGGTTGCTCGGGCTGGGCGGCCTGAGTTGGCCGTGTCGACTCGGCTGATTGAGCTGGCTGTGGGGCCTGAGTTGGCTGCTCAGAGTGGGTTGGCGAGGCAGAGACAACTGGCTCCTCCTCGACAATCGACATCGAGCCGCCTTCCCCCTCACGCTCGCGGGTTTGCTGCTCACGCTCCTGCGCAAGCTGCGCCCGAGTCTGCTGCTCGCTGATGCGGGCATGCTCCGCCATCTTCCGACGGAACTCACGAATCTTCTCCGCCTGAGCTTCTTCCTCGGACATCGGCTGCTCAGCCGGTTCAGACTGCTGCGGTTGTTCGGCCTGCTGAGGCTGTTCAACTGATTCGGCCTGCGTAGGCTGTTCAGGCTGTTCAGGCTGTTCAGGCTGTTCAGCGGTCGCAGTAGGTGCTTCTGGTGCAGGCTGCGGCTCAGTCACCGACTCCTGCGACACCGGTGCCGCTGCCGCTGGTGCAGGCTGCTGCTGAACAGGTTCAGGCTGGGACTGAGGCTGCGACGGTGTCTGCGCTGGCGCTGCCTGCCCAGCACGACTGCCCTGGGTCTGCGCACCCTTCTTACGCTGGGCATTCCGCTGGCGCCATGCCTCACGAGCCGACTGGCCAGACTGCATCGGCGAAGCATCGGCCTCAGCCGCACCCGACCCCGGCCCCGCATCGGAAGACACCGGTGCCGATGCGGGGGTTGCGGCCCCCGAGCCGTCGGCAAGCGCGGGCCTGCCGTGCTCCAACGCCTCTACGCGCTGCAGCAGCGACTCCACGGAGTCTTCGGTGGCGGGCAGGAGCATGCGCGCGCACAGGACCTCGAGCAGCAGACGCGGCGAAGTCACGCCGCGGAAGTGACGCAGGCCGTCAGAGAGCACCTGCGTGAAGCGCGTCAGGGTAGCCGGGGGAATTGTCCCGGCCTGCTCCAGGACGCCGTCGATTTGGCTCTCCGGAATCTCTACAAGCCCCTGCTCCAGCGCGTTCGGCACTGCGGACAGCACCAGCAAATCACGCACCCGGCCAAGCAGATCCGAGGCAAACCGAGCCGGATCCTGGCCCGACATAATCACACGCCCGACCACGCTAAACATGGCCGCGCGATCGCCTGCCGCCAGCGCCTCAATCGCATCCGTGATGATTACGCTGTCAGTGACACCGAGAATGGCCGCAGAAGTCTCATAATCCACACCATCGGTGCCGGAACCAGCAATGAGCTGATCCATAACCGACAGCGAGTCACGCGGCGAACCGCCACCGGCCTGGATGACCAGCGGATACACGTCCGGCTCTACCCGCACGCCCTCGGCCGTGACCACACGTTCAAGCAGCCCGCGCATATCCGGCGGAGTCAACAACCGGAACGGGTAGTGGTGCGTACGCGAACGAATCGTCGGCAGCACACGCTCCGGCTCCGTGGTCGCAAAAATGAAGATGAGATGCTCCGGCGGCTCCTCCACAATCTTCAACAGCGCATTGAAACCCGAGGCGGTAATCATATGCGCCTCGTCAATAATGAAGATGCGGTAGCGCGACTCCGCCGGCTGGAAGATAGCCTTTTCCCGCAGCTCACGCATATCTTCCACACCGTTGTGGGAAGCCGCATCCAGCTCAATAACGTCCAAATTGCCCGGACCACCCGGCGCCAACGCACGACACGACGCACACTGGCCACACGGCGTCGCCGTCGGCCCCTCCGCACAGTTCAAACTGCGCGCCATAATGCGCGCCGACGAAGTCTTGCCACAGCCACGCGGCCCGGAGAACAAATACGCATGGTTAATGCGGTTGGGACGCCCCTGCGCATCACGAGATTCCAACGCCGCCGACAGCGGGTCAGTTACGTGCCGCTGCCCCACCACTTCGGCGAACGATGCCGGACGATACTTCCTATACAGAGCCACGTGCTCAGCCTACCTTCCACCCCGGACCGGCTAGTTCGAACCCTCCTGGGCAACAACCGACTCGCGGCACCAATCCCGCAGGTCAGCGTCCACTTCGGCCAACTTCTGCATCAGCGCCTGCGGACCCTGCTGCTCATAAAACACCAGCTCCGCATCCGTAATTGGCACCAGCTGCGTCATCGTGGTCATGCGCCCCTGCGGCGACTCCACATCGCCCTCATGCAGGCTGATCTTTCCCGGCATCTCGGACACATTCGGCACCCCGTCGCTCCACACATACGGCACCGTGCACAGCACGTGCGCCACGGTAAAGGCCACGCTTGACGACGACTCCCCTACCTCGGCCACCTGATCGGCCGCCAGCCGCACCGCATTCGGGATGACACGGCCCGGAATTGGCGACAGGAACTCCGGTTCTTCCTCCACCAGCGCTCCCGCGGCCGCGACCATGGTGGCCACGGGAAAATCAGCGTATGCGACGGAGAAGAGCTCCACGCGGATATCCGTCTTTGCTGCGCCGGTCAGGCCACAGTAGTTGCGGCCCAACTCCACGGTGGCGGCTGCCGTTTCCGGACGACGCTCGTTCGCTTGGCCGTCCGGCCCGTCGTAAAGTGAGAACTCAGCGACCCGAAGCGGAGCCGAATCGTGTTCCTGCCCGTGCCGACCACTGCCCGGCAGCTCCGTCACATACTCGCTGACCTGGGGTTCTCCGGGGAAAAGCCCGGAGATCCAAAACTTCGTCTCTTCGAAGTTCATATAGTCCTATCCCGACCTACCTGGCCTGCTTAACCTACGCAGTCGCCTTCTCAGCGGCGGCGAGCAGCACACAGGTAGCGACGCCATCCATAGCAACCTCGAGCTCCTCCATCGGAGGCAGCGACGGTGCCAGGCGGATATTGCGATTATTCGGATCCTGCTTCAGCGGGAAGGAAGAACCAGAACCGGTCAGCGCAATGCCGGCCTCCTTGGCCAGCTCCACCACGCGACGAGCAGTGCCATCGACCACGTCGAGGTTGATGAAGTAACCGCCGGTCGGCTTCGACCACTCTGCCACGCCGTACTCCGACAGGCGCTCATCCAGAATCTGCAGAACCTTCTCAAACTTCGGAGCCAGCGAACCTGCATGACGACGCATCTGCTCACGCACGCCCTCCGCGTCACCGAAGAACTTGGCGTGAGCCAACTGGTTGACCTTGTTCGGGCCAATGCCGCGGATACCAGCGTGCTTGAGGTAATCCTCCAAGTTGGCGTCCGAGGAAGCGTAGAAAGCAATACCAGCGCCTGCGAAGGTAATCTTCGAGGTCGAGCCGAATGCCCACACGCGGTTCGGGTTACCGGCCTCTTCCGCCCACTTAATGACGTTGTGAATCTCCGGGAACTCATCCGTCAGCGTGTGAACCATGTAGGCGTTATCCCACATCAGACGGAAATCCGGAGCGGCGGTCTCCATTTCAACCAGACGGCGGCAGACCTCAGCGCTGTAGGTCACACCCGTCGGATTCGAGAACATCGGGACATTCCACATGCCCTTAATCTGCGGGTCGGAGGCAACCAGCTTCTCCACGACATCCATATCCGGACCGTCTTCGTTCAACGGCACCTGAATCATTTCAATGCCGAAGTGCTGCGTGATAGCAAAGTGCCGGTCATACCCCGGAACCGGGCACAGCCACTTCAGCACCGGCTCCTCGTTCCACGGGCGCTCCGAGTCCACATTGCCGAACTGCATGGCCCACGAAATCAGGTCAAACTGGATGTTCAGGCTGGAAGCATCCTGCGCCAGGACGTTTTCCACCGGCAGATCCAGCAGTTCCGCCCAGATAGCGCGGATATCAGTAATGCCTTTGGCGTTGCCGTAATTGCGGACGTCCTCCCCAGAAGCCGAAATGTAATCCGGCGCTGGGAGACCCAGCAGGGCGTTTGCGAAATCAAGCTGCTCCGACGACGGCTTACCACGAGTCAAATTCAGTGCGAGATTACGGGACTTCAGTTCCTCATATGCCTTCGCAAACTCATCCTTGTGTGCCGCCAACTGCTGAACATCGAAGGAATCCACGGCCATGGTGTACGCACCCTCCCAGGTATCGGACATAAGTTAAAACCTGACAAAACTGGCACGGAAAGCTTTTTTCCCCGCGCCGCATCCGGCTTTGCAACCAAGTGTAAGGCATACCCCGGATTGGGATTTCTACAACTTCCCCGACAGCGCATCCAGACGCTGCTTACTCGGCCCCTCCAAGCCGATAATTTCTACCTCTTTGCCCCGGTCAGCAAACTTGACCCGCACCGAATCCAGCGCCGCCACCGTGGAGGCATCCCAAATCTCAGCCTCCGACATATCGATGACAATCCGCTGCGCAGGATCGGTGTAGTCGAATTGGTACACCAGGTCGTTACTGGAGGCGAAGAACAACTGACCCCGCACCTTGTACGTCCGGGAGTGGGCGCTGGAGTCGTCGTCAAGCACTTCGATCCTGACCAGGTGAGCGACACGGCGCGCGAACATCAGTGATGCCACAACCACGCCCGAAACCACACCGATGGCAAGGTTATCCGTCGCCAGCGTGGCGATGACCGTCACCAGCATCACCACCGTCTCCGAACGCGGCATCAGACGCAACGTCCGCGGGGAAATCGAGCGCCAATCGACCGTGTCCACCGACACCACGACCATCACCGCAACCAGCGCCGCCATCGGAATCACTCCAACTGCAGAACTGAGCAGAAGGACCAGAATGAGCAGGAAGACACCGGAAAAGAGCGTCGTCAAGCGAGTGCGTCCCGACGATTCCTTCACACCCACCATCGTCTGACCGATCATCGCGCAGCCAGCGATGCCGCCGAAGAAACCGCCCGCGATGTTCGCCACGCCCAGCCCCCACGTCTCGCGGGTCTTGTCCGAATGCGTGTCGGTGATGTCGTCCACGAGCTTCGCCGTCATCAGCGATTCCATGATGCCGACAATCGCCACGCCCACCGAATACGGCGCAATCAGCTGCAGAGTCTCCCAGGTCAGGGGCACATTCGGGATCAGCAGCTGCGGGAGGGATTCCGGAAGCTCGCCCATATCGCTCACGTTCGGCACGCGCCAATTCGCCAACACCGCAACAAGCGTGACGACGATCACCGTTACCAGCGGAGCCGGAATCGCGGTGAACACGCGGGGCAGGAACACCATAATCGCAATACCCAGAGCGACCAGCGGATACACCAACCAGGGCACATCGATGAGATGCTCGAGCTGCGCAGTGAAAATGAGGATACCCAGCGCGTTAACAAAGCCAATCATGACCGCGCGCGGAATGAAACGCTGCAGCTTAGCGATACCCAGCGCCGCAAAAGCAATCTGCAACACACCCGCGAGCAGCACCGTTGGAATGAGGTAATCCATCCCGTACGTCCGCGACAACGGCGCGACGACGAGCGCAACCGAACCAGCGGCAGCAGTAATCATGGCCGGGCGACCACCCGTAAAGGCAATCACGATGGCCATAATCACCGAGCTAAACAGCCCCACCGCCGGGTCCACGCCCGCCAAGATGGAAAACGAAATGACCTCGGGGATCAGCGCGAACGACACCGCAGCACCGGCCAGCAGCTCGGTGCGCAGGCGCTTCGGTGAAGAAACTGCGAACCGGAAGGAGTCCCACACGCCCATTGGGGCTGGGGTTTCTCGGGTTTCGGGTGGTTCTGGTGTTTCTAGCGGTTCTCGTGTTGTCTGTGGTGGTACTCGCGTGTCGTCTGCATCGCTCATGCACAGTATTCTTCCAGACCAGCGAACGCGACCACTTGTGGCCAAGGTATTCACCTATCGATGCGCTGCAGCGTGGCCATAAGTGAATAGCTCATCGATAGGTGAAATGGCCTGGCCAATATCGCGGGGATAAGTGCCGAAAAAACATCGATAGGTCACAGGAAACCGCCGACAAGTGCCCGAAACCTAGCCATAAGTGCCAGAAGAACGCCGGGGATAAAAAAAGGGGACCCCACGCACCCGTCAGAGCTCGCTGACCCTTGCTGCATTCCTGCCCTGGGGGAGTTCACGAGATGGACGCCACATGGGATCCGTGAAGACAGCCTACTACAGGCCCACGCAAAAAGTCACACTGCTAGTGCTCGCCGCACCGTTCAGCGAAGAACTGCCACACTAATCAGCGCGCTGCCACCACGGATTCGTCACCAGTTTCGTGACAGCATTCATGACAGCATTCATGACAGTTCCCCGCCTCCCCGCAGCCCCCGGCATATACTGCAAATCCACTCACCTGCATAAATACAAGAAAACCCCCGGCGTAAACCGGGGGTTTTCACTCTGCGGAGGATGTGGGATTTGAACCCACGAGGGATGTGACTCCCGCACGCGTTCCAGGCGTGTGACATAGGCCGCTAGTCGAATCCTCCAACGTCGTTAAAGACTACCCAACAAACCTCATTTTCCCAAAACGCGCCCCCTACCTGGGAAAACGAGGCATTTAAGCGACACTTCCGCGCAACCGGTGCCACCAACAGCAACCAACTCCGGTTGCCGGTTGCCGGCTGCCGGCTGCCGACTGCTGTTTCGCCCCCACTCCCGGAATTTTTCCGGGAGTTACTTAGCCAGCCGAGCAATCGCCGCCGAGGCCTCCTCCAGCTTGGCGTCCAACTCCTCCGGGCCGCCCTCAGCCGCATGCACCACACAGTGATGGAGGTGAGCATCCAGAAGAGTTAACGCCAACGACTTCAACGCCGAATTCACCGCCGAAATCTGGGTCAAAACATCGATACAGTACTCTTCGTTCTCAATCATCCGACCAATGCCACGAACCTGCCCCTCAATGCGACGGATACGGGATTCATAACGCCGCTTCTCCACGAGATAACCGGGATCAGTGGTGTCATGGCAGCAAGAATCGTCGTCAAGCGAATGCGATTGCGACGAACAACAAGACTCACTCATGAATTACTCCTTTTTAACTATCTGGTTGACTCGGAGAAAAACCGCGCAGACGCAGACTGTTGCCGACCACAAAAACCGACGAAAACGCCATCGCAGCGCCAGCCAACATCGGATTCAGCAACCCCAGCGCGGCGACGGGAATTGCCAAAACGTTGTAGAAAAACGCCCAAAAAAGATTCGAACGAATCGTGCGGAGCGTCCGGCGTGACAACCGCAGCGCATCCGCAGCCGCCAACAAATCGCCACGCACCAGCGTGATATCCGCAGCCTCCATCGCCACATCGGTGCCCGTGCCCATCGCCATGCCCAAATCCGCCTGCGCAAGAGCCGCAGCATCATTGATGCCATCGCCGACCATCGCCACACACGCGCCGCCAGCCTGCAACTTCTCAATCGTCGCGACCTTATCCTCCGGCATCACTCCCGAAATCACATCCTCGCGAGCAATACCGACCTCATCTGCGACCCGAAACGCCGGGCCGGCGGCGTCGCCGGTCAGCAGAATCGGCCGCACCCCCCACTCCCGGAATTTCGCGACCGCAGCCGCCGACGTCGGCTTCACCGAATCCGACACCTCCAACGTGCCCAGGAGCTCGCCGTCGCGGCGCACCGCAACCACCGTCCCCCCACTCCCGGAATTTTCCCCGGAGCGGCCGACCTCGATGCGGTGGCCGTCTACGGTGCCCTCAACCCCCACTCCCGGAATATCCCGGAAATCAGAAACCGGGAGTAGAGAATCCGGATCCGCCGCGCGCACAATCGCCTGCGCAATCGGGTGGTGCGACGCCGCTTCCACCGAAGCGGCAAGTGGCAGCAGATTTTCGGGAGTGGGAGGGACCTCCGTCACCTCCATCACACCCGTAGTCACCGTGCCGGTCTTATCCAGCACAACCGTGTCGACCTTCCGCGCCGACTCCAGCACCTCCGGGCCGCGCAGCAACACACCCGCCTTGGCACCTTCACTCGTGCCGACCAGGAGCGCTGTGGGCGTCGCTAAGCCAAGCGCACACGGGCACGCGATGATGAGCACGGCGACCGCGGCCGTGACCGCCTCACTCGCGCCGTGCCCCGTGAGCAACCACGCACCGAGCGTGACCGCGGCGATCGCGATGACGGCGGGCACGAACACTCCCGAAACCCGGTCCGCTAGCCGCTGCACCGGTGCCTTGCCCGTCTGCGCCGCCTCGACCATCGCCGCCATCTGCGCCAACTGCGTCTCCGAGCCCACGCGCGTCGCCCGCACGAGCAACCGCCCAGACGTGTTAATCGTCGCCCCCGTCACCTCATCGCCAGGGCCGACCTCGACAGGCATCGGCTCGCCGGTCAGCATCGACGCATCCACCGCCGACGCGCCCTCCACGACAACGCCATCCGTCGCGATCTTCTCACCAGGCCTAACGACGAACACCACTCCCGGGCGGAGCTGCTCCACGGGCAGCCTCTTCTCCACTCCCGAACTTTCGAGAACGGAGACCTCCTTGGCGCCGAGCTTCATCAACTCCCGGAGCGCCTGACCAGCATTGCGCTTAGAACGCTTCTCGAAATAACGACCGAGCAGCACAAACATGATGATGCCGGCCATCGCCTCGAGGTAGATGTTCATATCAGCATCGCCGGGAGTGACCGTTAAGTGGAACTCGTGCTTAAGCCCCGGCAGCCCGGCGCGCCCGAAGAACAACGCCCAGACGCTCCAGAGGAACGAGGCGGTCGTACCCATGGTAATCAGCGTGTCCATGGTGACTTCACCATGACGCAGGTTCTTCAGCGTCGCGCGATGGAACGGCCAGCCGGCCCACACAAAGACCGGCGCCGAGAGCGTGAGGCACAGCCACTGCCAATTAGTGAATTGGAGGGCAGGAATCATCGACATCGCGATGACGGGAACCGTGAGGATGACAGCGCCGACGACGCGATTGCGCAGGTCCTGCAGCTCCCGGTCTTTTTCTTCGGGAGCAGCTCCCGGTTCCTCTGCGGTCTCTTCCCTCGGAAGCTCAGCGGTGTAACCCGCCGCCACGATCGTGTCGATGAGTTGCTGCGGGTTGATGTCCGCCGGCGCCTCCACATGCGCCTTCTCGGTCGCATAGTTCACGCTCGCGTTAACTCCATCAAGTTTGTTCAGCTTGCGTTGAATACGGGTTGCGCACGACGCACACGTCATCCCGCCGACGGGGATATCAAGGGTGAGAAGTTGCTGCTCGGACATCTACTTTCCTCTTTTTTGGGGGTTAGTTTGCGACCGCCTTGTAGCCAGCTTCATCCACTGCTGCGATTACGGCAGCGGTGTCGATGTCTGGCTCCGAAGTCACGGAGAGGAAATCTCGGGAGCGGTCAACCTGGACATCCGTGATTCCCGGGAGTTCAGAGACTTCCTCCCGCACCGATGCCTCGCAGTGCCCGCATGTCATGCCAGTAACAGTAAAAGTTTGATTAGCCATACCCCAACATATACCCCCTACGGGTATATCTGTAAAGCTATTCGCGCTGACGGTAGCCCGAGTAGGCCCGCCCAGCGAGAGCCGTCGGGAAGGCAAGGTTGAATTCGGGCGGCGCGTGCGGAGACGGCGGGTGACGGTATACCGCACCGGAACCGTCGTCACGCTCGAGGTGCCCGTTGAGGCCTTGTCTGTCGTCGTCGTTGGCGGCGTTGTGTTCTTTGCAGGTCATGACCATGTTTTCCATGGTCGTGGCGCCGCCGTTTTTCCTGGCGACCAGGTGATGGGCCTGCCCGGCGTGGGCGGGGCGCGGGCACCCGGGCCACGCGCAGATGGGATTGTCGAGGATCATCGCGATGCGCTGTTCCTCCGTCGCCAGGCGCGGGTTGTGCATCGGGAGTAGGTCGGTCGGCGTGTTGTGCTCGTCGTAGACCAGCACCCAGCCGGTTTCCGCGAGCAATGCCTCGACGAATTGCCCGGGAGTGAGGACGGAGCCGTTGGAGGTCGCCGCAAACCGCGGGCTGTACTCCACGATGTCTTGCGCGGTGACGATGAGCGCGGGCTGGTAACGGAGCTTATCGACGTCGTCAAGCGACCCCTCCGACCCGTGCGCCAGGCGTTCTGCCAGCGCCTGACCGACACACCGATCCCGGGTGTAATCCTCGTGCGCCTTGGCGATTTCGGCTGCGCGCACGGTCAGCGGCGCGACCAGGTCGTCAATCATGTTCGCCGGACCGGTGACCTGCAGATGCTTCATCCCACGGATGTCCGGATTCCGGGAGACGTGGGCGCGCAGGTGCTGCGGCGGCTCGTCGGTGCGGTTGAGCTCCTTGACCTTGGTGCGCATGTAGGTGTCGAGGCCCTCGAAGTCGTAGGCCGCGGCGGCGCGGGTGAAGTCCAGGCGGTAGTACTCCCGGATTTCGACATTGTTGAGCTGCCCGGAGCGCTTGTCGATCTGCATGACCGTGTCCAGCGACAGCTTCAGCTCCCGGGCGATCGCGACGGCTTTGTCGCGGGATTCGACATCCATATCGCCCTCGACCGTGCCGAACAGCCGCTCGGCACAGCGCAGCAGGCGCTTGAGGCGGAAGGGGTCGAAGCCGATGCTGGCTGCCAACTCCCGGTGCCCGGTGGATTTTTCCGGGAGTGCGGCGCGCAGGTCGGCGAGCACGTCAATCCCCCGTGTCGCCAGCGCGCTGAGCAGTCCCAATGTCGTCATGGGGCTAAGGCTAGTTTCCGGGAGTGGGCGGCTTCAATCGCTTTTTGGCGTTGTCCACAGCCGTCGTAAAGCATGCACAATCTGCACAAACGGGCTTGACGACGCACTCCCGAAAGTGCCCTACCGGAACGCGACCTCTCCCACCGGCCGACGTAACTTCCGGGAGTGGAGGGTGTCGGGAGCCGCGGCCATGTCCTCGCACGCGCGCACGGCGGCCATGAGGTGCTCTTCCTTGGAGGACTGGTAGAACTCGCGGGCGGATTTCGGGAGTTTGGGTTTGTCGTGCAGCGGCATGTCGGAGACGCTGAGCAGCGCGCCGTAGGGCACCCGGAAGCGGTAGCCGTTGGCAGCGATGGTGGCGGATTCCATTTCGACGCCGATGGCGGTGGATTTCTGCAGCTCTCGGTAGAGGTCGGCCTGGGAGCGCCACTCCCAGTTGCGGTCGGAGGTCGACAGCACGGTGCCGGTGCGCAGGCGCTTTTTCAGCTCATCGCCGGTAAGTCCGGAGACGCGGGCGAGCGCGTTGGTGACGGCGAGCTGGATTTCCGCAATTGGCGGGATGGGTTTTTCCAGGGGCACGTAGTTGTCGAGGACTCCGTCGGCGCGGTCGTAGCCGTTGGCGAGAATCATGTCGCCGATGCGCATGCGGCCGTCGAGACCGGCGCAGTGTCCGACCATCATCCAGCAGTGCGGGCGCGTGACGGCGAGGCAGTCGGTGATGGTTTTGGCATTCGAGGGGCCGACGCCGATGTCGATGATGGTGATGCCGCATTGGTCGTCGCGGAGCAAGTGGTACGCCGGCATCTGCGAGGCGTGCGCGTGCTGACGGCAAACTCCGGGAGTGGGGATGGCGCCGATGTCGTAGCGCTGCCCACCCGGGCACGCCAGCGCCGTGTACCCGTGCGGATTTCCGGGAGTGAGGGTGGCGGCGTATTCGAGGAACACGTCCGTGTGCAGCTGGTAGTTGGTAAATAGCACGAAGCGCTGGATGTTTGCGGCGTGCGACCCGGTGTAGTGCTCGAGGCGCTGGAGGGCGAGGTCGATGCGCTGGGCGGTAAAGAGGCTCAAGGGTTTGATGAGCAGGCCCAGGTAGTCGGCTTCGCCGTCGGCGATGGTGTCGTCGATGCTGGCGGAGTCGATGGGGGTAAACGTCTTCTCCACTGCCGCCAGCATGCTTGCCGACGCCCCTTCCCTCCCCGCCGCTTCCTCGGCGGCCGCGTCGAATCCGCGGCACATCCGGAGTGGGATGGGCTGGTCGGAGACGCGCACCTCGACTTCGCCGCCGTGGTTGGCGAGCAGGTCGGTAATTTGCTCGATGAGGTAGGTGCGGAACATCACCGGGCGGGTGATGGTGGTGGCATACACTCCCGGACGGTCGACGAAGCCGTGTGACAGGGAGGGGTCGACATCCTCGACGGCGCTGCCGGCCGGGACGGTGAAGCGTAGTTCGGGGTAGTAGGCGCGCACCGGCCCACTCCCGGAATTTCCTTCGGTGGCGGCGGTGTACTGCTCGACTAGGTAGGCCATCCCTGCCCGGTGGATTTCGGTGAGCCGGTCGACGGCTGCGGCGGCGTCGGTGTAGAAGTCGCCTTCGCCTTCGGTGGGCCAGAACGGGGGTGTTGCGGAGTCTCGTACCTGCATAGCCCAAGGCTAGGCGGAGAGGTTCCCGCGCGCATCCGCGCCGCGCTCATCACGCCAGGCACGCGCACGAAACCAGCAGCTCAGTGCCGGCTCCACACTCCTTCGCGGCTGCGGCGGACCTCAAAGACCTGGTGCACGTGGTAGCCGCCGATGGTGGGGATGGTGAGGAAGTGGCGACCGTCGTCAAGCTCGTGCCAGAGGATGCGGCCGTAGCGCACGCCGTCGCGGACGTGGGCGCTGAGGTAGTCGGCGCGTTGTTGGCCGCGGAGGGTGGCGTAGAAGGCGGGGTCGACGGGTAGTTGGACGAGATTCCGGGAGTGGGGGTCGATGTCGGCTTCTTGCAGCCGGAGGGCGACGGGTCGGCCGTCGACGAGAAGGTCAGCGGTGTGACGGCTGAGGTGGATGATGTGGACGTCGCTTATTGTGGTGTGCATTTGGCGCTCCTATTCGCTCTTCCCCGCAGGCGGTCTGTGGGGCTGATCTTCCTTTGGGGCACCGGGTCCGCGAATCGGGCGGTTGCCTATCGACGCTGTCAAAGGCCATTTCTCGTCGATATCTTGTGATCGCGCCGCCCACCCTAACACCAACTAGACAGCTTTGTCTACCATCTCCCGCACGCTTTACGACGAAGCCCCCACCTTCCACTCCCGAAAGCTACCGCCTTCCACCTCGCCCGCTGACTACCCCTTCCCCATCAGCACCAGGACCACCAGCGCCACGTTGAGCGCGATGATGAGCCCGCAGATAACCCACGCGACCCGGCGCAGTAGTGGGGTGTTGGCCCAGATGCCCATCTCGGCACGCGAGGAGGTCATGCGCACCAGCGGGACCAGCGCAAACGGGATGCCAATCGACAGCACCACCTGACTGAGCACCAGCGCCCACGTCGGCTCCACGCCGCTGGCGATAATGAGCAGCGCCGGAATGATGGTGACTATTCGGCGCACCAGCAACGGCACGTGCACCTTCAGCAGGTCGCGCATAATCAGGTCACCGGCGTAGCAACCGACAGAGGACGACGCCAGCCCGGAGGCCAACAACCCAACGCCGAAGAGCACGCCCACCACGGGGCCAAGCACGCTGGTCACGGCAGCGTGGGCACCTTCGATGGAGTCAGTCCCCTCCACTCCCGGAAGTGCTTCGGCCGCCAGACACAGCATGCCGATATTCACCGACCCAGCCAGCACGAGGGCACCGAAGACATCGAGGCGCGTGGCCCGCAGGTGCTGGCGCAGCGAGGAGTCATCTTCCACCTTGTACTCGCGGTCGCGCACCAGCCCGGAGTGCAGGTAGACCGCATGCGGCATCACGGTCGCACCCAGCATGGATGCCGCCAGCACCACGGTGTGCGCGCCTTGGAAGCGCGGCAGAATTCCGCTGGCCATCTCCCCGAGACTCAGGCCCGTGACAAACAGCCCGGCCAGGAACCCCACCGTAATGACCAGCAGGAACGCCACAATCACGCCCTCAAAAGTGCGTTGCGAACGCCCACCCTGAAGCAACAACAGCCCCAGCGAGACCACGCCAACAATGACACCGCCAAGCAGCATCGGCGTCCCAAAGAGCAGGTACAGCGCCGTGGCGCCACCAATAATTTCCGCCACATCCGTCGCTGCCGCCACAATCTCGGCCTGCACCCAGTACGCCAGCCGCCCCGGCCGGTTCGAACCGAAGCGGTCGGCGACACCTTCGGTCAGCGACCGCCCCGTCACCAGGCCGTACTTCGCCGACAGGTACTGCACAACCATCGCCATGAGGTTGGACACCACCAACACCCACAGCAGCAGATACCCGTAGCTCGCGCCCGCGGACAGGTTCGCAGCCACATTTCCGGGGTCCACGTAGGCAATCGCTGCCACAAAAGCAGGCCCCAGCAGACTCATCATGGGCTTGCGGTTTTTCTCGCTTGATGACGTCACTTGCGACCCTTGTGCCCCTGAATCATTCACCCGGCCATTATTTCACGGCCTCGACACTAAATCTTCAATCAGCCCAAAATTTGGGCAGCCATGGTGCCACCGAGATTTACCAGGCGGTCGGAGATGTCGTCGTCAAGCGAACCGACGAACACGACGGGTTCGGCCGCAAGCTCCCACTTGTAGCCGGTCGTGATGGTTTTCATGGCGTTTTCCGCGCCGGTGGTGTCGAAGCCGCCGCGGATCCAGTAGGAAAATGGCAGCCCCTTGGTAACTTCCTGTGCCTCCCGGAAGGTGGTGTCGAAGAAGTGCTTGAGCGCGCCGGAGATGTAGCCGAAGTTGGCGGAGGTACCGAGCAGGATGGCGTCGGCGCTGGTCAGGTCGTCAATGGTGGCGTCGAGAGCCTCGACAACCTTGACATCCACGCCCTCTAGCGCGGGATCGTTGGCGCCCTCGAGCGCGTGACTTAAGACCTCCTGCAGGAGCGGGGTCGGGGAATGGTGGACGACTAGAAGAGTAGGCATGTCCCGAGGGTATCGGCAGTGATAGGGTAAGCGCAGGTTTCAGCAACAATCCAATGTTTATCAATTCGAGTAAACGTGGCGTCCAGTAAGAAAGCCTCAAATTCGTACTGAACTAGGGGGCAATCGAAGAACGGAAAAATAGATGGAACCATACATCGGAATTGCAGTTTTTGAGTTAACAAAGCAAAGAGATTCAACCTCGGCGAATGAGAGCTTCTTCCGTGAGGACTTATACATTGTCTTTGCCGATTCTGATAGCGCCGCATACGCGCAGGTCGAAGCATTAGCCCACGAAAATGAATTAGCCGCAGAAGATCCTTCCCACTCGGGAGGATCTGTCACGTTGCGCCACATCGTCGATGTCGCCCCCGCTCTTTACGGTCGCGTCGATACAGACATCGACATCTATTCTCGCCACTTCGCATCCCTCGAGGATTACAAACGCTTCGAAATGAAATTAGGTGGCAAAGATCCTCTAGCGGAATCCTAAGACCCATATCATGAACCGCTCCCGCAATTTTGCAGTTGCTGCACTTCTCTTAGCCTTGACCTGCTACATTGGACTGTTTTTCGTCAGCACTGCGCTCTCCGATGCCTGGACAATCCCCCTCGCCGTCGGAGTCTTCGGATTCGGCCTGGTTAGCTTTCTTGCAGCACTGAAGGCCCGGGCAAACGGTTTGACAATCGTGGCGGCACTAGTTGCATTCGCACTCTTGCCCCTAACGTATGTACTAGCCGTAGTTCTCGGCAGCCCCTAGAAAATCACCTGTTCGCGAGGAATTTCCAGACCCGCACGCAGGGCTTCCGGGAGGTCAGCGATGGAGTCGAGCTCTACGCTCCCGCCGCCATCGCTAGCATCACCGCCACCGCTCAGCGAATCCAGAATCCACCGCTGCGCTGCATCCACCGACACCTCGCCGAGAGTCACGTCGCCATCGCGCTTGGACAGTCGCCGCCCTTCAGAGTTCACCACCAGCGGAACGTGCACGAACGAAGGTGCGGTGTGACCGAGCAATCCGGCTAAGTACGCCTGCCGCGGGGCCGAGGACATCAGGTCATCGCCACGCACAACCTCGGTGACACCCTGCTCGGCATCATCGACGACGACCGCCAGGTTGTAGGCCCACATGCCATCGGCACGCTGGAGGACAAAGTCATCGATCGGAGCGGCAATCTCGCCATACAGCTCATCGGTCGCGGCCCCCTCACTCACCTGCGATTTCAGGCGTATCGACGGCCTTCTCCCCGCCGCCGCAAATTCGGCCTTTTTCGCGGAGAGGTGCTCGTCGTCAAGCGAACGGCACGTGCCGGGATACTGCCCTGGCACGCCATGCGGCGCGGAGGAGGCGGCGAGGATTTCACGGCGCGTGCAGAAGCAGGGATAAGTCAGGCCGCGTTGCGTGAGGTCGGCGAGCGCGGATTCATACAGGTCAGAGCGTTCTGACTGGCGGACCGGGGCGCCATCCCAGTCTATGCCGATGGCCTCGAGATCGGCGAGCTGCTGCGCCTCATACTCGGGGCGGGAGCGCTGGCGGTCGATATCTTCGATACGCACGATGAAGCGACCGCCCTGCGCGCGGGCGTGCGCCCAGGCGAGAACCGCGGTGCGCAGGTTTCCCAGGTGCAGCCGACCGGTCGGCGAAGGGGCGTAGCGGCCGGTGGGTAAAGTGGAATTAGTCAACCGTTGGGAACTGGTCACAGGAATATGTTAGCGAGACCCCAAGATGATAGTTGAAATCTTGGGGAAAGATCTCCGGTTGAATAATTCAAATCATCTTGGAGGAAATTCATCTATTACTCGAAAGGCATTCATGACCTCTCAATAAAATCAAGGGTTAATGTATGCGTGACTTTTTGTAAGCGGATCTTTTAGAGGAGAACAATGTCATCACGTTTGCGCGTAAATTGGCTAGCATCGATTTCCATTATCGGACTAGTCGTGAGCCTCCTCTGTCTCCTGGGCATCGCAAATGGGATGTACACATTGAGCAAACTAGCTAACCAGACTGCCGTTATGAGTACAGCAGCTATTACGGCAAAGACAGATCGCGCGCTGCTCTACTGCTTAATCGCTCTTGCCAGCCTGATTGTAAGCTGTTTTACATTTATTGTTAACGGAATGCGCAGTAAGCGTGGAGCTAAGAAAACAAATAATTAAACCCGCTCATCCTCTAACTCCTGCGGACTCAAACCCACAGGAGTTAGAGGATGAGAGGCAGAGTCGGCCTCGAAGACTTCATCGGCACTCGCTTGGAGCCCTGAGCGGCAGGTAACATTCCCTCCCGTGACAAATAACGAAAACCTGCCCAAGTCTGGGCCGGGCAACGCCGAGGCTGCCGCTGTGAGCACCTCGCACGCGCCCGAGAACGCAACTAAGTTTGAATCCACAGCAACCACGCCACGCCACATCCCGGTACCGAAATCGCTGTACCCGATGTTCACGGCCATTTTCATCGGCGTGCTGATTGTCTCCAACATCACCGCCACCAAGGGCGTGGAAATCTTCGGCCTGGCCACAGACGGTGCCTTCTTCCTCTTCCCCTTGAGCTACGTCATCGGCGACGTGCTTTCCGAGTGCTATGGCTACAAAGCCACCCGCCGCACCGTGTGGACCGGTTTCGCCACCCTCGCCGGCGCAATGCTCTGCTTCTTTGCCGCCATCAAGCTCCCGGCGGCTCCGTGGTACGAAAACCAGGAAGCATTCGCCACCGTCCTGGGCACCGTCCCGCAGCTTGTTCTCGCAGGTCTGGCCGGTTATGTCGTCGGTCAGCTGCTCAACGCCTGGTCACTCAACGCCATTAAGAAGCGCACTGGCGAAAAGGCTCTCTGGGCGCGCCTGATGGGCTCGACTGTGGTTGGCGAGTTCGTCGATACGCTCATCTTCTGCTCCATCGCCGCCACCGCGATCGGCATCGATACCTGGGGCACCTTCGTCAACTACGTCATCGTCGGTTTCATCTGGAAGACCGCCGTCGAGATCGTAGTCATGCCAATCACCTACGCCGTCATCGCGTGGGTCAAGCGCCGCGAAGGGTACTACGACACGCACGTTCCCGCTTAACGACGAAAAAGTGCCGCGACCTGTCCTGTTAGTGCAGGTCGCGGCACAGATTGGCCCTACTCGATCAATTTGTAAACTGCATCAATTCGTTAGCGACGAGAAACTCTTTGACTGCGTAGCGATTGAGGATTATCACTTCATAATTCCGCTGACTTCCCGAAGAGATTCAATTCGAATCATCGCTATTCGCAGAACTCACCGCTTCTACATTGCGAAATAGAAATCGTCTAACAACATCACCCGAGCCTGAAAACTCAGGACATGTTGTTAGACCTGCATTCAACGGGGTCAATGCCCATCCCTTTAATCGAGTAGTTCGTAGTCTTCCAGAAAATCTTCAACTGCATCAAATGATTTTAGCCACAGTGAGCCCATGTGCAAGTCAGTCTCGCGGTTCGAATACATAAATTTGCAGCCATCAGGCGACCCAGAACAATACACAAATGCAGATTTTTGCTCATCCTCAGATACGAAGAATCGAGTATCTGTAAAGCCTTTAACTTTACTTTCTCGAGCAGCAGAATAAATCTTACCTTCCATCTCGGCAGCGTCCGCTTCATTAGTGCCAAAACTCATTACTGCACCTCTGTCTCCATGATTGAAGTAAGATCCTAATTTTGTTTTAGGATTTATAGTGCATATGACTTGATTAGGGTTCGAACCATAACACTCGAATACCGATTCTTTAATATCGTCTGGGAATTGAACGATAATACTTTTGACTTGAGGTACATCTTCAGGCGCAAGGTCTTCTTGAATAAGCGGAAATGCGTCTTGTCCATTCGATTGATTTACCCTAGACCCATTTGATGTTCCCGCTTCGGCTTCACTAGATGCATTTACCCCGATTTGCACAAAAGATGCGACAAGTAAACTACATACTCCTAAGAGTGCAATCATGATTCCTGCAACCATAATCGACTTTTGCTTATTTCTTAGCCAAGATTGCGACGTACTATCGTTAATTTTTTCGACACTCATATTTTCCATTCCATCACTGAAATCAAATTGCTCCAGGCTGGGCGCCCTACCATAACGAATAAGTTCTGATATCCAGACCGAATATCAGGCCTACTTTTAGTCGAGCAATTTGAAGTATTTGACAAACTCTAGGGCTGATTTCGACGATTTAACCCATCTCGATTTAATAGTTAGCTTGTTGACAGTATCGACATACAAAAGGTGGCAATCGCCGTCTTCTTCATCGTCACAGTGCCCATAGGCTGATTTCTTGCCATCTTGCGACACAATAACCGGAAATTCAGGATTATTTTCCAAATATCTATCATGGGTCGCTTTTGCAGCCGAATTCGTCAAATCGTCTCCAATACCAAACTGAATCAGTCCGCCATCACCGAAAGAATAGAAAAAATAATCAGCAGGCGATTTGAGCTTTACTTCACAAAGAATATCGTCGTGATCTTTGGAAAAATACTCACAGTTGTGTACAGAATTTTGAAGATCTTCGGGGAAGCGAGAAATAATATCCTCTACCGCTCTCGCTTCCTCAGGAGACGAATCCTCACTGACCAGATGATAAACACGTAGATCTTCGGTCGGTCCCGCCTCGATGTCTGCAACTGACGGATTGGTGGTCTCCTCCGTCGATGTACTGCCGTTCGCCGTATTCACTGGTTCAGCATTTTCTTCAGTCGACGTGCTGCCTGTGCTCAAGACAACTACGGCTCCAATCACACACAGCACACCTATGATGGCGGAACCAATACCCACATGTAGTTGGGTCCTATCCTCATCGACGGAGTTCTTCTCATTGCCCTCGTCGACGGCATTCCCAGAATTCACCGCTATCCACCTCGCCAATTAAAAAACGCCTAACAACATCACCCGAGCCTGAAAAACTCGGTACATGTTGTTAGACGTGTGCTCGGCGCTAAAAGGTTACAGCGAATTCGAAATCATTCGAAACCTACTTCACATCCCGCTTGGCATTGGCCCAAAGAGCAACGCCAACAGCCACAACGATCCAGGCCACCAGCACCACGATGTTGAACCACATTGGCTGCGTCATGCCTGCTTCAAACCCAGTGCGTGGATTCTCCGGGTTTGCCATCAGACCGCCCAGCTGCGTTGACAACTGCTGAATGCGTGCACCCGGCGTGACCAGCCACAGGGGCCGGAAAATCGCATACGCGAGCGCCGCGAACTCCAGCATGCTCTCCACTACCAGGATCCACACCAGCGGAATAGCGACAGCGGCAACGCGCGAGCGTGTCAACACACCCAGCGACATCGCGATCAGCCCAAACACAACAAAGCCGAGCACTCCGGCGAGAATGTCCGGGGCAGCGTCGCCGCCCTTGAACTCGACGCGCGGCGAAACCGTCACCGCCAACCACGCAAGCGCCACACCGATGACCCAACAGACAGCAATCAACACAAGCGTCAGCGTCATCCGCGCCGAAAGCCACGAGCTCCTTCGGTCCTGCGTCAAGAACGCATGCGCATTCATCTGATCGTTGTACTCACCCGCCAGGGTGGAGCCACCAAAGGCAATCACAATCATGTTGAAGATCACCGTCCCCAACAACAGCAATTCCCAATCAGCTGTCGCACCAGCGTCCGCCGCCATACTGAAAGCCGCCATCGGCCCAGCTATCGAGCCCACCAACAGCACCACATACACCCACGTGCCACGCAGGCTGGCTAGCTTCGTCCACTCCGACCGCAAAGCGTTTCCAAAACTCATCTCAGTCACTCCCCTACTGCCCAATCGCCTGCGCGCGGTATTCCTGCGATTCCTGGGTCGCAGCCAGGAACTTCTCCTCCAAGTTGTCGCGCTTCGTGTGCAACCGCGTCACCAACAACCCCTCACGCAGGGCAGCGGCCGCAATGTCGCGGCGGAGTTGCTGCTCGCTGATGCCGTCGTAAAGCGGAATGCGCAATTGCTTATCGACGTCAACCCCACGCGCCACCGGCCCCAACGCCTGCAGCAGCCGAGCCGGATCGTCGACCTCCACTTCGATGACCGTGCCGTCGGCGAGGAATTCGTCCATGCTGTATTCGCCGATCATGCGGCCGCGGCCGATGACGACGATGCGGTCGGCGGTGAGCTGCATCTCGGAAAGAAGGTGCGACGACACGAGAACCGCGCAGCCCTGTGCGGCCAGGGCCTTGATGGTGTGGCGCATCCACGAGACACCCTCGGGGTCGAGGCCGTTGACCGGCTCATCCAGGATCAGATGCTGCGGCTTGCCGAGCAGAGCCGCCGCCACTCCCAGACGCTGCTTCATACCCAGCGAATAGCCGCCGACCTTGTCCTTCGCCGCCTCGGTCATACCGACCTGCTCGAGGCACTCCTCCACGCGGGTGTCGGGGATGCCGGCGCCGCGGGCGAGGGCCCGCAGGTGAGCGCGGCCCGAACGAGCCTTGTTGTGCCACGTCGCATCCAGGATTGCGCCCGCGACGCTGGGCTTATTCTTCAGCGTGGAAAACGGCTGGTTGCTGTAGGTGTTGCCCTGCGAATCCGTTCCGGTGAACAAGGCCTGGCCCGTGGTCGGGGCATCGAGGCCCAGCATGCAGCGCATGGTGGTGGACTTGCCGGAGCCATTTGGGCCGAGAAAACCTGTCACTACACCGTCGGGAACGGTGAAGGACAGGTCATCGACGGCTAATTTCGAGCCGTACTTCTTGCTGAGTCGTTCAACCGTGATCATGCCCTCCATGATGCCGGTTGAGACTGCCTCGCGCAGTAGAGCTAGGTCTAGTTTTTAAGACTTACCGCCGGACTTCCACTGAGCCTCAGGGGCACCTGGACGTCATCGTTGTGGGCGCACACCCCGGTGACACCGGCCTCGACGCACGAGCGGAGCTCCGCCGTCGATACCGCGCCACTCGGGACCCCAGGATCAGGGGATCGGGCAGCGCCAGCTCGCGGCAGACGGCCGTCACCCCGGAGAGGCGCCCTTCGGCCAGGCCGGTGAGGCGAGGGTCCGCCGGGAGCGCGTACGCGAGCCGCTGACGTCCGGCGGCCACCATCGCCTCGGCCTGGGCGCGTCCGACCGCCGCAGTCGGAACGGGCACGTCGTGGACTCCGTCGGCGTCCCGTGCCGATGAGTGCGAGACCGTCCCCCCGCGCCGCGGGGATCCGTAGCTCACGGATCGGGTCGATGCGCTCGGGGTCGAGGTCGACGAGGACGATGACGGCTGCCGGCAGCAGCTCCCGGCAGAGAGCACCGAGGTCGTCACCTGCGAACGAGAGTTTGGCGAGCAGGTGCAGGCCGACGCGTGAGCAGGCCGTGGTCAGTCGCTCGAGCAGCCCGACGAGGACGGGGCCCACCGGGACGTCGGGGACGACGAGCAGCACGAGGTCGCTGCGTCCCCGGGCGAGCGCGCGGGCGGCACCCGATCGGACGTAGCCGAGCTCGGCGGTGGCGGCACGCACGCGTTCGCGCGTGTGTTCCGGGATGCTCTGACCGGGCTTGTCGTTGAGGACGTAGCTCACGGTTGCCGTGGACACGCCGGATGCGGAGGCGACGTCCGCCAACGTCGGGCGTCGCACCACTGCCTCACCTCCATGACGAGGATCACGAACCGGATGAACTGCCGACCCTTGTCGGGTGCGCGACTCCACCCTAATATTAGTTATGCGCTTAAGTTTCCAATGGAGGAGATTGGCATGCCCACGAACAGCCGTGCCTGGTGGCACGAGGCGGTTGTCTACCAGATTTACGTGCGTTCCTTCGCCGACGCCGACGGCGACGGTCTCGGGGACCTCGCGGGTGTCCGCTCGCGCCTCGACTATCTCGAGAGCCTCGGGGTCGACGTCATCTGGCTCACGCCCTTCTACCCCTCGCCCATGGCGGACAACGGGTACGACGTCAGTGACTACGAGGCGGTGGACCCGCGCTTCGGTTCCGAGGGGGACCTCGACGATCTCATCGCCGACATCCACCGCCGTGGTATGAGGGTGATCATCGATGTGGTCCTCAACCACACGTCGATCGACCATCCATGGTTCGTGGAGTCGCGCAGCACGCGCTCGTCGTCTCGACGCGACTGGTACATCTGGCGGCCCCCGAGGGACGGGGTGGAACCAGGCACGCCCGGCGCGGAGCCGACGAACTGGCTCGGCTTCTTCGCCCAGCCGACGTGGACGTACGACGAGGAGAGCGGTGAGTACTACCTTCACCTCTTCGCCCCGGAGCAGCCCGACCTCAACTGGGAGAACCAGGAGGTTCGCCAAGCGCTCTACGCGATGCTGCGCCGCTGGCTCGCCCGCGGCGTCGACGGGTTCCGCCTCGATGTCATCAACCTCATCTCCAAGAGGTATCCGCTGCAGGACGTGCCGACGCCGCACTCGAGCCACTACGGTGATGCCTCCTCGCAGTACACTTGCGGGCCACGAATGCTCGAGTTCCTCGACGAGCTGCGGGACCAGGTGTTCGACACCACCGAGAAGACCCTGCTCACGGTGGGCGAGATGCCGGGGGCTACCGTCGAGGACGGGCTCGCCGTCACCGGCGGTGAGCACCCCCGCCTCAGCATGATCTTCACGTTCGAGCACATGGACGTCGATCACGCGCCCGGCTGGGGCGGACGGTACGAGCCGAGGCCGTTCGACCTGCTCGCGCTGAAATCGACCATGGCACGCTGGCAGGAAGGACTGGGCCGTTCCGGGTGGAACAGTCTCTACTTCGGCAACCACGACCAGGCCCGCGTCGCCTCCCGCTTCGGTTCCCGGTCGCCGGCGCACGCGGTCGCCTCGGCGAAGATGCTCGCCACGGTTCTCCACCTGCACCGTGGGACGCCATACGTCTACCAGGGCGACGAGATCGGCATGCGCAACTACCCGTTCACGAGCATCGAGCAGTTCGCCGACATCGATGCGCACAACTCGTGGGCGTACGGCCGGGCACTGGGTGTCCTGCCGGAACGGCTCCTTGCGGGCCTGCGCCAGAACGGCCGCGACAACGCTCGCACGCCCATGCAATGGGACGCGTCGGAGCACGGGGGATTCACCACCGGTACTCCGTGGCTGCCGCTCAACCCGAACACCTCCGAGGTCAACGTCGAGGCTCAGATCGACGACGCGGACTCGGTCCTCGCCCACTACCGACGCCTCATCGAGCTGCGTCACAGCAGTGACATCGTGGTCTTCGGTGACTACCGCCTCCTCGCCCGCGACCACGAGTACCTGTACGCCTTCGAGCGGACGCTCGGCGACGAGCGATGGATCGTGGTCGCGAACTTCTCCGACGAGGAGCTCGATGTCGCTGCGGCTCTCGGCGGCGCCGTCGGTGCCGCCGAGCTGATACTCGGGACTCACCACGAGCCGCCCGAGGGTGCGGTCCTGCAGCGGCTGCGCCCCTGGGAGGCCCAGATCTGCCGTGTGCTCAAGGGGAGTGAGCAGTGATGGCATCGACCCCCTCGGCATCGGTGAGCAAGAGGCTCGTCCTGGTCACGGTGACCGCAGCGCTGGGCTTCTTCCTCTTCGGCTACGACACGGCCGTCATCAACGGGGCTATCAACGCGCTCGCCGACCACTACGGCCTCGGCAGTGGCCTCAAGGGCTTCGCGGTCTCCTCTGCCCTGCTCGGTTGCGTCATCGGCGCGTGGTTCGCCGGCCCGCTGTCGAACCGCGTCGGCCGGGTGCCAGTCATGCTCACCTCGTCCGTCCTCTTCCTCGCGTCGGCGATAGGTACTGGCCTCGCGTTCGGCATCACCGATTTCATCGTGTGGCGGGTCGTCGGCGGTCTCGGAGTCGGCGCCGCCTCCGTCATCGCCCCCACCTACATCGCCGAGATTTCTCCAGCACACATGCGCGGGCGCCTCGTCTCGATGCAGGGCCTCGCGGGTGTCACCGGCATCGCGGTCTCGCTCTTCGTCGATGCCGGCCTGGCGTGGCAGGCCGGCGGTGCCGCGAACCCTCTCTGGTTCGACCTGCCCGCGTGGCGGTGGATGTTCATCGTCGAGGCGGTTCCGGCCATCGCCTACGGCGTCGCCGCACTGAGGGTGCCGGAGTCACCGCGATACCTCGTCGGCCTCGGGCGCGACGCGGACGCCGAGCACGTGCTGAGGACCTGCACGGGCCTGGCCGACCCACGCGCGAAGATCGAGGAGATTCGTGGCTCGCTGCAGACGGACCACCGCGCATCGCTACGCGATCTCGCGGGTCGGGCGTTCGGGCTCAAGCCGATCGTGTGGGTAGGCATCCTCGTCGCGGCCGCCCAGCAGTTCGTCGGTATCAACGTCATCTTCTACTACTCGACCGCCCTCTGGCGCTCGGTCGGATTCGATGAGTCGAACGCACTGCTCATCACCGCGATTACCTCCCTCATCAACATTGGCGCGACGGTGCTCTCGCTCCTGCTCATCGACAAGGTTGGCAGGCGCCTGCTCATGCTCTCCGGGTCACTCGGCATGGCGGTGACCCTCGGGGTCATGGCACTCGCGTTCTCGCAGGCGATCACCACCGTCGCTGGTGAGGTCCTGCTGCCGGGCGTCTGGGGTGTGGCCGCCCTCGTCAGCGCCAACCTGTTCGTCGCCTTCTTCGGCGCGACCTGGGGCTCGGTCATGTGGGTGCTGCTCGGCGAGATGTTCCCCAACCGAATCCGTGCCGGGGCGATGGCCGTCTCGACCGCCGTGAACTGGCTGTCGAATTTCGCCATCTCGACCACCTTCCCCGTGATAGCGGCGATCTCGTTGACCGGCTCGTACAGTTTCTACGCACTCAGCGCCCTCGCGTCGTTCTTCCTCGTGAAGCACCTCGTCAAGGAGACGGCGGGCATCGAGCTCGAGGACATGGACAGTCAGCTCCGACACACGCCTGCCCCGGATCACGGCAATCGGTAGCCGGGCGAACCCCACCGCACCGATCGGTGTGCTCCGTCAGTCCACGACCGACGGAGCACACCTGTGGCCGTTCGAGTGAGGGCATGCCGTGAGCGAAGTCGGTTCGAGGGCGCGGCGGGGCTGATCTAGATGTATGAGGTCATGACGTTGTCGACACGTTCGTGGACGCGGGTGGCCGGGGGCTGGTCAGCACAGGCGGTGTGCGGCCGATGATAGTTGTAGTGGTGGACCCAGACGCTGATTGCTTCGCGCCGCTCGTCTTCGGAGTAGAAGGCGTGGACGTAGAGGCATTCCTTGGCGAGTATCCGCTGATAGCGCTCGACTTTCCCGTTGTGCCGCGGCGTGTAGGGCCGAGTCCGTTGATGCCGTGAAGCATGCACGGTCACGGTGCGCACGAAGGTCCTCGCGCGGTAATTGGCGCCGTTGTCGGTGACCACCCGGACCAGGCGATTGATGCCGTGCGCAGCGAAGAGAGCACGGGCTCGGGAGAAGAAGGCGATGGTGGTCGCCGCGGTCTCGTTCTCGAGCGCCTCGGTGTAGACGAGGCGGGAGTAGCCGTCGATCGCGGAGTGGAGGTAGGTGTAGCCCACACGCTGGTGGCGTGCTCGGGTGCTGCCGCGGCCGTGGAGTCGCCAGCCTCCACCGCCGGGAATCTGGCCGACCTTCTTCACGTCCAGGTGGAGCATGTGGCCCGGGAAGCGGGCGATGATCTTCCCGTTCTCTCGGTTGTTCTCCCCTGTCGTGTCGAGGTCTCGGCGGCGGGAGATCCCCAGCCGCTGCAGCCATCTGCCGATAGTGCGGACGCAGTAGTGGTAGCCGCGGCCGGCGAGTTCCAGGGAGATGCGGCGAGCAGACCACTTGCGGTCCCGTCGCCAGGCGTCGATGAGTTCGAGGACCTCGGTCGGCAGCCGCGATAGACGCCTGGCCGGAGCACTGGAGCGGTCCTGATGAGCTTCGATGCCGTCGTCGCGATAGCGGTTGACCCACTTCGTGAGTGTGGAGCGGGCGATGCCTGCTTCGGCGGCGACGTGGGCGATGGGACGGCCATCGGTTTCGACACGTTCAACCAGGCGGAGCCTGCCGGCAGGGGTCAGCGGCGAATTACGGTGGGTCATGGAACGGGTCTCTTCCAGCGGATGGACGGCTTCAGCACCACCCATCGTGCCGGTCAGGGACCCGTTCCTTCATCCCCGATTCGTGACTACAACGTCATGACCCGCAACACTGCTGGTACGTATGACCGTACATGTCGGCGTATCGCGAGACATCCATCTGACCGTCGCCGGTGGCATCAGTTTGGAACTGAACGGTGTCGCCATCAATTGGGCGAGCGGTGGTCTCGTAGTAGCCGTCGCCGTCGAGATCGGCCTCTTCCATGACGGTATTGCCCTGCTGGTCGTAGTGGGTGGCGAAGTTAGCGCCAGTTGCATCCTGGTAGTGGTTGACGTCGTTCACACCATCGTTGTCAACATCTCGGCCCAGGTTGTAACCGTTGCCGGTTGCCTGAGTGCCCTGCATTGACTGTGTGGTGGTGTCGGTTGCAGTGGTGTCGGTGGTGTTCTCGTTCTGAGTTGTGTTGTTCTCGCTCATTGTGGGCCTCTTCCCTCGAAGTCTTCCAGCGAAGCTCTTCTTCGCTTTTCACTTCTTTAGACGGCCCAACCGAAACGAAAGGTTACAATCCATCGACGAAAGTTTTTCTTGCTGCTGCTAACAGCCCTCGAAACTCCCGCTGGCTCTGGCTCGGGCGCGGTCTGGCTGCCCGCCCCCCAGCCGCCCTGCCTCCACTTCACGCCACTGGTGTCACCTCATGCCACCTCCACAGATGGCACGAGGTGACATGGCTGTCGTGAAGTGCGAAAAGGCAGAAGCCTAGCCCCAGCCCAGCCACAGCCCAACCGACCCAAGCACTCCCCAGCCCAGCCGGCCCCTAATTCCCCACCGCACGACCACCGTTGGCGTAGTAGCGGCCCATGAACTCATCGCGATACTCGAAGAACCGGTCCTCCAGGATCGCAGCGCGAATGTTCTCCACCAGCTGCACCATGAAAAACAGGTTGTGAATCGTGCACAGCGTGCCAGCCAGGTACTCCTTGGCCTTCAACAGATGATGCAGGTAGGCCCGGGAATAATTCAGCGAAGTGTAGGAGGGCACCTCCGCATCCACGGGGCGGAAGTCGTTCTTGAAGCGGGCATTCGTCAAGGTCATCCGGCCATCGAGCGTGTACACACCACCACGGCGGGCAAGCCTGGTCGGAGCCACGCAGTCAAAGGTGTCGGCACCGGCCTCGACAGCGGCGAAAATATCGTCCGGCTCGGAAATCCCCAGCAGGTGGCGGGCGCGGTCGTCGGGAAGCTCGTCGTTGACCCAACCGCAGATCAGGCCCAGGTTCTGCTTCTCAATCGCCCCACCAATGCCATAGCCGTGGAAGCCGAGCTGGCCGGCATCCTCGAACTCGCGGGAGAGCTCCACCAGCCCGCGGGCGGCCTTGCGGCGCAGGTCTTCGTACTGCGCACCCTGCACGACACCGAATAACTGCTGGATGGGCAACTGGCCGTCGTCAAGCGAATGAACATGCGCATCGACCTGACCGCGCGAAATCGTCAGCTCGTTGTGAGCCTCCAGGCAACGGCGCGCCCAGCGGTGCGTGCGCTCGACGGATGCCTCCTGGTAGCCGCGGGTGTTCATCAGCGTGGTGAGCTCGTCGAACGCCATCATGATGTCGGCGCCCAGCGCGTGCTGAATACGCATGGACACCTCCGGCGTGAAGCGATGCTCGGAGCCATCGATGTGCGAGCGGAAAGTCACGCCGTCCTCGTCGACAAACGCGTTGCGCTCTTTGCCCTCGGCGACGATGTCGTCTTTCTGCATGCCGGTGACGTCCATCGCGAGGGTCTTTTTAAAGCCCGCGCCGAGGCTGAGCACCTGGAATCCGCCGGAGTCGGTGAATGTCGGGCCGTTCCAGTTGGAGAACTTTGCCAACCCGCCGGCCTGGTCGACGATTTCCTCGCCGGGCTGCAGATACAGGTGGTACGCGTTCGACAGCATGGCCTGCGCGCCGGTGGATCGCACCTGCTCGGGCGTGAGCGTCTTCACGGTCGCCTTCGTGCCGACCGGAATGAACGCCGGCGTAGCAATATCGCCATGCGGGGTGTGGATGGTGCCAGCACGTCCGCGCGCGCCTTCGATTTGCTTTACGACGTCAAAGCCCGTCGTCCTCGACTGCGACATGAAGCTCCTTGGTTGTGGTCCAGTGCTAATGCATTGAGGTTACCTGGGTGCTATTCGCAAGTTACTCAGCGCTGTCATTTTCCTCGGGTTGGGCAGCGTTTTCCGGGTCCCACACGGCGCGGCTACGACGTGGCGCTTCCTCTTCGAGTCCTTCGCGCTTCATCAGTTCCGCAACCGTAATCTTCTTCCGCTTACGAGCCGGGCTGAAGTACGGGCGGACCTCGATGTCCTTAGCATTTTCCGGGTTCGGCTGGGCGTCAGTTGGTTCAGCTGGCGCGGACTGCATGAGCTGTTCTGTCGGCTCCGGCTGTGTCGGCTTCTCCGGCTGTTCGGCCTGCTCCGGCTCAGCTGGTGCCGTCGGGGCGGACGGTTCGGCTCGCTCAGCCTGGTCAGAGCGCTCCGGCTGTTCGGCCTGCTCCGCCTGGTCAGCGGGCTCAAGCTCTTCCAGCTTTGCCTTCTTCCGCTTCGGAATCCAGCGGTTACGCTTCTTGGTCGCAACCGCCACAGCGGTACCACCTGCTGCGCCCGCCGCGCCCGCCGCGCCCGCCGCAGCGGCTGCACCAGCACCAACTTCACCATCGGCACTGTCTGTTTCGTCCTCGTCAGCGTCCGTGTCGCCAAAGCCACGCCCAGCACCTTCGCTTTCGGGCAACAGGGACTCACCGCGAGCCATACGCTCGCGGCGGCCCTTCTCCACCAGCTCCTCGGAAACCTCTTCCAGGGCAGAGCCTTCGACATCCACAGAAGGCAACACCTTGTCCAGCCACTTCGGCATGTACCACGTAGCGCGGCCAAGCAGGAACATGGATGCCGGGATGAAGGTCATGCGAATAACGAAGGCGTCGAAAAGCACTGCGGCACCCAGCGCGAAGCCGAATACCTTAATAATCGCCAGGGGCTGCCCGGCGAAAGCCGCGAAGACGGAGATCATAATAATCGCAGCGGCAGTGACCACACGAGCGCCGAGAGTAAAGCCCTCAACGACCGATTCTTCGACCGCGTTGTACTTCGACTCTGGTGAGGATTCACCCTTGTTGTGGGTGTAATGCTCGCGCATGCGGGAAACCAGGAAGACCTGATAGTCCATGGCCAAACCGAACGTCACGCCGATGAGGAAGATTGGCACAAAGCTGACCAGCGGACCCGGAGTGCTAATCACGCCCCAGAGGCCGTCCTGGAAAAATGCCACTGTGACACCGAATGCGGCTGCGACAGAGAGCAAGAAGCCCACACCCGCAGTCAACGGCACCATCAGGGAACGGAAAATCATCAGCAGCAGGATCACTGCCAGACCCACGACAACGCCCAAGTAGAGCGGCATTGCGCCCTGGAGGCGGTCGGTGATGTCAATTTCAATAGGAACCAGACCAGTGACACCGGTGAATAGGCCGGTGGTCTGCTCAATCTGCTTCTGCTGATCGCGCACCGCGTTCATCAGCTGCTTGGTCGCAGGATCGAGTGGACCCGACTTCGGGGTCATAATCATCTTGACCGCAGTGCCGTCATGATTCATGCCAATCATCTGGATGTGCTCGACACCGACGTTGGATTTGAACTGGTCGACAGCGTAACTATAGGAAGCCTTGCGGGCGGCCTCGATGTCAGAGAGTTCCGGGTTGGTCTGTCTCAGGGACTCGATAAGTGGTTTGAGCACCGGTGCATCGGGCTTCACATCGTCCGACTTGGCAATAATGATGAGCTGAGAGTTACGTCCCGCACCGAAGCCCTCTTCAATCATGGTGATGGCCTTGCGGTTCGTGCTGTCCTTAGCCGCAGTAGAGTCGGACGGCAGCGCCAGCTTCAAGTGCATGGCCGGGTAGGCCAATGCCAACAGCAAGACGATACAGCCGACCAGGAACAACCCTGGGGCCTTGTGCACGAAAGTGACCCAACGTCGCCCCATCGTCATCTCACCGAAGAAGGAAGAGCGGCGTCCCTTGCGCGCATTACGCGAGGGGTTGCCGGCAACACCGGGCACGCGACCAGCGAAGACCTTGTCGCCCAGCAGAGACATAACTGCCGGCAGCAGGGTCAGAGAGACCAGCACTGTGAAGGCCACCGTAATTGCCGCCGAAATACCCATCAGAGACATGAACGGCACCTTGGCCACCGTCAGCGCTGCCAACGCGACAATCACGGTGAGGCCGGCGAAAACCACAGCGGAGCCAGCCGTACCGGTAGCCATGCCGATGGCGTCTTCGTTGGTCATCCCTCGGGCTCTTTCTGCCCTGTAGCGAGAGAGGATGAACAGTGCGTAGTCAATACCGACAGCCAGGCCGAACATGACGGCAAGTACCGGGGTAATCGAGTTGACGTCGGTGAATGCGGTCATCAATGTCACGCCGAAGACACCGATGATAATGCCCACTACCGCCGTCACAATAGGCAGGAACGAAGCGACCAGAGATCCGAAGGTGACAACCAGCACGATAAATGCCACGGTCACACCGATAATCTCCGAGGTCGGAGCTACCTCAATCGCGGGCTGCATGCCCGGGCCAGAGGCCTCGACCTTGATACCGGCGTCACGACCGGCCTGCATTGCGTCGAGAAGCGCCTGCATATTCTCCGGTTCGATGTCCTGCGGCATCTTGGCGTCGAAAACGAAGGTGGAAATACCGTAGCGACCGTCATCGGACACGGTACGCAGGGCATTGGCGTCGGCCTCGGCAACATCCTTGGGCAGGCCGGCAGCCATGCCCTGTTCCTTGACCATCGCCTGCATCTTCGGATTGAGGTCTACCGGGTTGTGGAGTTGCAAATCATCGGAGATTTGGCCGACATTGTCGCGAATGCCATTAATAACCTGGTCAACAGCTTCTTTATTTTGTGGGTCATCGAGCCTCTGCCCCTCGGGAGCCTCGAAGGCGACATAGACACGCTGCTCTCGAATTGGGTTCGGAACATCGGGGAACTTTTCCTCAATCACGTGAGAAGCCGTTGCCGACGGCATGCCGGGGATCGAGAACTGGTCGATGAACCCCTTCTGGAATGCGGCAACTGCACCGCCCAGCCCCGCCAAAATCAGCAACCACGCGATGATCACAGTCCATTTATGCAGGTAGGAGAACCTGCCGAGTTTGAACAAGGCCTTTGCCATGTCAAGTTTCCCTTACGTCTAATATTCGCCTGGACCGCCCCAACTGCCGCTTCCCCCGAGTTCGCGCTAACCAAGCACTCCCTCGGACTTCACCTGCAGTTCGAAGCCTCTTCGCTACTCCGATGCTAGCGACCACCCCGGATTGACCGACGTCAACTCTGGCGCTGGCGTAGTCACTGGGGGCGGGCACGACATAAAAACCGGAAATACTTTTGCTAAGAGTAGCGGACTTCCCGGATAAACGTGAACAATGGGGTGCGTGTTACTGATGTTATTTTTGTGATTTCGGCGCTCCAGGTCAGACGCCTCGCCATTTACCGCTTTACGACGGACACCTCCTGCACCCCCGCCACACCCAGGCAATCTGGGCCGATTAAATGCAAAACCCCCGGGGCTCCTACTTAAAGGAACCACCGGGGGTCTCATTGGCGGTGACGGAGGGATTTGAACCCTCGGTACGGGGTTACCGCACAAAGCATTTCGAGTGCTTCACCTTCGGCCGCTCGGACACGTCACCGCTAGAAAACGTTACAGGTAGCCCCTTTATCTACCAAATCCCCAGGTCAAAAGGCTCAGCTGTCCGCACAGTCGACACCGCCGGTCCTTCGCCAAGCCGTTCACACAGAACCACAACCCCCGCCACCCCAAATCACTCCATCTACTGCACTATCCACTTAAATCACCGCGCTATTCGGGGCAGCCAAAGCCGGCTGAGATATGAAGGAATAGTCTGTAGCTTGAAATCTAGAAACTGAATACACAAGTACAGCCTCACAGAAAGGGTTCTCCCTCATGATTCGTTCCGCCATCATCGGCTACGGCAACTTGGGCCGTAGCGTCGAAAAGGTTATCGCTGATCAGCCGGACATGGAGCTCGTCGGTGTCTTCTCCCGCCGCGATTCGCTGGACACGGAGGCCCGCGTACTCCCGGCGGCGGATGTCGAAAAGTACAAGGACGAGGTAGATGTCCTGTTCGTGTGCCTCGGCTCGGCCACCGATGTCCCGGAGCAGGCCCCTGAGCTGGCAAAGAGCTTTACGACGGTCGACACTTACGACAACCACCACGAGATTCCGAAGCACCGTGCGGCCATGGACGCCGCCGCGCGCGAAGGTGACAACATCGCGATGATTTCGACTGGTTGGGACCCGGGCCTGTTCTCCCTGAACCGCGTCCTGGGCGCTGCCATCCTGCCGGGAGCAGACCAGATGACCTTCTGGGGACCGGGCCTGTCACAGGGCCACTCCGACGCCGTGCGTCGCGTGCCGGGAGTGAAAAAGGGTGTCCAGTACACCAAGCCAAACCCGGAAGCCATCGAGGCCGTAAAGAAGGGCGAGGGTGCAGACCTGAAGGGTAACGAGTGCCACCTGCGCCACTGCTTCGTCGTCGCTGAGGAAACCGGCGACGCCGACGAGGATGCCAAGCTCAAGGAGCAGATTCGCGAAACTATCGTGACCATGCCGGATTACTTTGCCCCATACGAGACCATCGTGGACTTCATCTCTGAAGAGGAGTTCGACCGCGACCACCAGGGCATGCCGCACGGCGGCCAGGTCATTACCCGTGGCCAGGCCGGTACCTCCGGTCACGTCATCGAGTTCGGTCTCGAACTGGAGCGCAACCCCGACTTCACCGCTGCCGTCCAGGTTGCCTACGGTCGCGCTGCCTACCGCCTGAAGCAAGCTGGCGAGACTGGTGCCCGCACCGTCTTCGAGATTGCCCCGTACCTTCTGTCCGCCGAACCACTGGATGACCTGGTAGCTCAGAAGCTGTAGCCAGCCCCAACGCTGACAGCCGGCCATCGAAACACAAAGAACCCCAACCGTCTCCGCACATCAGAAGCGGAGAAGGTTGGGGTTATCTCTACCCGAGAGCTAAGCGCTTTACTTGTCAGTCAGCTTGCCCAAGGTCTCAGTAGCCTTGTCCTTCAGGTCCTCAGCACCCTGCTTGACCTTGGACGCAGCCTGCTCGCCCTTGCCCTGGTTTGACAGGTCGTCATTGCCAACGGCGTCGCCGGCAGCTTCCTTAACCTTGCCGCCCAACTCGTCGGCCTTGTTCTGCAGCTCGCTCATTATGTAAGCCTCCTATGTAAACGACTTATCTATTCTTTAGAGCCACCGTCTAGCAGCCCCACTAGTTCCGACGGTACGTGAAAATGAAGACTCGTCACGGCCACAGCGGGAATTGTGACCTAACTGTGACCCCGCTCATGCTTCCGACTGCCGTTGCCGTTCGAAGAATTCCCGCAGGTAAACGGAGCATTCGTCGGCAAGCACACCCCCGCGCACCTGCGGCGTGAATGCATGGGCGGGATCGCGGATGACATCGGCGATAGAGCCGCACGCGCCGGTCTTGGGCGACCACGCGCCGAAGACCACACGCCCCACGCGCCCCATGACGCACGCGCCGGCGCACATCACGCACGGCTCAAGTGTCACGACCAACGTGCACTGCTCCAGCCGCCAGCCGTCACCAACAGCGCGGGTGGCCTCGCGCAACGCAATGACTTCGGCGTGGGCAAGCGGATCACCATCAGCTTCCCGACGGTTCGAACCCCGGCCCACAACCTTGCCCCCGGCATCCACGACCACAGCTCCCACCGGCACATCCCCGGGGGCCGTGTGAGCAGCTTCGGCGATAGCCAGGCGCATCCACTCTTCGTCGAAAATGTCCTGTTTTCGACGGGGCAGGGCGCTTGGCCGACCAGCTGGCTGGCTGGCCGCAAGCGCGCTTGGCCTCTCGTGCAAATGACCTTTCTCAGAGTTAGTCGTCATAGGGGTCGTAGTCGTCATCGTCGCCGTCGTAATCCAGGTCGGCGACATCGGCTAGCTCCTCGGCACACCCCAACTCCTCGGCAATGGCCAGAAGCTGCTCGGACGCCCACAGCGACTGATCGTCACAGATGGACTCCAGGGCTTCCTCCGAACAGCCCAGGTCAGCGAGGATATCCATGTCCCCCTCAGCCCAGGCATCGACATCGTCGAGCTCGTCCTCGTCGAGGTCGGGGATATCCAGATCCAGCTCGTCGAACACATCTGCCGCGATGTCATCGGTCACGGCAGCGGTAGCGTCGGAAAGCGCTACGCGCAGCGACCCAACGCCCTGGCGCACGAGAATGAAATAGTCGTCGTCGATATTGAGCATTCCGACAGCAGCGCGTTCCGAACGCAGATTGCGCAGCGCCTGTGCGGCGTCAGCGAGCGAATCGGTGGCGTCGTCCCCGAGGTCGACGACGCGCCAACCGCGCTCCCCCATAGTTACGGCAACCGCGAAGGAGCGGTCGTCATCGGAGGTGTACCCTCCGGAAAAGGTCGTGCTCATAACCCACAACGCTAGTCGCTGTATGTCATGCTTGTCAGGTGAGCAATTTCGAGTCCCCCTCCCCTGCTTCGTCCTCCCTGTCAGCTGCACAACTACCCGCGGTATGCATCCTCGGTTTGGGCCTCATCGGTGGCTCCATGATGCGCGACCTGCGGGCCCATAACGTCGAATGCTTCGGTTGGAATCGCTCGTCCGCGACGGTCAAGGAAGCCACGAAGGAGGGATTCGACGCCAGTACAGATCTTCAAGCCACGCTCGAACGCGCGGAGGCCAGCCGCGCGCTCATCGTAATCGGCACCCCCATGACAGTCGTCGGCACGATGCTCGACGCCATCAACGAGCACGCCCCCAGCTGTGGCATCACGGATGTGGTCTCCGTGAAGGCGGCCGTCGCCGCCGAGGTCTCCGCTCGCGGGATGGAGGAACGCTTCGTCGGCGCGCACCCAATGGCGGGGTCCGCGCAGGCAGGCTGGTCCGCCACACTCGAAGGGCTTTTCGACGGCGCCCCCTGGGTCATCACCTACGACCTGGCAGCCGCTGCCGACGCTGCGGGCGAGCCCGTCCCGGAGCGGTGGATTGAAGTCTTTTCGCAGGTCGCCAACTTGGGAGCAGCTCTTGGCAGTCAGCTCATTCCAGCGCTGAGCGATCACCACGATGCCAGCGTCGCCCGCATCTCCCACATGCCACACCTGGCGGCCTACGCAATTGCCGCCGCCGGTGAAGCCGGTGGCCCCCTGGCCATTTCGCTTGCAGCCGGCTCTTTCCGCGACTGCACCCGCGTCGCCGCCGCTGCTCCCGACATGGTCATGTCCTGGTGTGAGAACAACACCGAACCCGTGCTCGCCGCGCTTGACGACGTCATCGAGCGCCTCACCGCCGCGCGCACCCAGTTGGCCACCGAGGGAACCGCTATGGACCTGGCCAAAACCGGTCAGATTGCCCGTGTCCGCTACGAGGCCCGCCCTGCTCACCGCCCGATTTTCCGACTGCGCGTCGGCGAGGGCGGCTGGATCAACCAGTTGAAGTTGGCCGAAAGCGTCGGCGGACAGATAGATGTGTTCTAGTGTGGAACTATGTTTTCCCCCGAGCTGCACACCAGCCTCGCAGGCATCACTGTCGTCAACTTCGCCATTAACGTACCGGGACCACTGGCCGCTCAGCACTTGGGCCAGCTAGGCGCCCGGGTGATTAAGGTCGAGCCACCAACAGGCGATCCGCTCGGCGCCTTCGGCCGCTCCTGGTATGAAGCTATGTCCGCAGGTCACGAGATTATCCAGGCGGATCTGAAGAGCAATGAGGGTCGCGCACAGCTGAGCTCGCTGATCGATGAGGCCGATGTGGTCATCACCTCGGTTCGCCCCTCCGCGCTGGAACGCATGGGGCTGGCGGGCCTCCACGAGCGCCCGAATGGGCCGGTACATATCGACATTGTCGGTGATACCGAAGCTCCAGAAACCCCTGGCCATGACCTGACCTACCAGGCGGAGGCCGGAACCCTCACGCCCCCGGCCATGCCGCCGGTGCTGTTGGGCGACATTCTGGGCGCGCACTTTGCGGTCACCGCTGCCCTTGCCGGGTTGATTAAGCGGGCAGGTGCTGGGGCGGACGTCGTAAAGCAGTCTGGACTGCACTGCCGCATCGGCCTGAAGCAGGCTGGTGAGACCGGTGCCGCGCCGCTGAAGTACGGCATGACGGCGCCCGGCGGACTACTCGGTGGCGGCCTGTGGACGTACGGCCTCTACCCCAGCGCCGACGGCTACGTGGCCGTGGCAGCGCTGGAGCCGCACTTTGCCGCCGCCCTGACCGAGGCCACACGCGCGAGCAACCGCGAGGAGCTTGCGGATTTCCTCCGCGAGCGCACCAACGCCGAAATCATGCAGATTGCCAGCGAAAAGTCGCTGCCGCTGGCTGCAGTGGAGTAAGCGGGTCAGTTTAAGGCCGCGCGCCTCGGGGGTCGGGGCCTGGAGCCTTACGCCGTCAGCCCCGCGGCCTCCGCGGTGAGCTCCACCGAACGCAGCCGGTCAGGAACCTTCAGCGATTGATGAGCCACAATCAGCTCATCCGCCGTCGAGTACTCACCGAACTGCGCAATCTGCTCACGCACCTGCGCCACCGTGCCGACCGCCGTGTGACGGAACATATTTTGCACCTGACGCCCCTGCGGGGTATCCATCAGAATCTCCGCCTCATCGTCAGTGAGGTGATGCCCACCGCGACTCAGGAACCGCCTGACCATGTTCCTGCGGGTAGCGAAGTACTGCTGCTGTGCGTCTTCTTCGCTTTCCGACGCAATCACATTCATGGCCGCAAAAGCGTACGGCTTATCCAGCTGCTCAGAAGGCTGGAACTGCTCGCGGTAGACCGCGATGGCATCGCGAAGCGCGTCCGGCGCGAAGTGCGAAGCAAACGCGTACGGCAAGCCGAGCGCCGCCGCGAGCTGAGCACCAAAGAGCGAGGAGCCCAGGATGTACAGCGGCACGTAGGTGCCACGGCCCGGAATCGCGTTGATGCCCTTAATCAGCGACTCGTCGGAGAGGTAACCGCGCAGCTCCTGCACATCCTGCGGGAAGGAATCAGAAGAGCGCGGGTCACGACGCAGCGCACGCATAGTGGCCTGGTCAGTGCCCGGAGCGCGGCCAAGCCCCAGCTCGATGCGATTCGGGTACAGGTTCGCGAGCGTGCCGAACTGCTCCGCGACCGTCAGCGGTGCATGATTCGGCAGCATGACGCCGCCGGAGCCGAGGGTGATGCTCTCGGTTTTTGCAGCCACGGCTGCGATAAGAACGGCCGGCGACGAGGATGCGATGGAGTTCATATTGTGGTGCTCTGCGTACCAAATACGCTGATACCCGGCCTTTTCCGCTGTCTGCGCCAAATCGATGGAGCCCTGTAGGGCGTCGGCGTGGGACTGCCCCGAGGCTACGGTAGCAAGGTCAAGAATGGACTCAGTACGAATCATGGTTCCACAGTCTAGACCGTTAGGCAGATATTGCGAGTTTGAGATGTTTCGAATACTGAGGCGTTGAGGTTTGGGGTTTGGGGATTCGGGTGCGGGTGGCTCGTGGGTGGCTCATGGGTGGCTCGTGGGTGGATCGTGGGTGGCTTGCGGGCGTGGGTGGCTCATGGGTGGTATTCACTCATCGATGAGGTATTCACATATCGATGAGCTATAGCCTGGCCACAAGTGAATAGCTCATCGATATGAGCGCAGGCAGAGCCAATACCGCGCCCATAAGTACCGGAAAACCAGGGTTAAGTAAAGAAAAGTGTGTCCGCATGC
>NZ_KV787357.1:556-1653 GCF_001807075.1 Corynebacterium sp. HMSC14B06 | reverse complement strand
CATGCGGACACACTTTTCTTTACTTAACCCGCGGCAGCTACTTCTCCCGCTTGTGGTAACCCATTCGCGGCTTGAAGCCCGCGGGGTGCTTGAGCTGCGCGACAGCATCGGCGACTATTAGACGGAAGCGTGGCTTCATAGGCGGCATCTGTGAGATCTGAAACCATCCGACTTCGGTCGATTCGTCGTCAGCGACATGGGGGACGTCGTCGCCGACAACACTGCAGCGCATGGCGATATCCACGTAAGAGGTGACATCGCCATTGGGGTATTCGACAGGGCCGACGGCGCCGGTGCCGAGCAGGGCCTCGACTGTGACATCGAGTCCAGTTTCTTCCTTTACCTCCCGCACGGCGGCGTCGTGAGGCTGCTCGTTCGGGTCGATGATTCCGGTAACTGGAGTCCATTCCCCATTATCGGAGCGGCGAACCAGCAATACTTCAGGCAGGGCGTACATCGGTGCATTCGGCGAAACATCGCGAATGACGACAGCTGTGACACCGGGGAGCCATAGCGGAGCGTGGCCTATTTTTTCGCGGAGCTGAACAATGAAATCCGGAGTTGCCATAGTGACGAGCTTATCGGAGCGCTAATAGCGCTTTCGTAAATAGTAAGAAATCCCAGTTCAGCTGTGGATTTTGGGAAAAGGGTACTTATCCTCTATAGTTCTTTACGTTGCCAAGAGCGCGCGCAATTGCAATGTTCATACACTGCAGATGTACGCGGAATATGCCATTGAGTGGCCAACTCTTTGCAGCGTTAAGTCGGGCTCCCATCGTCTAGAGGCCTAGGACTCCGCCCTTTCACGGCGGCAACACGGGTTCGAATCCCGTTGGGAGTACCACTAAAAATCATGATGGCCCTGTGGCGCAGTTGGTTAGCGCGCCGCCCTGTCACGGCGGAGGTCGCGGGTTCAAGTCCCGTCAGGGTCGCAATTCTAAACGCCAGTTCCGGTTGGAGCTGGCGTTTTTTGCTTTTGGTTAGTGGTGCGCTGGGCGTCGGCGTGGGTAATGGACAAAAAGTGTGTCTGATTCTCAAGATGGTGACTGGTGAGAAGCCAAAAACTACGGGCTGCAAATGTGAAACTGTATGAGTTT
>NZ_KV787357.1:0-536 GCF_001807075.1 Corynebacterium sp. HMSC14B06 | reverse complement strand
TCGCATCGCCCCAACGCCGCCAGCCATAAACGTAGTCAGTAACTCGCATCAGTGACACTGGGGGAGAGGGGGGCTTTACCCGGGTTTGGTGGGGAGAGCTTTTGCCACAGTCTAGGTTGCCCCGAGACCCGGGGCTGGATGTCAGTTTTCAACTTAAAATATCTGCCATGAACTGGCGATTTGCTTATGTTCAGCGCTGTTCTGTAGAGTAACAACTCGTGCACAGCGCTGGTAATCCAGAAAGTTGAGCACGGCATTTAAGGCCCTGTGGCGCAGTTGGTTAGCGCGCCGCCCTGTCACGGCGGAGGTCGCGGGTTCAAGTCCCGTCAGGGTCGCCACTTGATTAATTTCAAGTCTGGCCAGATAGCTCAGTCGGTAGAGCGTCCGCCTGAAAAGTGGAAGGTCAGCGGTTCGATCCCGCTTCTGGCCACAATTAATCCCCAGTCCGAAAACGGGCTGGGGATTCTTTGTTTTACCAGGTGTTTGTCGCGGGGATCGTCGTAAAGCACGGGTTAAGTAAAGAAAAGTGTGTCTTT
>NZ_KV787356.1:77511-178113 GCF_001807075.1 Corynebacterium sp. HMSC14B06 | reverse complement strand
GCCGAGCGGACACACTTTTTGCTACTTAACCCCCGCCTGGGTTGAGGCGGTCTAACGCCGGGAGCGCTTAGGCGTCCATCTCCGGGTCGTACGGCTCAGCCTTGACCACAGTGACAGACACTTCGTCGCCGCTCGGGGAAGCGTAAGTGCGGGTCTCGCCCTCCTTAGCGCCGACCAGAGCCTTGCCCAGCGGGGAATCGGTGGAGTAGGTCTCCAGGTTCGGGTTGGAGGAGTCAGCGCCACGGGTACCGATGAGGAAGGTCTCGGTGTCGTCTTCGTCGCCGTCGTAGTAGACGTGGACCACGGTGCCGACCAGAGCCACACCGGACTCCTGCGGAATCTCGCCGACGGTGGCGCGCTGGAGCAGGTCTTCGAGGTAGCGGATGCGTGCCTCTTCCTGTCCCTGCTGCTCACGAGCGGCATCGTAGCCGGCGTTTTCCTTCAAGTCGCCCTCTTCGCGACGCTCGTTAATCTCGGCGGCGATGACCGGGCGGTTTTCATATAGCGCCTCAAGCTCGGCCTTGAGCTTGTCGTAGGACTCCTGGGTGAGCCATGGGCTATTGTTCTTTGCCTCAGTCATGGTTCCTCCTGTGTTTTTGGCTATTTAATACAAAAGCGGCCCCGCGTGGGGCCGTCGGCTGCGTCACAGGATAGCACTGTCACGCCACATGGCAATAACAGGCGCGTCGGAGTGTTGTCGCGCGCGCTTTACGACGTGCCCCCGCAGCGCATGATCCTCAGTCGCGAAGGGAGATTACTTCGCAGGTGCGAGGAACTTCGGAATGTCGGTGGAGCAGCCATAGACATCGCCTGCGACGGCCAGCTCGCGGGTGGCAATGGGGACGTCCATCCGCACGGTAGCGGGGCCGCCGCCCGGGATGAATACGTCGCGACGCCCGACCTCTGCCACGTCATAGTTCAGCGCATAGATAATGCAGTAGCTATCCAGCTCCGGCTTTTCGCGGGTGACGTCCAGCGTGAAGATGAACTGCTCATCTTCCTTGCCTGGAGTGCGGCTCCAGCCCGCTTGCGTTGCAGAGACATCCGGGGCGGAGACGCGGTTCATCTGAACGAAGATGTATGCGCCGGCGATGACGAGCATGCCAACAATAGCGATGACAACCAATTTTGCGGGGAGAGTGCGACTGTTGTCCCCATAGCGCTCGCGCTGCTCGTTAGGCGCTGCGGTATTTCGGGTGTTTCGCTCCGAACTTTCAGCCATGCTTTTTAGCCTATCGGAGTTCTCAGTCGACGTGGTAAAATGTTGACAGTTAAACAATCTTTCTGGTGTGGCGCGGTGTCCTGCTGCTATGTCGTTCCGCCGAGTAGCGATGCTGCGTGGTCATATGATGGTGCAGCGCTATAGTGGGGCGGTATTGAAACGGTGCTGGAGTAGCATCGTTGCGGTCGAAGGGCTCCGGCCTTGGCCAGGAAACATGGACTGAGATAGTAGCGGGAGTGACTTCAATTGACACTTCGTCTGATGGCAATTCACGCTCATCCTGATGACGAATCGAGCAAGGGCGCCGCAACGATGGCCCGATATGCGGCGGAAGGGCATCGCGTCAAAGTGGTGACCTGCACCGGCGGTGAGGCCGGTAGCATTCTCAACCCTGCGATGGATCGGCCGGAGGTGCGGGAGAATATCGCCGCAGTGCGCGTTCACGAAATGGCTGCAGCCGCTGAGACTCTCGGCGTTGAACATGAGTGGCTCGGCTTTACCGACTCCGGTCTGCCTGCGGGCAACCCGGTGCCGGTGCTGTCGCACGGTGTGTTTGCTCGCCAATCGGTCGAGGATGCGACCAAGCCTCTCATTCGGGCAATCCGCGAGTTTCGTCCGCACGTCGTCATTACTTACGACGAAAACGGTGGCTACCCGCACCCGGACCACATCATGACCCATATCGTGTCCATGCGCGCTTGGCTGGAGTCTGGAACGGATAAGTACCCCGAGCTCGGTGAACCATGGGAAATTTCCAAGCTCTACTACACTCACGGTTTCATCAAGGCGCGTCTCATCGCGCTGGACAACTACTACCGCGACAACGGTTTGGAAAGCCCGCTGGCCGAGTCCTTCCGCCGTTGGACTAAGACTCCCGGCGACATCATGACCCGCGTGACCACACAGGTCGAGTGCGGCGAATACTTCCAGCAGCGGGATCAGGCGCTGCTGGCGCACGCTACGCAGATCGATCCGAACGGGCCATTCTTCGCCGTGCCGGTAGACATTCAGCAGCGCGTTTGGCCGACCGAAGAGTTTGAGCTTGCCCGCACTCGAGTGCAGACCGAGCTGCCAGAGACCGATCTCTTCGCCGGTATCGACCCCGACGCGGAATAGTCCGGAATTAACGCTAAGCTGGAACTCATGATTGAAAGCTTCGATGCCTTGGCGGCTCGCACGACAATTTTCCTGGCGCAGAACCCCACTGGTCCGCGGGGTGCTGACTTCGGAAAGGCCTCTCCTGTTGGCCTGCTCATCATTGTCGTTTTGCTCATCGTCATCCTGGCTCTCGGCTGGGATCTCTCGCGGCGCGCGAAGCGCATGGCCGCTCGCCGGAAGTTCGCCGAGGCGCACGGCATGGATCCCTTCGATTCCGAGGCTGTGGATAAGGCGATGGCTGCAGCAGAGCAGCGTCGTGAAGCGGAGTAGTCAGCGTCAAGGTGTGTGCGCGTCGCTTGACGACGGGCAGTTGCGCGCGCCCCTGATTGTTTCCCGTGTGGCGGGATTTGGAGTTCGAATTGCGGGATTCTAGGCAGTGCGCTACAGTCAAGCACATGCGTATGTGGCGATTTTATTTTTCGAAGGCTCCGGAGGCAGTGACGACATAGTCACAGCCGGCGGCTAATCGTCACGTCGCCACCAACCGGAGCCAAAGGCAGCAGCCCCACCAATAGGGGCGCTGCCTTTTGTCGTATCTACAGCCAAATACATGCGTAACGCCCCAGAGAAAAGAGACCTCAGATGACCCCTCCAACTTCCCTCGAAGCCCCCGCCTCTACCGCGAACCGCCGTGTCGTAGCCTTCCACGACCTGCCCTCCCCAGAAGAGGTCATGGCCAAACAGCCACTGACCCCGAACCTAGTTAACGAAGTGGAGCAGTCGCGACTCGACATCGCCCGCGTCATCGCCCGCGAGGACAATCGCCTGCTGGTCGTTGTCGGCCCGTGCTCCATCCACGACCCCGAGGCCGCCATCGACTACGCCCGCCGCCTGAAGGCCACCGCCGATGAGCTCGACGAGGACCTGCTGGTCGTCATGCGCGTCTACTTCGAAAAGCCGCGCACCACCGTCGGCTGGAAGGGACTCATCAACGACCCCGACCTGGATAGCTCCTTCAAAATCAACAAGGGCCTGCACATGGCCCGCGAGGTACTCATCGAGGTCCTGCGCACCGGCCTGCCCGCCGGCGCCGAATTCCTCGAGCCCAACAGCCCGCAGTACATTTCCGACGCCGTCTCCTGGGGTGCAATTGGTGCGCGCACCACGGAGTCGCAGGTCCATCGTCAGCTCGCTTCCGGACTTTCCGTGCCCATCGGCTTCAAGAACGGCACCGACGGCAACGTCCAGGTCGCCGTGGACTCGCTGGTCTCCGCAGCAAACCCGCACTTCTTCTTCGGCATGAACGACCAAGGCCGCGCCGCCGTTGTCGAAACCGCCGGCAACCACAACTGCCACATCATCCTCCGCGGTGGCACCTCCGGCCCGAACTGGGACGAAGAATCGCTTAACGACGCCGAAGCGCGCCTGAACAAGGCCGAGCAAACCGTCAGCATCATGGTGGATGCCTCCCACGCCAATTCCGGAAAATCCGAGGTGCGCCAGGCCGAGGTCGTTGAGGAGCTCGGCAAGCTCATCGGGGGCGGCGACGAGCGCATCACCGGCATCATGATGGAGTCCTTCCTCGAAGCCGGCGCGCAAAAAATTACCGATGGTCGTAAGGGCCTCGTATACGGCAAGTCCGTCACCGATGCGTGCATGGATTGGGAAACCACCGACCGGCTGCTGCGTACGCTTGCGGCAGAAGTCCGGAAGCGTCGGCAGGCACGCGACTAAGCACAAAGTGGCCGTGCCCATTGGGTAGGGTTACATATGTGAAAGAAAACCAGCCGTCCTCACTCCGGCGGATTGCGTATCCGCTCTACGAGCGCAAACTAGCCCAAGAGCTAGAAGGAAAACCTCGCCCCAAGCACGTTGCCATCATGGCCGATGGCAACCGCCGCTGGGCGAGGGAGGCTGGCTTCACCGACGTAAGCCACGGCCACCGCGTCGGCTCCCGCAAAATCGCAGAATTCGTCGGCTGGTGCGCCGAGCAGGAAATCGAGCTGGTCACCATCTACCTGCTCTCCACCGAAAACCTCGGGCGCGACCCCGAAGAGCTGGAGTTACTGTTCGACATCATCGCCGACGTCGTCGACGAATTGGCGCAATCGCCTAACGACGTGCGCCTGCGCATGGTCGGCCACCTCGAGCTCCTTCCGGAAAGAATGACCGCCCGGCTACGCCACGACGAAGAAGTCACTGCGAACAACACCGGCATCCAGGTCAACATCGCCGTTGGCTACGGCGGCCGGCAGGAAATCGTCGACGCAGTACGCAGAATCATCCGGGAATCAGTCGCCGAAGGAATCGATGCTTCCGAGCTTGAGGAGCGCATCACCACCGATGCCATTTCTCGCCGCCTCTACACATCCGGACAACCGGACCCCGATCTAGTCATCCGCACTTCCGGAGAACAGCGGCTCAGCGGCTTCCTCCTCTGGCAAACCGCCTACTCCGAGATTTGGTTCACCGATACCTACTGGCCCGAATTCCGCCGCATCGACTTCCTCCGCGCACTTCGAGACTTTTCGCAGCGCTCACGCCGCTTCGGCAAATAACCTCCCTACATCCGGAAAAATTTCCGGATGTTAGAGTTTGCGCATCCGGACCCTCGAAACCTTGTGGTCCCGAGACTTCGTAAGAACTAATGACGCCCGCACTCGAGTGGGCAAAATATTTTCCGTCAGGTTCGGCAAGTTCACCTGCTGCCAAATGCGTCGGGCCACCTCGGCCGCAGCTTCGTCGTCAAGCGTGGCGTAATCCGCGAAGTGCGCGCCCGGAGCGCGAAACGCCGTCTGGCGGAGACTGAGGAAACGATTAATGTACCAGCGTTCGATGTCCGCGCGCGGGGCATCGACGTAGACACTGAAATCGAAAAGATCGGAAATCATCAGCGTCGGGCCCGTCTGCAAAACGTTGAGCCCCTCGAGAATGAGAATGTCCGGACGGTCAACATCGACGAACTCATCCGGCACCCGGTCATAGAGCGTGTGTGAATACACCGGCGCCTTCACATGCCGCGCCCCCGACTTCACCGCCGTGACAAACCGCATCAACGCACGCTGATCATACGACTCCGGATACCCCTTGCGCTGCATAATCCCACGGCGATTCAATTCCTCAGAAGGATAGAGGAAGCCATCAGTAGTAACCAAGTCCACCCGCGGATTAGTCTCCCAGCGCTCGAGCAGCACCTGCAGCAAACGCGCCGTCGTTGACTTGCCGACCGCCACCGAGCCCGCCACACCGATAATAAACGGCACCGACGCCCCCTTCGAAGGATTTTCCCCAAGAAAGTTCGACGTTACGGCGTTCAGCTCCCGATGCGCCGCCACACGCATGTGAATCAGACGAGAAAGCGGAAGATAGACCTCGGCGACTTCGTCCAGGTCGATGTTTTCACCGATACCGGAAAGTCGTTCAGCTTCCTCTTCCGTCAGCACCAGAGGCATATTCTTGCGCATTTCGCGCCACTGCTCGCGTTTGAACTCGACGTACGGGCTGGGGGATGTTGCGCGCGTCATACTTCCAATTGTGCCAAGGGGGTGCCGAAAACCGGAAAACGAGTCAATAAAGGGGGCATACCTGAATGGTGCTGCTTTCGTGGTTTGCCCCATAAAGGGCTAGCATGGCCTGTGGCATTGAAGTTTCATTGAAAGGTCGAAAACCTACTCATGACCGGGTCTAACAATAACGATGTCCGCTACCAATCGCTGCGTGAACTCGATCCCGACCTCGCAGAGGCAATGGCAGGGGAGCTCTCTCGTCAGCGTGACATGCTCGAAATGATTGCCAGTGAGAACTTTGTTCCACGTGCAGTGCTGCAAGCTCAGGGCTCGGTTCTGACCAACAAGTACGCCGAAGGCTACCCGGGCCGTCGTTACTACGGTGGCTGCGAATACGTCGACGTCGTCGAGGACATGGCACGCAACCGCGCCAAGGAGCTCTTCGGCGCTGAGTTCGCCAACGTTCAGCCACACGCAGGTGCGCAGGCCAACGCTGCCGTTCTGCATGCGCTAATCAACGCCGGTGACAAGATTATGGGCCTCGACCTGGCACACGGCGGTCACCTGACCCACGGCATGAAGCTTAACTTCTCCGGCAAGCTCTACCACGTCGCCGCATACGGTGTGGACAAGGACACCATGCGGATCGATATGGACAAGGTGCGTGAGCAGGCGCTCGCAGAAAAGCCGGATGTTCTCATCGCAGGTTGGTCGGCGTACCCGCGCCACCTCGACTTCGAAGCTTTCCGTTCCATCGCCGATGAGATCGGTGCGAAGCTGTGGACGGACATGGCGCACTTCGCAGGTCTGGTTGCCGCCGGTCTGCACCCGTCGCCGGTTCCGCATTCTGACGTTGTGTCGACCACCGTTCACAAAACCCTCGGTGGTCCACGTTCGGGCATGATTTTGGCCAAGCAGGAGTACGCCAAGAAGCTGAACTCCGCTGTTTTCCCGGGGCAGCAGGGTGGCCCGCTGATGCACGCCATCGCCGGCAAGGCCGTGGCGCTGAAGATTGCTGGTACCGAGGAGTTCAAGGAGCGCCAGGAGCGCACTCTCGCTGGTGCCCGCATTCTGGCTGAGCGTCTCACCGCTTCCGACTGCGCCGAGGCTGGCGTCGATGTTCTCACTGGCGGCACCGATGTCCACCTGGTTCTGGCGGATCTGCGCAATTCTGAGATGAACGGCCAGGAGGCCGAGGATCTGCTCCACGCTGTTGGCATTACCGTCAACCGCAATGCTGTTCCGTTTGACCCGCGTCCTCCGATGGTTACATCCGGACTTCGTATCGGTACTCCGGCGCTGGCCACCCGTGGTCTCGACGAGAAGGCCTTCACCGAGGTCGCCGATGTCATCGGTACTGCTCTCGCCGCCGGCAAGAATGCGGATGTTGACTCCCTGCGTGCTCGTGTTTCGAAGATTGCTCAGGAATTCCCGCTTTACGACGGCATCGAGGACTGGAACCTCATCTAATTCTGCGTTTTTGCAGCGCAAGTACCCGTTCTAGCAGTGCGCTAGGACGGGTTTTCCCGTACATCCGGGTTTTAGTCCGGAGGTGGTGGCTCCGGCCCGAGCTGTTTCGTCGTGCCTGCCCGGTATCCGGCGTAGGACCTCCCGGACATTGATGTCACAAATGAGTTGCTAAACAGCGGCGGCCGAGTTTTATCCGGCGGGCGCCATCGAATATGTCCGGATGTGGGGATGCGTTCGAGGTGGCCGTTGCGTCCTTCCCGGTCGTCGTCGTTAAGCCCGTTGTGTTCGCGGCAGACCATGGTGAGGTTGTCCAGCGTGGTTGTGCCGCCGTGTTTGTGGGCGACTAGGTGGTGCGCTTGTCCGCTATAGGCGGGGCGTTCACAGCCGGGCCAGGCGCAGATGGGGTTGTCGATGAGCATCGCGATGCGCTGCTCTTCAGTCGCCAGGCGGGGGTTGCCGATGGGAAATAAGTCCGTAATGGCGCTGTGTTCGTCGTAAAGCACGGCCCACCCGGTGTCGGCGAGTAGGGCGTTGAGGAAGACGTCGGGGGCGAGCGCAGAGCCGTTGGTGGTGGCGGCGAATCGCGGGCTGTAGTCGATGAGGTCTTGTGCGGTGATGATGATGGCGGGTTGGTAGCGCATTTCATCGAGCTTGTCGACGGGCGTTGCGGCATCGGCATGCTCGAGGCGCTCGGCAAGCGCTTGGCCGACGCAGCGGTCGTGGGAAAACCCCGGATGGGACTTCCGGATTTCTGCGGCACGGATGGTAAGCGGCGACAGGAGATTGTCGAGCATATCCGAGGGGCCGGAGATGTGGAAGTGCTTCATTCCCCGGATGTCTACCTTCCGGGAAAATCGGGCGCGTAGGTGCTGGGGTGGCTCGTCTTCGGTGTTGAGCTCGGTGAGAGTTTCCCGCATGTAGAGATCGAGTTCTTCGAAGCCGAGGCGTTCGGCGGCAGCGACGAATGTGAGGCGGAGGTTGTCGTGGAGTTCGGCGTTGTTGGCTTGGCGGCTGCGCTTGTCGATAAGCACGCAGGTGTCCAGGCTGAGGCCGAGCTGGCGCGCAAGGGCGGTGGCGTCTTCGCGGGCTTTGGTGTTTTCCTCGGTGTCAGCGGGTTGGAGATAGTGGGCGGCGACGCGTAGCAAAAGCCGGAGGCGCGCCGGGTCAAGGCCGAGGGTTGCCGCCAAGTGGGAGGTGGCGTCGTGGCCGTCGGGACGCGCGGCGTGGAGTTCCGCTAGCGTGTCCATTCCGCGCGAGGCCAGTGCGGCGAGCGTCCCAAGAACTGTCATGCCTTTGAAGGTAAAAGTCCGGATGTAGGGGGACAACGCCTACGAGGGCAGGCTGTGGATAAGTCAGCCGGTTTAGCAGTTATCCACATCCGGACTTTTCACCGCGCAAACGCACCGCAGCTGCACCGCCGTACCGCCGCACCACGCGCTGCCGTCTGTTACGCCCCGAAGTCAGCGAGCGGCTGTCCGGTGAGGCGGAAGGTGTCCCATTCGTCCATGGGGAAGGCGCCGAGGGAGCGGTAGAAATCGATGGAAGGTTGATTCCACTTCAGGACGCACCACTCGACACGTGAGTAGCCTCGCTCCACGGCAATTCGCGCGAGGTTCTGCAGCAGTGCTTTGCCCTTGCCCGTGCCGCGTGCCTCGGGGCGGACGTAGAGGTCTTCGAGGTAGATGCCGTGGGTGCCTTCCCAGGTGGAGTAGTTGAGGAACCACAGGGCAATGCCGTCGAGGCGCGGGCTGCCTTCAACACCGCCACCAACGCCATCGCCACCATCACCGCCACCGGCGCCGTCGTCCAAATTTCCGGATGTGGAGTCGACGACGTGGCAGAAAATCGCAGGGTTGTCCCCGAAGAGCTGTTCGCGCAGGCGCTCGGGGGTCAGTCGGACGGCATCGGGTTCTTTTTCGTAGGCCGCCAGGTCTTTGATGAGGTCGACGATCTCGTGGACGTCGTCAGGCGTGGCGGGGCGTGGAAGTGTCATGTGTCCCTTGTTACTCGCGGCGGGTGATTTGGTGCAAAAGTGCGTCCGAGGCGGGGGAGATTGCGATAACCTGCGAGGTTATGAGCAACGTTACTCAAGACTTTTCCGACGGCATTCTAGCCATCACCATCGATCGCCCGGATGCCTATAACTCCCTGGATAAGAATCTCCGCTTGGAGCTGAAAGCCGCTTTTGAGCGTGCGCAGGAGCCGGATGTGCGCGCTGTTATCCTGCTCGGCGGGCCGAAGGCGTTTTGTACGGGCCAGGACTTGAAGGAGCACATTTCTGACCTGCAGTCCGGCGCCGGCATGGGCAAGGTTGTCGAGGAGTACAACCCGATGGTCGCGGAGCTGACCGCGATTAACGTTCCGGTTATTGCCGCTATCGAAGGTGCTGCGGCGGGTGCCGGCTGGTCGCTGGCGCTACACTGTGATTTCCGTATCGCCGGCCCGAAGGCGTCGTTCAAGGCGGCGTTCCCGTCGATTGGCCTGGCCACGGACTGTGGCATGTCGGCGCTGCTGCCGCGCATGGTCAGTGACGCGAAGGCGCGTGAGCTGTTGCTCTTCGATAAGAAGGTGCTTGCCGACGAAGCCCTGAGCCTCGGCCTGGTCACCGAAGTGGTGGATAATCCAGCGACTCGGGCACGCGAGTTGGCTGCCCAGTTTGCGGCGGGGCCGACGGCCGCGCTGAAGGAGATTAAGGCTCTGCTGCGCCGGGATACCTTGGCTGCTGCTGCGGCGGAGGCGGACGCGCAGGCTCGTTTGGCGGTCTCGGCCGACCATAAGGAAGCGGTGGCCGCGTTCTTGGAGAAGCGACCACCGCATTTCGTAGGTGAGTAAGACAGATACCTGGAGTGGCAGGGGAGAGATAGTAGTGAAGAACTACTGCTCTTCCTGTGCTCCTAGTACTTCACTGGTGAGCTCTGGGTGATCTCCCAGCTCACCGGAAACCTCGTCAGGGTGCTTGGATAGGCTGACCAGCGAGACTGCCAGACCGCCCCAGATGACGATGATGAACAGTGCCATCATGACAATTGCGATACCGGACATTTGGCTTAAACCTCCTCGGTTTCCGGAGTGTGCTTGCGTGGCAGGTGTGAGGACCGCTTGAAATCTGGCGTCACACCGAAGTCCGAGCCCGGAGGGCCATCGAGACGGTGTTGGCCGCGCCAAGGCAGGATGGCCATAATCAGAGCGCCGATGAGAATCACGCCGATGACACCCCAGCCAAAGATGTCGATTTGGGTGTCGGAGTAGCCTTCGTAGTTTTCCTGGAAAAGTCCAATGAGCTCCTGGAACAGGATGACGGCGAGAATGACCGGCGTGATGTTTCCGACGAAGATCTGCCACATGGTGCCGACCTTGAACGAGGACACGGCGTTGAGGTGCATGGCGAACTCGTTGGTGCGGCGCAGGATCCAGTCGATTGCGATGATGGTCAGCAGTGCAACCAGGACGATACCGACGTTGTTGGTGAACTTATCGACAATGTCGAGGGTTACCAGACCTGAGGTGGTCGGGAAGGCCAGCAGCGAGATGACGGCCATGGCGCCACCGACGGTGAGGGTGGCCTGGACGCGGCCGAGGTTCAGCTTGTCCTTTACTGCGGAGACAACGACCTCGAGCAGCGACATCAGGGAGGTCACACCGGCGATTGCCAGGGAGAGGAAGAACAGCAGCCCGAAGACCGAACCGATGACCTTGGGCATCTCAGAGATGACCGTCGGGAATGCGATGAAGGCAAGACCAATACCGGAGGTTGCGACCTCGTCAACGGCCTCACCCGACTGCGCTGCCATGAAGCCCAGGGTGGCGAAGACACCGATACCGGCGAGAACCTCGAAGGAGGAGTTTGCGAACGCGGTGACCAGGCCGGAGCCGGTGAGGTTCGTGCGTGGCTTCAGGTAGGAGGCGTAGGTCAGCATAATGCCGAAGGCCACGGACAGGGAGAAGAAGATCTGGCCGTAGGCGGCAATCCATACGCTGGAGTCAGTCAGTGCGGACCAGTCTGGGGTGAAGAATGCATCCAGGCCCTTTGCAGCGCCGTCGAGCGTCAGGGAGTAGATGACCACTGCGACGAAGAGGATGGTCAACAGTGGGATGAAGATAATCGAGACCTTGCCGATGCCCTTGTCCACACCAGCGGCCAGAATGCCGATGACGAGTACCCAGACAATGAGCAGGACGATGGAAATCGAGGGGACGAAGTCCAGAGAGAAGACGCTCTCGGTGTCTACTTGGAGGAAGTCCTTCATGAAGTGGGTCTCGGCATCTGGGCCCCAGCTCTTGCGGATGGACTTCCAGGCGTAGATGAAGGACCACGCGATAATAACGGCGTAGTAGACGGTAATGAAGAAGGCGATACCGACCTGGATCCAGCCGATTGGCTCAGCCCAGGGCTTGATCCGACGCATCGACTTCGGTGCGGACCCGCGGAAGCGGTGTCCGATGGCGAAGTCGAGGAAGAGCAGTGGGATACCTGCGGTCAGAAGTGCGACCAGGTAGGGGATAAGGAAAGCGCCACCGCCGGAGTCATATGCGACATAGGGGAAACGCCAGATGTTTCCAAGCCCGACTGCCGAGCCGATAGCGGCGAAAATGAAGGCTGCTCGGGTGGAAAACACCTCCCTTCGCTGAGGGGTAGCGGTCGAGTTGGTTGTGCTCATACCTCTGGAACTCCAATCCTTCATCTCCGGTCACGCGCTCGCGCGGCCTAGGAGGGAATTTGGTGAAGTGCATCACCATTACCTAACAGAATCTTAGTATATGAGATGGGTATCTCATTGTATAGTTTCGGTTTTGTAGGGGGTAATGTTTTTAGTGGGGGTGTGGCACGGGGGAAGGGAGCTCTAATTAAGCCTCGTAAATAATCGCCAGCCACCCACTTTGAGGTATGCAAAAACCCCGCCAGGAAGACCTGACGGGGTTTGGGGGCGAATCGGCTAGGCCGACGTGCGCTGTTTACTCTGCGCCGCCCTTGGCGATACGACGGAAGATGATCTCCTTCATGATCTCGTTGGTGCCACCGTAAATGGTCTGGACCTTGGAGTCGAGGTAGTGAGTGGAGATTGGGTACTCGAGCATGAAGCCGTAGCCACCGAACATCTGCAGGCAGCGGGTAACGATGTCCTGCTGCTCCTCGGTGGTCCAGTACTTGGCCATGGAAGCACCGGTCTCGTCCAGCTGGCCAGCGTTGTGGGCCATAACAGCCTGGTCAACGAAAGCCTGCAGGGCGGTGACGCGGGTGGCAATGTCAGCCAGGTAGTGGCCGTGGACCTGGTGCTGGATGATCGGGCGACCGAATGCCTCGCGCTCCTGAGCGTACTTGTAAGCCAGGGTCCAGGCGCGGCGGGAAGTTGCGACAGAGCCGCAAGCCAGGGTCAGGCGCTCGTGAGCGAGGTTGGTGCGCAGGTAGCCGAAGGCAGCGCCCTCTTCGCCGAGCAAGTTCTCGGCCGGAACGCGGACGTTGTCGAAGTTGAGCTCAGCGGTGTCCTGAGCCTTCAGGCCGACCTTCTGCAGCGGGCCAGCCTTGGTGAAGCCCTCGAGATCAGCGTCGACGATGAACATGGAGACGCCAGCGCGGCCCTTGGATGGGTCGGTGATAGCTGCGACGAGAGCGAAGTCGGCCATCATGCCGTTGGAGATGAAGATCTTGGTGCCGTTGAGGACGTAGTGGTCGCCGTCCTTCTTGGCGAAGGTGCGCATACCTGCCAGGTCAGAACCGGCGCCCGGCTCGGTCATAGCGAGGCAGCCGATGGTGTCGCCGGCGTTCATGGAAGCCAGGTACTTCTGCTTCTGCTCTTCGTTACCGAACTTGGCCAGGTACGGAGCGACCAGGTCGTTGAGAACGCCGAAGGAAACGACGATGGAGCCACAGTCGGCGTTGGAGAGCTCCTCGTTCAGGACCTGGTTGTAGCGGAAGTCCATCTCTCCGCCGCCGCCGTATGCCTCCGGGGTGGACATACCAATCAGGCCCAGCTCACCGGCCTTCTTGAAAATCTCGCGGTCCGGCTGACCTTCCTTGTGCCAGCGCTCTACGTTCGGGGTGATTTCCTTCTCGACGAAGCCGCGAACCATGTCGCGGAACATGTTGTGCTCTTCTTCGAAGTGAGTACGGGGCAGAAAGTCCTTCATGACATGCTCCTAGAAATATTGTCGTGGAATTTTTGTCTTAAGGCCTTTTCGTACGTCGCAGATAAACGCTGCAGATAAACGCGATGGCCTCGGTTCATCGTCATAGTGACTATGACTGTTGTACCCCATTATGCATGAGTGTGATGAGAGACACTTGTTTTTTTAAAAGTTTTTTCCCGATTGATGACGTGAAATCGCTTGACGACGGATATTGTGCCCAACCTTCCCGGAAAACTACCCCCGTTGCGGTTGGAGGTTGCTATTGAATCCAGACTATCCCCGACAGTCGGCAATGTTAGGTAATGCTAACCTACAAAGCCAGGTGAATGGCTATTTTTGTCATATCTGACAGGCGGGACCCTGGGGCTTTGGGGTCGGTAGGGTAGGCGTTTTGGATGGTCATCATGGGGGTGATTAACGAAACAATCTCGTTTTCTTATTCCCATTAGTGCTGGTGGTAGTTAGTATGAGCATCAGGTGGAGACCGGTTCCCTTGATTATCCGAGCTTCTTCCACTGCAGTCATAGCAACCTCCAATTGCACTCGAAAAAATGACGCGACCTGTGCGCCGTCCCTGTGGAATGGACAGCGAGCAGGTCGCGTTATTTTTATTTTTTATTGCTGCGATTAGGCGCTAGTCGGCAATCCCATCAATGTGCGCCAGCAGGGCCGAGTTGTAGTACTCCGGGGTTTCCTGGTTGAGCAGGTGCTTGGCCGGCGAAATGACGACCATGGTCGAGCCCGCGATGCCGTCGTGAAGCGAAGTGACGACGTCGAGAGACGTAGAGGTGTCCTGCTTGCCGGCGATGACCAGCGTCGGAGCGGTGATCTCGGCGAGGCGCTCGCGGGTGTCGAAGCGAGAGAGTGCTCCGCAGGCGCCGATGTAGCCGTCATCGGGGCAATCTGCGATCATGTCGCGGAAGCGGGCGGCGAGCTCAGGGGTAGTGTCGAAGCACTCGTCGGTAAACCAGTTGCGGACGACAGTGTCGGCGAGTGCGACCGTGCCCTTGTCGCGCACGAGCTGGGCCTTTTCCTGCCAGGCCTCGGGTGTGCCGAATTTCGGCGCCGTCGACGACAGTGTCAGGCTGACCACGCGATCGGCGTGTTCTAATGCGATGGTTTGGGCGATAGCGCCGCCGAGAGATAGTCCCACAAAATGTGCGCGGTCAATATCCTCCTCATCGAGGACCTCGATGATGTCGGCGGCCAAGTGGCTCATGTCCCACTCACCCTCGGGGATAGGGGAATCGCCATGGCCGCGGACATCTGGCGTGATGACCTGGTACTTTTCGCTCAAAGCAGCTACCTGGGGCTCCCACATCTCCTGTGTGGTGCCCAGCGAGCCAATCAGGACAACCGTACCGTTGTCCTTGTGGTTGATTGCATGTGCGGTGTAGTCGATGGCCACGGGAGAATCCTCCTTGAAGGTGTCAGCTGTGTCGGTGTGTCAGCTGTGTCGGCTATTTCTCGGCGTTGCGAGCAGCTTCAGCGGCAGCCCGACCAGGGCCGTCGTCCTTCTTGGCCTCTGCCTCAGCGGTTTCAACACGCTGCTTCGCCATGGACTCACGAGCAGCCTCCAGCCACTCCGGCATCTGCTCGAGCAAATCCTTAATCTCCGCCGTTGTCAGCGGCTTGTCCATGTCGTTCTTCTTCAACGCCGTGATAGTGATGCCCAGCTTGCGGGCAACTTCCGGGCGCGGGTGCGGTCCGTTGCGGCGTAGCTCAGCGAGCCACTCCGGCGGATTGGACTGCAGTTCGGCAAACTGCGCGTGCGAAATCTCACCAGTGCGAAATTCCTCGGGTGTGGCCGGGAGGAAAATGCCAAGTTTCTTGGCTGCGGTTAGGGGTTTCATGGGTTCAACGCTAGCACCCATTCGAGTAACCTTGCGGAGTATGTCGACTCCTGAACCCGCCGTCCTGCGCATCGTGTTCGCCACCGGCACCAGTCCCGAGAAGTGGTTTCGCCGCTTTAGGGATCGAATTCCGGCAACACTGCACCCCCACGCCGCCGACGATCCGATGTCCGACCTGGTCGGCGGCGCCGCTGACATGGCGCTGGTTCGGTTAGAGTCCGAAAGCTCGCTGCCCGAGTCGCTCCATCGCATCCGGCTTTACGACGAAGCCTGGGGCGTGGCCTTCGAGAAAGAGCACGTGTTCTCCCTCACAGAGTCCGTGCCGGAGGAGCTGTTGGCGGACGAAACTGTGCTGCTGACCTCCGTGGATGCGGATGAGCTGCGACAGATGCTGCCCGTTGCGGCCACTGGTGCAGGTGTCGTGGTGGGACCTCGCACGATTTTGAAGGCGCTATCGAAGAAGGCGGTGGCCTCATCGAACTTGGTGGCCGAGGAAGGTGCCACAGATCCGCTGTCCCGGACAGCTATTTGGTTGGTGTGGCCGAAAGTAGAGGACGACGAGCTCCGGCAGGAGTTCGTCGGCATTGTCCAGGGGCGCAGGGAGGGCTCGACACGCACGCAGTTGGGGCGCAAGAGGGCTGACGAGCAGCCGAAGAAGTTGTCGGCCCGAGAAAAGACGCTTGCTAAGCAAGCCCGCCGGCAGCGCGCTGGGACCGTCGTAAAGCATGCGCGCAGTGGTCGTGGTGGACGTCGAAGCAGCGGCGGAAACGGGCGACCGCGCAGGCGAAAGTAATCTTTTTACAATATTTTTGCCGTTTCGTTCGACGTGCGCGGAAAAATTAGCCACACTTGTAGTTATGGCTGAAAAGAAGCGCGATTTCACGATTCGAATGATGCGTGAAGAGGACTATCCACAGATCCAAGAGATCTACGAGATTGGCCTGGATACGGGGCACGCGTCCTGGGAGCACTCCGCTCCCGAGTGGGACGAATTCATCGCACTCAAACGAGTGGATTTGTGTTACGTCGCCGTCGACGCAGAAAACCCGGACAAGATTCTGGCTTGGGCATCGGCAGCGCCGGTATCCAAGCGCCCGATTTTCAATGGCGTCATCGAAGACTCCATCTACGTCCATCCTGACGGGCAGGGCATGGGGCTGGCGGCGACGCTGCTGCAGAAGCTTATCGACGATGCCACGGAGCTCGACTGCTGGTCGATTCACTCGTGGGTCTTCCCGGAGAATGTGGGATCGTTAAAGCTGCATCGAAAGCTCGGCTTCCGTGAAGTGGGGATTTACCACCACATGGCAAAGATGACCTACGGCCCAATGGCGGGGCAGTGGCGCGATGTCATTATTTTGGAAAAGCTCCTGGAAAAGCCAGAGGAGCGCGCACTGAAGCGCGTCCAGGAAGAAGCAGAAGCCGCCGGTGAGCCGAACCGTCCGATTCTGGACAAGCTCGACCGCGCCGACGGCCAGGTGGGGGCATAGCTGCCGGGAGCCGCGGCTCCCGCGAATTAATTATTCGACGGTTTCCTTCAACGGATCCTCGCGAACAAAGAACACAATGATTGCTGCCAGAATAATCACTGGCATTAGTACCAAGAAGATCGGCGTCAAACCATCGTTGTAGCTGGAGATCAGCGCTTCATGGATTGGCGCCGGCATGCTATCTAGTACGTGCGGCGTCAGTGAACCGATCGACTTAGAGGAAAAGCCCTCCGGGCCCATCTGCTTTGCGAACTCTGCTGCAGCCTCCGGTGATGCGGCCTTGATTTGTTCGACAGCAGCCGGAACGCGTTCGCCTGCCAGGTCCTTCATGCGGTGGATGAAAATCGAACCCACAATGGAGGAACCGACCGCACCACCAATCTGGCGGAAGAAGTTATTCGCAGCGGTAGCGGTACCGACCATGGCGACCGGGAAGGAGTTCTGCACGATGAGAACCAGAACCTGCATGCCGGTGCCCAGGCCGAAGCCCATGATGAACAGGTACACACCAACCTGCCACAGCGGGGTGGTGGTCTCCAGCGTGGACAGCAAGTAGAGGGAGACAGCCATAATCATCAGGCCGACGAAGGGGTAGAAGCGATACTTACCAGTCCGCGAAATAATCTGGCCAACGCCAATTGAGGTGAGCAGCATGCCGACCATCATCGGCGTCATCATCAAACCTGCAGCGGTCGGTGACATTGAGTGCACCATCTGCAGGTAGGTCGGAATATAGGCCATAGTGCCGAACATCGCGATACCCAGAATGAGACCCGACACAGTCGTGAGCACGAAGTTCCGGTTATTAAACAAGTGCGTCGGAATCAGTGGGTTGGAAACGCGAGTCTCGGTGAGGAAGAACAGCACCCAGGAAACGACAGAGGCAACGATAAGCGAGATGATGACCCCGGAGTTCCAGTCGTACTGTGTACCGCCCCACGTGGTGGTGAGAATTAGCGTCGAGGCAGCGGCAGTCAAGAACATCGTGCCGATGTAGTCGAAGTTTCCTTCACTCTGGCGTCGGGGCAGCTTCAGGAAGGCCGCAGCTGCCGATAGTGCAACCACGCCCATCGGGACGTTGATCCACAGGCCCCAGCGCCAGCCCGGGCCGTCGGTGAACCAGCCTCCCAGCACTGGTCCCAGCACGGAACTCAGACCGAACACAGCACCCATGATGCCCATGTACTTACCGCGCTGGCGTGCGGGAATAACCTCGGCCAGGATGGCCTGTGAGGAAACCATCAATGTACCGCCAGCAAATCCCTGAAAAGCGCGGGCGGCGATGAGCAGGCTCATGGAGTTGGTGATTGCACCCATGACGGAACCGACCATGAACAGCGCGATGCCCATCATGAACAGGCCCTTGCGCCCAATCATGTCACCGAGCTTGCCGACAATCGGCATTGCCACAGTCTGTGCCAACAGGAATGCAGAAATAACCCACGACATGTGGTCAACTCCGCCGAGCTCGCCGACGATGGTCGGCAGGGCGGTGGCGAAAATCATCTGCCCCAGCGAGCTCATCAGCATAGTGAGAATGAGCGCGAAGAAAATGATTCCCAAGTGGGACTTGTTGTCAGAAACCGTGGTGTCGGTTTGATCTTGAGCAGTGGTGTTGCTAGCTGTCACTATTCCTCCTCCAGAAATTTTTAACGACGTCGGCGGCGTCGTGAAGCGGTGTATCTGTTGTGAATTCGTCCCGATGAGCCGATGAGTACAGCACGCATTCGCGGACGAAACCGACCGACAGTGCTACCTCGTGCCCGACGGGCAGCTCGGGGTGCGTGCGCGACTGTGGATTCATCTCGAAATAGCGCTCAAAGGCAGAACGGACGCGGCGCATTGAGTTGCCAAAATTCGAAATGACAACCGTCGATAGCTTTGGCTCATTGCGCAAAATCTCGCGGATACGCTCCTTGAGCAGACGGTGAAACTCTTCGGTTGCCCCCAGCTCTTTATATCGGAGTAGCTGGGATTGCTGCTTTTTCTCGATGAAATCGAGCATGTCCGCGATGGGGTCTTGGTGAATTTGGGCGAGGAATACCTCTTCATCGTCAGCATCGAATGACATGATGCCGTTGCCGAAGATGGCTTGATCCTTGGAGTCGAAGTAATTGAAGAATGTGCGTCGACTGATATTGACCCGCTGACAGATGTCTTCGATGTTGACTTGGTCGTATCCGCGATCCAATACAAGGGCGGTCGCGGCATCGGCCAAAGCGCAGTGTGTTTGAAACCTTTTGAGCTCCCGGAGACCGCACTCGGGGTGTTGGCCCGGGTCCAATCTGTGATAGGTATTCTCATCAATTTGCACGAGGTGCAAAGTTACACCGAGTGCAATGTGATGGCAAGTTGATGAGTCAACAGGTGTTTGAGTACCTATGCAGAGAGCATCTTTGGGTTGTTCAGGATGCCGTGGACTCAGGCGCAGGGGTCGGGTTGTTGATAGTCGCAACGCGCCATTCAATTACACAACCTTCGTGTTTTGTGTAGGCACGGTGGAAGGCTACGTCTCCTTCAATAGCTCGTGGCGCAGGGCGTCGTTAAGCGAAGTGAAGCGGAACCTGTGCCCCGCCTTTTGCAGCGCTGCTGCCTCTACTCTCTGATTCGCGAGAGCCAACTCCGCAGCACCGCGTTTGCCCAGCAGTACTGCAGGCCCCAGTGAAGGAATCGGAACCGCCGTCGGGCGGTGCAAGACCTCTCCCAATACCCTCGTGAACTCCGCATTATTCACTCCGGAAGCCAGTGGCACCACCGCATTGACAGGTCCGGCAAGTGCGGAATCTGCCAACGACCGGTGATAGATGTCCAACAGGTCGTCCAAAGCAATCCACGGGAACCACTGCTCGCCCGACCCCAATCTTCCTCCAAGTCCGGTGAACACCACGCCCGCTAGTAGCGGCAAGAGTCCGCCGCCACCAGCAAGCACGAGACCAGTACGGACGTTTACGACCCGCTTGCCTGCATCGCGAGCGGGATCCCATGCATTTTCCCAATCGCGCACGATAGCCGAGAGACTGTCCGCGGCGGCGCTGCCGTCGTAACGCTGCGCTTCCGCGCCAGGGCCAGCGTCCTCGGTGAGCACCTCTGGGCCACGATCCGCACCGTAGAACCCCACCGCCGACGCTCCAACCGCGACCTTCACGCTGTCAGTAGATGCAACGAGCTTTGCCAGAGCTCGCGTTGGTTCGACACGGGAATGGCGAACCTTTCGAAGATGCGCCTCCGTGAAGCGCCCCGCAATCGGTGCGCCGGCCAGATGGATGACCGCGTCGACTCCCTCCAGCAAGTCAGCTGCGGGTGCCGCAGTATCCCAATATCGCTTGTCCACACCCGTCTGTTCACGTGAGCGCACCAGCAAAATCACCTCATGTCCGGCCGTGGTCAGTAGCGCGCGCAGCTGCGTTCCGACGGTCCCCGTAGCTCCACTGATCGCCACTGTCAGCGGCTCCGGCACATGCCCCAAATACTCCGAAAGCCTATCGACGGCCGCAAGGTCGCCAGCAACCTTCGTAGCACGGTAGGCGAACATCGAATCCAACCCGGGTACCGGAACCTTGGTGTCAACGGTGTCCTCTAAAACCGTGCCAGCGCTGCCGTCGTCAAGCGGAGTATCGGAGAGAACGTGGGTGTGCTTCCACCCCGTGATGCGGCGAAAGGGCTCGCTGGTGACTTCGTCAATGAATCTCTGGCCGGGGAGGAAACCGGCCGGGTCGTGACGTGCAATCCATTTGAGGCCAGCCGGCATGGAGAATACGGTCGTGCCGTCGGCGAGGTTGGCGGATTCGGATTTCGGTGACATCGGGAGAAGCCCCGGTGTTAGGCGGGTGACAGCGCCTGGGCGGGAGAACCACTCGGCGACGCAACGGCGAGGAAATGCGATGGTGTGGCGATAGGTGGGAATAGTTAGTCACTCTCTGAAACTTGTCCGACGTTAAGGAAAAATAGTAGACCCCGAAGTCTTTCAGCGAAGTGAGACTACGGGGTCTTATGCGTAAGGTGCTCTCACACCTTCGAGTTCAGAAAGAACTAGTCACGATCAGTGTTGGCCATTGCCAGCACGTCGAGGCGCTTGTCCAGCTCTTCCTCGGTCAGCTTCTCGCCGTCGACGAAGCCCATGTCGATAACAGTCTGACGGATGGTCTTACCTTCCTTCAGAGCAGTCTTAGCGACCTTAGCTGCGTTCTCGTAGCCGATGGCGGAGTTCAGCGGGGTCACAATCGACGGGGAGGACTCAGCCAGAGTCTTCATACGCTCAACGTTCGGCTCGATGCCGTCCACCAGCTTCTCGGCGAAGACGCGTGCGGTGTTCGCCAGCAGCTTAGCGGACTCCAGCACGTTACGTGCCATGACCGGGATGAAGACGTTCAGCTCGAATGCGCCGTTAGCGCCAGCAAACTCAACGGCGGTGTCGTTGCCCAGAACCTGCGCTGCGACCTGGGTGGCAGTCTCGCACAGAACCGGGTTGACCTTACCCGGCATGATGGAGGAACCCGGCTGCAGATCCGGCAGGTGAATCTCAGCAAGGCCGGTCAGCGGGCCGGAGCCCATCCAGCGAATGTCGTTAGCGATCTTGTTCAGGGAGACTGCGACGGTGCGCATAGCGCCGGAGAATTCGACCAGGGCATCGCGGTTAGCCTGAGCCTCGAAGTGGTTCTGAGCCTCGCGCAGCTCCTTGATGCCGGTCAGTTCGACGAGCTCAGCGGTGACCTTGGCACCGAAGTCCGCCGGGGTGTTCAGGCCGGTGCCAACAGCGGTACCACCGATTGGCAGCTCGCCCAGACGCGGCAGGGTGGCCTCGATGCGCTCAATGCCAGCCTCAATCTGGCGGGCGTAACCGGAGAACTCCTGACCCAGGGTCACCGGGACAGCGTCCATCAGGTGAGTGCGGCCGGACTTAACAACGGTCTCCCATTCCTTGGCCTTCTTAGCCAGGGACTCCTGCAGAACCTTCAGTCCCGGGACGAGGTCCTTGACAGCTGCCTCGGTTGCTGCGACGTGAGTGGCAGTCGGGAAGGTGTCGTTGGAAGACTGACCCATGTTGACGTGGTCATTCGGGTGAACCTCAACGCCGTTGGCCTTTGCGATGGACGCAATGACTTCGTTGGTGTTCATGTTGGAAGAAGTGCCCGAACCGGTCTGGAAGACGTCAATCGGGAACTCAGCATCGTGCTTGCCTTCGGCAATTTCCTTGGCAGCGGCGACGATGGCATCTGCCTGCTCAGCAGACAGCAGGCCGCGCTCCTTGTTGACGATGGCGCAAGCTGCCTTCAGCAGACCCATAGCGCGAATCTGTGCAGACTCCAGCGGACGGCCGGAAATCGGGAAGTTCTCAACTGCACGCTGAGTCTGTGCGCGCCACAGGGCGTTAACCGGAACCTTAACCTCGCCCATGGTGTCGTGCTCGATGCGGAACTGCTGCTCTGTCATTCGTTGCCTCTTTCAGTTAGGGGAACTTGAGTGCGCGCAGAACGGCCCCTCATTGCGCATGCAATTTTCATGCGATGCAGAACCGTTAGCGCATTCATCTTCAAGTATGAATCAGTTTGTTAAAAAAGTGGTGCCCTGAGGGCACCACTAAAGGGGTAGTTACTTACAGATCGATGTCAGGCATCTCGCCCTTGCCGTAGTCGATGCTGGCGTACTTGCGCAGCTTCTCCAGGGAGTGGAAAGCCTCGATGCGACGAATGGTGCCGGACTTGGAGCGCATAACCAGCGAGCGGGTCCACGCGCCGTTACCGCGGTAAGCGACACCGCGCAGCATGTCACCGTTGGTGACACCAGTGGCAACGAAGTAGCAGTTGTCGGATGCGACCAGGTCATCGGTGGTCAGAACACGAGAAAGATCGTGCCCAGCGTCGAGAGCCTTCTTAATTTCGGCCTCATCGCGCGGGTGCAGTTTGCCCTGGATTTCGCCGCCCATACACTTCATGGCGCATGCGGTGATGACACCTTCTGGGGTGCCGCCGACGCCCATCATGATATCGACCGAGTTCGTGTTCTGAGCTGCGGCAACAGCGCCAGCAACGTCACCATCGCCAATCAGTCGAACCTTGGCGCCAGCTTCGCGGATGTCACGAATCATGTCAGCGTGGCGCGGGCGATCCAGCACGACAACAGTGACATCTTCCGGACGCAGCCCCTTGGCCTTAGCAACGACCTTGATGTTGTGCTCAACTGGAGCCTCGATGTCAATCTTGCCGGCAGCCTCCGGGCCAACAGCAATCTTATCCATGTAGAACACAGCCGACGGGTCGTACATGGAGCCGCGGTCTGCAGCAGCAAGAACAGCGATAGAGTTCGGGCGGCCCTCTGCCATCAGAGTCGTGCCGTCAATCGGGTCAACCGCGATGTCAACGGCCGGGCCTTGGCCGTTGCCGACCTTTTCGCCGTTGAACAGCATCGGGGCTTCGTCCTTTTCGCCCTCGCCAATAACAACGACACCGTTCATAGCCACGGTGTTGATGAGCTGACGCATGGCATCGACGGCAGCGCCGTCGCCCTTTTCCTTCTGACCACGACCGACCCACTGACCAGCTGCCAGTGCAGCGGACTCAGTAACTCGGACGAGCTCCATCGCAAGGTTGCGATCTGGTGCTTCAGGATTCGAGGCGTTCATTGACTTCTGGCCCTTCCGTGGTTTTTGAGAACTCTTTTGAGGTTTGAGAATGTGCTGGGAGACGCCACGCCAGGAAACTGGGGTTTAGCGTTGCAACAATTTCTATTGATTGATGTTTGGCGCATCAGTTTTAGCGCCTTTGCATCTGTTACTAGTGTTCCACCTTTTTGGTGTTCGGGGGTGGACGCAGCGCCAAAGTGGGGGGAGTTTCAGGGCTAAACCCCCACATCACGCGGTTATCAAAAGTTTGTTCCGGCGTCAGTTCGCTTGACGACGTCGACAGCGTCCGTCATCAAGTATTGCTAGCTGCAGCTGTGCGGGTGCGAATGATGACTAGGTTCGTTGCGGGGCCTTTGGCATACTTGAGCGCGTGGCGAATGAGAAACCTAGGATTTTGCAGGACAGTCGAGACATGATTCTCACCCTCGTGGTGATGTTTCTTGCGGTGGCTGTCACCATTGGCTTTACCGGCCTGTGCAGTTTTAACCCCGGGAAGCCGGAAAACGGTCCGGTGCGCGAGGTCGATGCCGCCCCATTCGTGAACGTGGAGGCTCGGCGCGTGGACTATCCAGTTCGCCTGCCGAAGGTGCCTGAGGGCTGGACTTCAAACTCGACCCGCGCGGGTATGGCGGCGGGGAAGCAGACGACCATTATTGGCTATGTCACCGCTAGCGGAGCATTCATTCAGGTCACGCAAACAGATGCGGAAGCAGGTCAGCTGCCGGATGATGGTAAGAACCGTCTCCGGGACGGTACTACTGACGTGGAAGGTACAACCTGGACTAAGTATGAGCCGGCTGAGGACAACGTGCGTCGCGTATGGGTTGGGGACCTCGGTGACTCCCGCGCAATTATCGAGGGCACTGCCAACGACGAGGAGTTCACACAGTTGGCGGCGGCATTGCAGAAGGCCGAGCCAATCGATCCGGACGCGACAATGCCGGATTCGTCACAGCCGCAGCCGACTGCGTCCGAGATGCCGTCGGCACCAGCAAAGTAGGCCGAGTCGAGCACTCACCTGGAGTGGTAATCCCGACTAGAGCCATAAAATAGCTGAACTCAGCTATCAGCGAAGAGACGAGAAACGATATGAACCGACGATCGTTTCTCGTCTCTTTTTAGTCCTCATCGCCCACATTCTCGGCAGAAGCCGAGACATCCTGATTCTTGCTGGCCAAGGCGGCTTCAACCTTTGCCCGGGCGCCAGCCAAATGCTCCTCGCAGCGGCGGGCCAGCGCCTCGCCTCGCTCCCACAGCGCCAGGGATTCATCCAGGCTCATCTGTCCGAGTTCTAGGAGCTTGACGGTCTCGACCAGCGCATCTCGAGCCTGCTCGTAGCTCAGGTTCTCCACCGGTACCTGTTCCTCCGAAGAGGGAGCCTGACCCGCGCCGAAAACATTGTCATTCATTAGCGAATACGTCCTTCACATTTAGTAGTTAAAGCTTCAAGGTTGGAAAAGTCATTGCTTACTAATTCGCCGGCTTCGTAGCTAGCGTCGCTGCAGAGATGGAGCCGTCACTGACGCGAATTCGCAGTTGGGAACCCATCGGAGCATCTGCAATAGAGGTCACAATCTGTGGTTCCGGCTGAGTAGCCGATTGTGCCTGCACGATGGCATAGCCGCGAGCGAGTGTGGCAGAGGGGCCAAGTGCTGAAACCTTGCCGCGCAATCCCGATACCACGGCTTCCTCACGTTCCAGACTGCGGTGGATGAGAAAACGCAGCCGATCAACCTGCGCCGTGACAAACTCTTCACGCACGCGGATGGGAGTGAGCGGATCGCGCAGTACCGGCCGCGACGTCAAATCCCGCAGAGTCGCTACTTCACGGTCAACCCATCGCCGTAGAGATGCCGAGGAGCGCTCACGCAGCTGTGCAATGAGGCGTCGTTCCTCAGCAGCATCGGGCACTGTTTTCTTTGCCGCATCCGTCGGTGTGGCAGCACGTAAATCAGCGACGTAATCCAACAGCGGAGTATCCGGCTCGTGCCCGATTGCAGAAACCACCGGTGTTGTCGCCTTACTCACCGCACGAATCAGAGCCTCATCTGAAAAAGGCAGCAAATCTTCGACACTGCCACCGCCACGGGCGACGATGATGACATCAACCTCCGGGTCGGCGTCGAGCTGTGCAAGCGCCTCAATAATCTCCGGAACAGCCTTGGCACCCTGCACAATCGTGTTGATTACCCGGAAACTCACCTCGGGCCAGCGGGCGCCCGCGACCGAAAGCACATCGCGTTCAGCCGCTGAACCGCGACCAGTAATCAACCCGATCTTGTTGGGGAGATAGGGCAGAGGGCGTTTCAGCCGTGGATCAAAAAGTCCTTCCGCCGCTAGCGCCTGGCGCAGCTGTTCCAACCGCGCCAATAGTTGCCCCAACCCCACGGGTCTCCACTCCGTAGCCCACAGGGAAAACTGCCCCCGCCCGGCATAAAACGCAGGCTTGCCCAAAACCACTACGCGGTCGCCGTTGCGCAACGGATTATTGCGCAGAGCCGCCGTAGAACAAGTCACCGACACCGAAAACTCCGCGGAGGTGTCACGCAGAGTGATGTAGGAGAGCTTCCAGCTCGGTTTGGAGTTGACCTGGGCGATTTCCCCCTCGACCCAAATCTGTCCAAGGCGCTCAATGTAGTCCTTGACTAACTGGTTCAGGCGTCGAACCTGAACCGGTTTCTCGGCCGACGTTTCCAATTTCGACATACATCAACACTTACACGATGGCGCGGATTGCCCTGCTAATAAACGCACGTTGCCCACAGGCTAAATCTGCCTGTGGGCAACTGTGACGGTAAGGTGCAAGTCCGAGCTACTTGCGGTAACGAGACCTGGTATCGCGCCCGGTTATGCGCTCCTGGCGAGGGCGCTGCTGTCGCGGTGGCCACTCCTCGGTGCGACGGTGGTTGCTCCCCGGGCGTGCGGGGCTCTGTTGAGGCTTTTCGGACCGAGACTCCGGCGAAGACCGTTCTCCCCACATCCGTGCCGTTCCTGCCGCTTGACGACGGGGAAACTCCTGCGTTGGCCGCTGCGGTGCGTTTGGCCGTTCAATCGGACGACGAGGCTGCTGTCTGGTCGAGTTTGGCGAAGTGGAATCCTGAGTGAACTGCGCCTGGCCCGGATGCGGGCGAGACTGCCAACGGGATGTTGGCTGCTGGGCCCGCTGGGCGAAATTCGAGCGCTGCTGGGCGCGCTCCCCAGAGCGGTCAACTGGTCGCTCACGCAGTTGCTCGGCGTTGCGCGATGCCGAGCTGGCGCTCGCTGCCGGTCGGGCACCAGAACGAGAAGTCTCCTGCCGAGAGCGTGCAGCCTGCTGGCGCGCCTGGCGGCGAGCTTCGGCATCTCGGATAATGTCCGCAGCGGGACGTCGTGAAGCAGGGCGTTCCTGAGAGCGAGAAGCTACGCGGCGATCAGATTCGGCGAGACGACGGCGAACCTGAGAGCTGGATTCGACAGCGGCTTCGTCACGGTGCTGGCGTTGTTTAGCGGCCTTGCGCTGGGTGTTGAGGGATTTCTCCTGGGTGCGGGTGATTTCGAGGTAACGCCACACTGCGATGATGACACAGATAATCATCAAGATCAGCAGCCACGGGAACTGCTGGATGATGGGATATGCGGAGGTCACCAGGCGAGCGCGTTTAGAGGTCGTCGCGGTCGCGCCACCATTTTCGGGATCGGCGAGAGAACCGGTAAACCACGCTGTGAAAAAGGTGACAAGCGCGAACAAAATAGGGATTTGAGCGACGGTAACTACCAGACCGCGAGGAACCACCAACAGTGTTCCGGCCACAGCAGCCACGGCAAAAGCAATGAAGTAGGGCTTGCCAAGCGAACCGTTGGGAACAGAAAAGAGCAAACCAAAAACGCCGGCCAGAAGCATCAGCAACGGCGGCACAAACATTGGCACGCGTGGAAGCAGGGGTTTGTTCCCACTGCCTTTACGGGTTATTGCTGATCTGTTCGACACGAATGCGTATCCTACCGGTTATTAGTGATAAAAACGGGCAAGCCCGGTATAAGAGCCTGCCCGTGTCTTGGAATCTCGCCCTACTTGTTTTTCTTAGAGAAAGGCCCGGAGACGACTTCAGTGACCTTGTGGAAGGCCTTGGTCATCGCTCCCTCTTCCTGCTTGGTCGGACCAGCATCGGGGGAAACTTTACCGGCGGTGCGAGCATCTGCCTTCACAGCGCTCTCCGCGGAGCTGTCGGAGTCATCACTGCCCAGACGGAACGAAGCCAGTCGGTCGCGCATCGCACGGCCGGCAGCTTCAATCTGAATGCCGGAGATTGATCCGGCATCCGTGGCGAACTCGATGTCCTTTGCGGTCTTGTCACCCGTTCGCAAATCCGTGAGGTCGCCGAGGTAGCGGAACCAGACCGCGACGACTGCAGTGACTGGCACAGCCAGGAAAGCGCCGATGATGCCGAAGATACCGCCACCGAGCAGAACCACCAACAGGACGATTGCGGCGTGCAGGTCCATAGCCTTGGACTGCAGAATCGGCGAGAGGATGTTGCCCTCAATCTGCTGGACGGCAATGATGATGAGCAAGACAAAGATTGCTGTGGTCAGGCCGTTGGCAACAAGTGCGACAACCACCGCAATGAAGCCGGCGGTGAACGCGCCGACAATAGGAATGAAGCCAGCGAAGAAAGTCACCACGGCCAGGACCATTGCCAGCGGCACATTCAAAATCGCAAGACCGGCACCGATGAAGACCGCGTCGATAAGCGAAACGATAGCCTGCGTGCGGATGTAGCCCGACAGCGTGTTCCAGGAGCGGGTGAGTACCTCCGTGAGATGCCAGCCGAGGCGACGTCCGGTCAGGCGGCGGAGCCATGGCAGGAAGTCCTGGCCGTCCTTGATGAAGAAGAACGTCAGCACCAGCATTGCCATCAAGGTTACGGCGACCGAAGAGACCACCGAGATGCCTTGGAAGACTGTGTTGGCGATATCGCCGGAGCGCTCCTGGAGCCATTGGGAACCCTGGTCCAGAGCGTCGAGGATTTGTTCATCCTTGACGTTAAATGGCGGGGCCTGAATGATGTTCTGGACTTCTTGAATGCCATCTGTGAACTGGCGACGCAATTCGGGGAACTGCGACTGCACAGTCGGTGCGAGGAACGCGACGACGCCGCCAAGCAGCGCCAGCGCGCCTAGGATGACCGTCAGTGCGGAGAGTGCGCGGGGCCAGCGGTGTTTCATCAGGAACACGGCGGGCGGAGCCAGCACCGTGGAGACAATCAGGGCCAACAGAATCGGCAGAACGCCAGCCCAAATCTTTCCCAGAATCATAGCGCTGACGTACAGCGCCGCTGCGGTGATGAGGAAACGCAGGCACCAACCTGCGAACCACCGGGCACCCTCGCCAATGACGTCGGCGCGGTCGATGGATTCGGCGTCGTTTTCGCTCATAAGCTCATCGAGGTTTTCAGCATCTTCCGGCAGATCCGGTTGCGTTGCCGCTGACTTATGGGCGTCGGAGGGGATAGACAGAGACTGTTCTATACGCAGAGGCTCCGATCCCATTACGTGATCGATAGCGTCTTTTTCGGACTGCGCAGTCCACTCTTCGCCTTCATTGGGTTTATTGCTCACGTATTCATTATGGGGGTTCGGAGGGGATAGGGGGCAACTTCACGAAGTTAGGGCGAGTTCAAATCTTTCTCCCCGAGCCCGTAAGATGAGCAATGTGAGTCTTACACTTGGAATCGTCGGTCTGCCCAATGTCGGAAAGTCAACCCTGTTTAACGCCTTGACACGCAACGATGTGCTGGCTGCGAATTATCCGTTCGCCACCATCGAGCCGAACGTCGGCGTTGTGGAGCTTCCCGATCCCCGTTTGAATAAGCTCGCCGAAATTTACGGCTCCGAGCGTATTCTTCCGGCTACGGTGTCGTTTGTGGACATCGCCGGCATCGTCAAGGGTGCATCGGAGGGCGAAGGTCTTGGTAACAAGTTCCTCGCCAACATCCGCGAGGCTGACGCTATCTGTCAGGTCGTCCGTGTCTTCAATGATGATGACGTTGTGCATGTCGACGGCAAGGTTGACCCGGCCTCTGACATCGGTGTGATTGAAACCGAGCTTATCCTGGCTGATATCCAGACTATTGAGAAGGCGCTGCCGCGTCTGGAAAAGGAAGCCAAGAAGGATAAGGAAAAGGTCGGCGAGGTTGAAGCCGTCAAGCAGGCTCTGGCCGTGCTGGAAGAGGGGCGCACTCTCTTCGCTGCTTCCGATGATGTGAAGCTCTCCGCTCTGCGCGAGCTGCACTTGCTCACCGCAAAGCCGTTCCTCTACGTCTTCAATGCTGACGAGGAAGTGCTTGCCGACGAGGACCGCCGCGCGGATCTAGCCGCTGCTGTGGAACCGGCAGACTGTGTGTTCCTCGACGCCAAGGCTGAGTCGGACCTTCTGGAGCTGGATGAGGAATCCCGCAATGAGCTCCTGGCTGAAATTGGCCAGACCGAGCCGGGTCTGCATTCGCTTGCTCGCGCTGGTTTCCGCACTCTTGGTCTGCAGACTTACCTGACCGCTGGCCCGAAGGAGTCTCGCGCCTGGACCATTCCGAAGGGTGCTACGGCCCCGCAGGCTGCCGGCGTGATTCACACTGACTTTGAGCGTGGCTTCATTAAGGCTGAAATTGTGTCCTTCAGTGATCTGGTCGAGGCCGGTTCGATTGCCGAGGCAAAGGCTAAGGGGAAGGTCCGCCAGGAGGGCAAGGACTACATCATGCACGACGGCGACGTGGTTGAATTTAAGTTCAATGTGTAGCTAGGCCTTATTAATAGCGTTTGACAACACGCGCTCCTATTTGCCGTCGTATCTCACGAGACGCTGACGTGGATGGCCGCACCATCGACCTGCAGCCTCAGGACTGTGAAGTCATTGCAAAGCAGCGTGGCTTGCACGTTGGACATAGGACATAACGACGTCGATCAGTCCATTTCCGCGTCAAAGAAGAATGTGGCTCGCCCCAACTACGACGCCATGGTGGCATCCCTCGAACGCGGCGAAATCGACGCGATCATCTGCTGGGACCTCGCTGGACAGTCCGATCGGTCGGACAGAATTACTCCCGCACCCCAGCGTAATCAGGGGTGCACCTTAAAAACATTCGGAGGTGGGGGTAACTCCCCCTCGTTGCCCAGAGACAAAATACGCCAGTGGCGTCTGTATGACGCCCCGAAGGTAGGACAAATTCCAATCCAGAGAGGTCTTGCACTGTTGCGGTGCGGTTGTCTTCTTTCTCACCGTATTGCACCCTGCGAAATTAATTGGATACGATAGAACCATGTTGATTTCAGGTTCCGTTTTCATGCGGCCGCTCACCAACCGCTAAGGCGGTTTTCTCCCTCCCGCGGGTCAAAAACCGCTCCGGTCCTTTAGCCGGGCGGCCATTTGCCATGCCCGGCTCCGTTTCAACTCCACGGAGCACACCTGATGTCTACATACGGATACGGCCGTCACGAACATGGCCAAAATTTTCTCACAGACCAAAAGATCATCAACACCATCGTCGATCTTGTAAAACAAACCACCGGCCCCATCATCGAGATCGGGCCGGGAAGCGGTGCCCTCACTCACCCGATATCCCGCTTGGGGAGGGCAATAACGGCAGTTGAGGTAGACGCAAAACTAGCTGCCAAACTCACAAAAAAGACCGCCTCGGCGTCGGTCGAAGTGGTCCATGATGATTTCCTTAACTTCCCGTTACCCGCCACTCCCTGCGTCATTGTGGGAAACATTCCCTTTCACCTCACCACTGCCATTCTTCGAAAGTTGTTGCATGCGCCGGCATGGACTGACGCTGTACTCCTCATGCAGTGGGAAGTCGCTCGCCGCCGGGCCGGGGTAGGCGCAAGCACGATGATGACGGCTCAGTGGTCCCCATGGTTCACGTTTCACCTTGGTTCCCGAGTACCAAGGTCTGCTTTCCGTCCACAGCCTAACGTTGACGGGGGGATCTTAGTGATCCGCCGGGTGGGTGACCCGAAGATCCCGATAGAGCAACGCAAAGCCTTTCAGGCTATGGTGCACACCGTTTTCACCGCCCGGGGACGCGGGATAGGGGAAATTCTCCGAAGGGCAGGGTTGTTTTCATCACGTTCAGATACACAATCATGGTTGCGCTCGCGAGGAATCGACCCCGCAACCCTACCCCCCAGATTGCGCACCAGCGACTGGATCGATCTCTTTCAGGTGACTGGTTCCTCTCCATCGCACCATCGGCCAATTTCACAATCGGGAAGTAGTCAACGCCCTCCTCAACGCAAAAAACGAGGCCGGCGGCGTTAATCTCCCCGCCACCCAAACCGAAATCCACCAGTAGTAGTGGACGACCAGTGCTGGTCTACCGTGAGCCGGGTTATGACAGTGACGTGTTCTCGTCGGGCACAGTCATAGTTCCCGGCGTTGCCGGCGACAGGGTTCTATACCCAGCAGCGGGGCCGATCAAAATTACCCGCACGGGGAACGACCCTGCTGGTGGTTTCGATTTTGATGGAAGCGAGGAGATTAGCCCCTCGACAACTCCCCGTAGCTGGCGAACAGTAGCTCCTGGCGCTGGCGCTCGTTGGTGAGTTTGCGTGCCACACCGAAAGCTTTATTTACTTCTCGGTCCATTTCGTCGTGAGCCTTGAGCAGAGTTTGGTCCATCGCTAACGGGTTGTAGTGCTCCGCGAGTGACCCCTCGGGGTGCCGCTCGCGGGCCCGCAGTACCAACTGTCCAGCGTCGATGATTCGCTGCTGCGCTTTCTCATCTAGTTCACACGGAGCTGGTCCGAAGGAGTAGCTCCCGGTGTACTCCGAAGAACGGAAAAATGAATAGTGGGGATACATCGACTTCCATTTTCCATTCTCCCGGCTCAGAGTATTGAGGGGGCTGGGACCGGGTCCGTAAACCCTTTATGTTTTCCACGCACAGCGGTTTATAGCGACGATCCCTATAGGTTTTCCGCAGAACCTATATGTATTTCTGTGCACCCCCATGTTGTCCGTTTTAGCGGTATTTCGTTGCTACTTCCGCACTTGCGAATAAAATGGTTATTTATCGCCGACACTCCGTGGAGTTCAAATTTAACGTGTAGCGTTATTGACGCTTCGCGTTATGGGGGATAGGGTGAAGCATGATCCAGTCGTTCGCTGACAAGGACACTGAGCGTTTGTGGAATCGAGAGCGAGTTCGCTCGATCGATTCCCGCATTCACTCAGTAGCGCTGCGCAAGCTTCGCCAGCTTGGGTACACGCAGACTCTTGATGAGTTACGGATTCCCCCGGGAAACCGGCTCGAGGCGTTGAAAGGTGATCGGCGGGGTCAGTTCAGCATTCGAATCAACGACCAGTGGCGGATCTGTTTTCGTTGGTCCGCCGCGGGGCCAGAGGAGGTTGAGATCGTTGACTACCACTGACAAGCTCCCTCCGGTTCACCCCGGTGAGATCCTCATGGAGGACTTTCTCAAGGAAATGGGGATCACCCAGCACAAGCTCGCAGTCTCCATCGGCGTTCCGCCCCGCCGGATCAACGAAATTGTTCACGGTAAGCGGGCTGTAACCGCGGACACTGCTCTTCGCTTGGCTAAGTTCTTCGGAATGAGCCCCCAGTTCTGGCTCGGGTTACAGACTCAATATGACTTGGACGTTGCGGAAGACAAGATCCTCTCGGAAATCGAGCGGATTCAACCGGTCCAAGCTGTCTCAGCGTAGCGGTTACCCGAACCAGGTCCGTCAGCGTGAGGATATGCATGCGGATGGTTCGAACTAGGGAATTTGGGGCCGCCGTCGCGTGGACTTGAGTTCCGAGCGCCGCTTTTTCGCTTCGAGACGGCGTCGCACCGAGCTCCGCGTCGGCTTGGTCCTGCGCCGCGGGGGAGGAGGCGGAGCGAGCGCCTCGCGCAAGAGGGCGGCCATGCGTTCGCGTGCCTCGGCGCGGTTGCGTACCTGCAATCGCTGGGTCGATGCGGTAACGGTAAGGACGGTGCCGTCTAGGCGGTGCTCGTGGTTGTGGAGGACGCGGCGACGCTGGGCGTCGGAAAGCGATGAGCACGTAGCGATATCGACGGAAAGCTGCACTTTGCTGTCCGTAGTATTGACGCCTTGGCCGCCTGGTCCCGACGACTTCGCGAACCGCTCCGTCAGGTCGGCGGCGACGATGACCAGACCCCCGGGGATCCCTGGGCCAGGCGCGATGGTCAGGTCGTTCATACCGCCCAGCTTAGTTAGAGTTGTTTCCGGATCAGACCCGCCGTGCGAGATCAGGGTAGTGTACGACCACGCCGTCACCGTCGACCTCCAACTCGACGTCGACTCCCCGTGTTCCGCTTTTGTATCGGACAGTTTCAGCATCGACGGAGCTGTAGTACTGGTCTGATGCGATCACCTGGAGGGACGGTATATCAATCCAAGCCATGATCAGCTGCGTTTTCGGGACCTGAGTCTCAAGCAGCGTCAAGCGACGAATAGGCATTGTGTTGGTGAGAGGGCACAGACCGAGATCGCAATCGAGTGCGGCTTTCAGGTCGGCTGACTGGACGATACCGGGGGAGGGCAGATCTTCAGGCTGGGCGCCCTCTTCATTGGTTTCCGCCGACCACACGCCTTGCTCGGACCTAAACAGCTCGAGGCTTCGCCCCCATCCGTCGCCTTCAACGTTCACCGACACACGTTCGGTCACCCAGTTCTCCGCGGCGCGCAGCTCCCACGTGGCCTTGTATCCATCGCCGTATTGCACTCCGGAAGCGGTCAAACCGGCTCCTAAAAAATGAACTGCGGCCTCGTTCCGGATGAGGGGAGTCTTGACATGCTCCCACTTATACGTGCGCTCCATGGTGAGGATTTTACCACGCTTGATGGTGCGAAAAGGCAGGTAGCTTTCGACTGAAACTCGGTCGAGTTCAAATTCAACGTTTAACGCGGGCAGCCGCCGCCGGATTCTCGGTGGCGATTCCGGCCCGAACCTCGGGGACATTCTCGCGCTTCCTCATCTACGTGAGCTCCGCGATTCCGGCCAGCTCACCGCTGCCCCCATCTTCGATAGTTTGAGCGAGCTCGACCACGACCATCTGATCTGGTGCACTGGTTTCCGTCCGGCCCTCGGCCCATTCCGCCACCTCATGCGCGACCGCGAAACCGCGGTGAAGAATCTCCATCTAGTTGGTTACGGCAACTGGACCGGCGACGGTTCGGCAACCCTGATAGGTGTCGGGTCCTTTTGCTAAATACGCTGCCTAGGTAGTCGCGGGTCGTGTCGATGAAGCGCGGCATCAAAAGTTTTGAGACGACGCTTGGTCCCTGAGCAGCTCGATCCTTCAAAGATCCGCGCTGGAGAGCCAGCGCGCTGGGCGAAGGTGCGCCTCAGCGCTTCGCTCGCGCAGCCCGCAGGCCGTTCAAGATCACGATAACTTCAGCGACCTCGTGAACCAATACGACGGCGGCCAGACCCAGCACGCCGCTGATCGCCAGCGGCATCAACACGATGATGATGGCCAGAGACAGCACGATGTTCTGGTTAATAATCCTGCTGCCTCGACGGGCGTGCTGCAGCGCCTGCGGGATCAACCGGAGGTCGTGGCCGGTGAAGGCGACGTCAGCGGACTCGATTGCGGCATCAGAGCCGGTCGCTCCCATTGCTATGCCCACCGTCGCGCCCGCCAGCGCAGGAGCGTCGTTGATGCCGTCGCCAATCATCGCCGTCGGCGTCTTGGAGGAGAGCTCGGCGACGATGCTTGCCTTGTCCTCCGGGCGCAGCTCAGCGCGCACATCGTCGATTCGGGCGATTTCAGCCAGAGCCCGGGCGGTGCGAGCGTTATCGCCGGTGAGCATGCTCACTTCCACGCCGTTGGCGTGCAGGGTCTGCACAGCTTCGGGTACCTCGGGCCGCAGCTCGTCGCGGACCCCGATCGCCCCGGCGAGAGCGTCATCGACGGTGACAAGGACGCAGGTCTGGCCCTCGGACTCCATGCGCTCAACGTCTGCCTTCAGTGGCCCGGCGTCGATCCACCGGGGACTGCCCACAAGTACCCGTCGACCTTCGACGGTGCCGCCGATGCCATGCCCGGCTTCCTCGCTGATGTCCAAGGCAGCGGGCGCTTCGGGCCCCGCTGCCGCGATCGCAGCGGCGAGGGGGTGCGTCGATTGCTGCTCAACTGCCGCCGCGAAAGCAAGCACCTGAGCCCGATCGAATCCGTCTGCCGGGACCACGTCGGTAACCTCGGGCTGGTTGCGGGTAAGGGTTCCGGTCTTGTCCACCGCCAGGTGGCGGATGCCGCCGAGTCGCTCGAACGCCGCGCCGGATTTGATGACCACGCCGAACTGGCTGGCCGCGCCGATCGCGGCCACGACCGTCAGCGGCACCGAGATTGCCAGCGCACACGGCGATGCTGCGACCAGGACCACCAACGCGCGGGTGATCCACGTCTCGGGGTCGCCCAGCAGCGAGCCAATCACGCCGACCAGCACCGCCAGGATCATCACCCCGGGCACTAGGGGTTGGGCAATCCGGTCGGCGATCCGGGCGCGGTCGCCCTTTTCCGCCTGCGCCTGCTCGACCAGGTCCACGAGTGTGGTCAGCGAGTTGTCCGTTCCAGCTGCGGTCGTCTCGACCTCCAGCACGCCGGCGGAGTTGATTGCTCCCGCGGGCACCTCGTCGCCGGGCGCAACCTCCTCCGGAATGGATTCTCCGGTGATCGCTGAGGTGTCAAGGCTGGAGCGCCCAGACCGAATGATGCCGTCCGTGGCGATCCGCTCTCCGGGGCGCACGAGCATCAGCTCGCCAGCCACGAGATCCTTCGCTGCGACCTCGACCGTCGTACCGTCGCGCAGCACCGTCGCGGTCTGCGGTACCAATTTCAACAGTGCCCGCAGTCCGCCCTGGGCCCGGTCCATCGCCTTGTCTTCCAGTGCCTCGGCGATCGAGTACAGGAACGCTAGCGCCGCCGCCTCTCCGACGTAACCGAGGATTACCGCGCCGACCGCGCTGATCGTCATCAGCAAACCAATGCCGAGCTTGCGCTTCGTGGCAAGGTTCCGGATAGCGCCGGGCGTGAACGTATACGCCCCTAGCAGCAGGCCGATCCAGAACAGAACTGTCGCGGGTGTCTCTAGTCCGGACCAGTCCAGCGCCAGACCTATGCAGAGGGCTACGCCGGAGAAGATCGGCAGTAGCAACTCGGGGTCCTTCCACCATGGCCGATCGAGATCTTCGATCTCCGTGGCTGGTTCGTGTTCGCATCCACATGCTGAACTCATGCGTCCGCTCCTTTTCCGTCGCAGCCGGGCACCGAGCACTCAGGGTCGATGCACGGGGCGTTTTCGTCGACAGCCAACGTCGCGTTCACTAGTGCGTTGAGCGCTGTCGCGAGGTGCGGATCGGCGATTTCGTAGCGTGTCTTGCGGCCCTCCGGCTCGGCGACGACGATGCCGCAGTCACGCAAGCAGGTCAGGTGGTTCGAGACGTTCGAGCGGGTCAGGTCCAGGTCGCGCGAAAGCACGGCCGGGTAGCTCGGGCCGTCGAGTAGGGTGATCAGGATTCTGGAGCGCGTCGGATCCGCCATGGCCCGGCCGAGCCGGTTCATGACGTCGAGGCGTGAAGCAATAGTCAGCATATACTGAACTATACAGCAATTACTGAACTATTCAACACGCACTGAACTGACATTGAAGCGAAGAGCTTGCGAACTGCAGGAATTAGTCGATGAGATAGCCGGTAACTGGGCCTTCGTGATTCGGCTGCCAACCCAACGCGGGGGCGACATGCGTGGCGAAGTTGTCCAAGATCTTCACGTTGACGTCGACGCCATCCCGGTGGGGATGGTGATGAGCAGGGTGTCGGCGGACATGACGGCGGCGTCGGCTTTGAGCTGCTCAATGAGTTTGTCCGGCTCGGCGGCATAGGTGCGGCCGAAGGTGGAGGCGCCGACGTCGGGAAGCATGCCCACCTGATCGGAGCCGGAGGCCTGCATGCCGAACAACTGCATGTCCGCGCCGTCGACGATGGGGAAGATAGAGCGGGACACCGACACGCGCGGCGTCCAATCGTGGCCCGCCTTCTTCCACGCGGCGCGATAGCGGCTGATCTGATCCGCCTGGATTTCGCCCAGAGTCTCGGCGGTGGTCTCGGAGACCAGGGTGGAGGACATCAGGTTGAGCCCGTCCTTGGCGGTTTGCTCGGCAGAAGCGTGGGTGCCGGAGCCGTAGAAAATATGCTTACGCAGCTCGGGCGCCATGGGGAAGACCGGCAGGGCGGAGCCGGGTTGGAATATGTTGGGGTACTGCCGGTCCAGCGGTGCGGCGGTGGCGAATCCGTTGCCGTCCACTGCAGCCATGAACGCCTCGAGGTGGGCTCGCGCCACGTCCGCGCCGTTGGGCGCTTTACCCCAGTAGCCGAAGGCCTCCCAGCCGCGGTCAGCCACCTCGGGGGCGCCGCGCGAGATGCCCAGGGCCACGCGGCCACCGGAAATTTGGTACAGCGACGCGGCCTCTTCGGCGAGGTAGAGCGGGTTTTCATAGCGCATGTCGATGACACCGGTGCCCACCTCGATGTGTTTGGTAGTGGCCGCGACAGCACCCAGCAGCGGCATCGGGGCGGAGGCCTGCGGCGCGAAGTGGTGGACACGAAAGGACGCGTTGTTCACGCCGATTTCGTCCGCAGCCTGGGTGATCTCCAGATGAGTCTTGGCGATCTTTTCTGCAGATGGCCCGCGCTAGCTGCCGAAGGCGTAATGCCCGAAGCTTAAGAAGCCGAACGCTTTCATTGGATAACACTCCTTTTGATGGTGTTAACGAGAGGGGGTAACTTTGCAACGAGATGCCGTGGAGTTCAAGCTCGACGTCTAGGGCCGTGGCAAGTCGGTAGTACGTTTTTCGATTCGACGCTTTGGGGCACACTACCGGGGTTGCCGGTGCTCTTCTTAGATTGCGCGGTTCAGATTTCCTAACCTAAAGCTCGTTTGAGCGTGCTATCCGCTGGTGTGCCTCCGATGCTGCTGCTCATAAGGTGGTGGGCGCTCCATGAATACAAGGCGTAAGTCGCGCCTTAGGTCAGGCCGAGGAGGATGCCGTGGCTCACTGGGTCGTAGTCCGAGTTTCCGCACCCACTGGCCTCTGGTGTACGCGCTAGCCCCGCTCGGGGTAGCGCACGAGGAGATCGTTGCCGATGACTGCGCCGTCGTTGAGCGTTGCCTCGCTCACCTTCGCCCCGGCTGCACCCAGACCCATAATGTGGCCAACCTCGTCACCGTGGGCGATGAGGTGGTCGGCGATGATACGCCGGTGGCAGCGCCACCACACCGCCTCGGCGCACATGATTGCGGTGGGGGTTTCCGCGGCGTTCGCCCGTAGCTGCGAGATTGCGTCGGAGAACTCCTCGCCCAGCGCATGGTCGGCGTAATTGTGGAAGCTGCGGTTACGCCAGTTGCCGTTAACCTCAAACGGCACCGAGTGGGACACGTTGCGCCGCCCGGTGAGGCCCTCGCTTCTGCTGTAAGTGATGCCACATGTAGGAAGGTGTTCGGCAAGGTAGTCGCCGTTGAACCACGGGTACTTCCTGGATCCGGGCAGCTTGCGCACATCCACGATGGATGCCACACCGGCAGCTTTGATCATTTCAGCGAAGTCCTCGAACTCGAGGTTGGAGTGGCCCACGGTGAAAATGCGCATGTCGCCAATGCTACGCGCCAAGCGGTTACACCCACATCGGCTTCACGAATGAGAAGGTGACTTTGCAACGACACGTCGTGGAGTTTAAGTGCAACGTGTAAAGGTTTTTCAAGCATCGCGCGATGGGGACGTGGACCCACGATTGCAGGGTCGACTGCGACGGAGTGACCATTGTCTGGCTCAGCCAAGCTATTGACTCTGCGATGCTGCGGATGTGCCATCAGACTCTTCGTGCTGAATGCGTGAGGCATGCAGTCGGGCGTGGGCGATGGCGTCAGGGGTGTTGTCGAAGACGTGATTCTCGTGTGCAAGCTGGTCGAATACGCCGAGTTCGCGCAACACCGGAAAATGTTCGGGCTTCGTGGCTGCGAGCAGGACTCTGGTACCGCGGCGTTCGAGGCGCCCGATTGTGTCGGCGAGCATCTGGGCGCCGGTGGCATCGATCGTCGTGACGTAGCGCATGCGGAGTACGACAACCTTGACCGACGAGGCATCAGCGAGCTCGAGGAGGAAATCGTGCGCTGCGCCAAAGAAGAGAGGGCCTTCCATACGGAAGGCGGCGATGTGCTCGTCGAGGAGCTCGCGTTCCTTGTCGCGGTGGTCTCCCTCGTCTAGTGGGGCGGCTTCCAACACCGCAGTGCGGGCGGTCTCGCGCAGTGCGAAGAAGCCCGCCATTACAAGGCCGATGAGTACGGCGACGACAAGGTCGAACACGACGGTGGCGGCAGCTGTGATGAGCAGGGTCGCCCCGTCGCCCTTGGTGGCGCGTATCACCGAGCGGAGGTTCCGCGGGTGGATCATCTGAATCGCAGTGGCGATGAGCACGCCGGCGAGCGCGGCGAGAGGAATCTCGCCCACCCACCGGGCCGCGACGAGCACGGCCACGAGCAGGAGCAGCGAATGGAACACCGCTGCCAGGCGTGTGCCTGCGCCTGCACGCACGTTGACGGCAGTTCGGGCAATCGCGGCGGTTGCGGGAATCCCGCCGAACAGGGGCGCGACGACGTTGGCCACGCCCTGCCCGAAGAGTTCGCGGTCGGGATCGTGCCGGTCGCCGACAGTCATTGCGTCGGCAACCGTCGCAGACAGCAACGATTCCAGCGCACCGAGAGCTGCGACGGCGACCGCTGCAAACAGCAAGGAATCCAGGTGCTCCCACGGAATCTCTGGCCAGCGCGGAGCAGGCAATGTCGACGGGATGTAGCCGATTGTCTTCAGGCCGCTGTCTGCCAGCATGTTGATGGCCGTTGCTGCAGCTACCAACACTAGCGCCGCGGGGAAGCCACTACGGACGCGCGCAGCAAGCACGATTCCAGCCGCTACTGCAAGGGTCATCACGGGCGCCTGCCATGCCGGAGTATCTAACCAAGCATTGATTGAGCCCCACGCCAACCCGAGGACTTTCTCGCCCTCCACGTCAACACCAAGTGCTGCAGGCAGCTGTTGTAAGCCGATGATTAACGCAATACCGGCGGTGAAACCTTCGACGACAGGTAGTGGCATGTACTTCATCGCGCGGCCAGCGCCGGTGAACGCCAGTACGAGCAGCATGAGCCCTGCCAGCACGCCGACGACGAGAACCCCATCGGCACCATGGTTGGCCACGATGGGGATTAACACGACGGTCATTGCGCCGGTCGGGCCGCTTACTTGGACGTTACTACCGCCGAAGATCGCGGCCAGGATACCCGCAACGATGGCCGTCGTAATTCCGGCCGCCGCGCCGACACCGGACGCAACGCCGAAGCCGAGCGCGAGAGGGAGTGCGACGAGGGCCACCATGAGGCCTGCCGAGAGGTCGCGCCCAATCGTCGCGCGGGACCAGTCCGAGCGGCGCGGTGCGAAACGCAGGGCACGAGATTGGAAGCCCACCGTAGAGGCGGCGGAGGAGGGGCGGGTCATGCTACTTTCTTGCTCCTTCAGGGCTCAATGACACTCAAAGGATACACAAGGTATCATCCTCCGACGGCCGCATTCCCGGTTCTGGCCGAGGCCTCATGTCGACGGAATAAAACTTCCTGACCTGGCGGGAGTTCGCTGGAGCGTTGTCGCGGTGCTTGGAGTGACGCGTGTGAGCCGGTGTCCGAAGAGCAGACAGCCCGGGAGAATCGGTACCAGTGCCATACAGTGCGCGACACCACTGCTCATAGGACGGGCCCGACGGCGGGCTGGGGGGGGGGGCGAGGACCGGCTACCGGATTCGGGCTTTCGCGGCGACGAGCAGCAGGGCGGCATGGTCGACTTCGCCGTTTTTGATCTCGCGATTGAGCTTGTGTAGCACCACGGGGCAGCGCAGGCAGCGGATGCCGGATTTGCAGCACTTCTTCTTCGGCGTCATCGCAGCCAGTTTAAAGGGGTCCTTGCCGGCGAGCTTTTTCGCGGCTTTGGCCTCGGCCTTCGAGTATTCGGGCAGGCGTAGCGAGGTCGTTGCCGCAGCCTTCTTCTTGGCTTTGGCGGCGTCCTTCTTCTTGCCCTTGTCGCCTTTCTTGCCCTTGGCCATGCGCGTTCCCTTCGTCGCGAATTTTCCTGAATTAGGTTAGCGTCACCTCATGCGATGTGGGGAGGCGTGGGTACCTGACGGGTGTATTCGGCGTGGTGTACGACGACCGACCAGGTTGTAGAGATTCTGCGATACGTGCTTAAGGCGTAAGGCCTGCAGAATTAAGAGCCAAGACAAAGGGCGACTTCGGAAGACAATTCCGAAGTCGCCCTTTGCTTAGTCAACACTGCGCGGACCAAACCGGACAGCAACAAGCCTGCTAGGAGATTGCGAAGCCAGATGCTGGTCCTGGCTTTTCGACGGGCTCGCCAGCCTCGTCGACCATCCAGTCAATTTCCAGCTCCAGCTCGCGCTCGATGCCAGCACGCTTTCGGGAATCGACGACTTCCATCGTGGTATTAAACGATGTCGGCATGGTCATCGTCACCGTGGACTCACCAGTGCCGAGAGTCATTTCCCCGGCGCGGATGCGAGCTGCCAGCGTCTCCAGCAAATCCGCGAGCTCATCGCGGCTGAAGCTTGCCTTGCTCTTCACCAGCTTTTGATTCTTCGGGGGTGTAATTTTTTTTAGGTTTCGGTGCCATGTCCTCACTTACCTTTCCAGCCGTGTAGGTATTTGTGCAGTGTGGAGAATCGGCCGTCACTCCACACTGTCTTTGAAGATGGTCTAGAAAGCTTTCAGGAAGCCTGTCTATCCCCATTATCCCAATAAAAAGTGGTTTTTACCGGGCTAAATAACAAGAGGCTAGAAATTTCTATAGGTAGGTTATAAATTGTGGAAAATCCCTACGCTATGCTCTGGGGTGCAAGGTCCTAAGTGTCTTAGGTTAGGAGCTCTAGTAACGGCGCCCTTGGGTAGCGCCTCAAACGTGTCGACCGACAGCAATAGGGGAGGAGTAAACGTCACATGGTGTCACCCGACAACATCCTGATGTACCTTCTGCCTGAGCAAGAGGCGCAGGTTAAAGAGATATTTGTGCAACTGGCAGAGCGTGGATTCCCGCAGCAGAATCAAAAGCCCCACATCACTGTCACCTTCGCACCGACCATGAGCCCGGAGGTAATCCAACGAGCAGCCGAAATTCTCCCACCGCTGATGCCTGCGGAATTCCGCAGGGTAGGAACGGTAGTTTTCGGCACAAAGAGTAAACAGACTGTCGCATGGTTATTAGAAACAAGCGATGAGCTGGAAGAAGCCGCTCGTGAGATCAGTCGTCTTAACCCTGAAGGTCGCGGCTCCCGCTGGATTCCGCACCTGACTATGGGGCTGCGAATCCCGCGGGATATGGTTCTCGGTTACGTCCAGGCTCTTGATGAACTAACAAGCCCGCACTTCAAAACTCTTAGTGCACCACGCGCTGCGTTCTGGAGTCCCAAAGTGCAGGAATTAACGGAGTTTTAGCGCGCCGCACGCCGCAACTTTTCAAAAGCAGCGCAGCCAAGCGGCCACTAAGCGGCGTCCATAATCTTCTTTGCCTGGGCATCGAAGACCTCCAAGGCGCGCTTCTTTGCCGCTTCCTTGGACTCTGGGGTCGCCTGTGCAAGTTCCATTGGTTGTGTCGCATTTTCCGCGCCGGTTGATGGAACGTCTGGAATCGGGGCAGCGGACACCATCACCATCACGCCATTGACAACGCCGACAATGTCGTAGCTGGTGGCATCAGTATTAGTGCCACCGGAGCTAATGTCCACAACTGTCGCGTGTGCAGTGAGCTCATCTGGCTTGACGGAAAGATCCGGCTCCCACTTTTCCCGGTGCATTTTCATGGTGGTTGTCATATCCATGTCATTGAGCATCTCCTGCGCCTCAGGAGGAAGTTCCTGGCCTTCCATGGATTCGTTTACGAGGTCGGAAGCATCCATCGAAGCGGTCACCTCAGAGCACTTGTTAAGAACATCTGTGTACTCCTGGTAGGTCTGAGGGTTCTTCAATACTGAGACAGCGATGGTGACCTTTTCTGCGTCCAAGTTAGCGAAAGAACTGACAGCTCGCTCCAATTCTTCCGTTGGCTTGATGAAAGTGGCACATTCGGCCGGCTCTATATCTAAAGAATCCTCCGAAAACATCTCCATTGCGTCCTTGTACCCATTAATCCTGTTGTTGGAGAAGTCCACACCTTGAACTTCATTAGTGAGCAGGAGCTGATCTTCGGCTGCAGCTGGAGCTGACCCGTCTGCCTTTGTCATCTTGCTGGTCGACTCTTTGCCTGCCTCGCCACCGGCATTGTTGCTTTCTTCTCCCGAGCCGCATGCGGTGAGCAGGGCGGCGCTTGTACAACCTGCGACGACGGTTGTCGCAATTTTCTTCCACATTCCAGAGCTGCGCTGCTTCATGATTCCTCATTCCATCGAGCTGAATTTCAACAACCTATGCAACCTGATCAGATGTCCTGAGCCGGAGCCAATCTTTTGTGAAAGAAAGAATACAAGAGCTCGCCTCAGCACGCTTCCCAATATCAAGAATTTCAGTCGCGTCTGCTTCACGACGCTCCGTCGGACCTCACCGCAGACTGTGCAACCTTTGCCACGGGGTACGTGGATACCAACGCAATAATCGCACCGAAGATGAAAACGGGCACGAAACCGAATTTCGGTGCCGCGAAAGAAATAACAAAAGGAGCGAAGAAACCAACATAGGTCAGCGAATAGTAGATAGCAGTGGCAGCACCCAGCTCAGCAGGCGGTGCGATAATTTGCACTTCGCGGAGGCCGGAGACCATCATTACGCCGTACGCAGCACCGAGGGCCAGAGCAGCGGGGAAAACGCTCCACACATTCTGGGTGAGTACGACGATGAGGCTGAGCAGCATTCCGACCGTCGTTAAGCCAAGACCGAAAATAGCTGGTGGGATAAAGCTGCTGGAACTGATGCGAGTGACCAGTGGTTGCACCAAAACGCCGGTGCCCATCGTGATACAGGCGATGAGCCCGGCGAAGGCGATGGGGTAGCGGGATTCGGCGATTGTTGGCAGGACGACGAAGGATGTGCACGCAGCACCGAAGACCCACGGTGCCCAAGCGGCGACTGCCCACAGGAACCTCGGGCTTAGAGTGGCAGAGGAGAAGAACCGTTGCGGAGAGTCGCTGTGCCCTGCCGCCGGTAATCCGCCGGAGGCGTTCCATGTTAGTGGTGCGATAAAAAGCAGCAGTGCGAGATGAACGAGGTAGGGGATGACATCAGGGCGCGGGGTGAATTCTGCGACCAACCCGGAAGCCAGGGGGCCGAGGGAGAATCCGGCGGAGAGTGCAACGGTTGCGCGCCGGGCAGAAATTTGAGGTGCGACGGGCGCAATTTCTTTGATCCACGAGGCACCGGCGGCCATTACCATGCCCATCGAAATGCCGATGATAAGACGTCCTACCAGAAGTGATGGGAAGTGGAACCAGATGCCGGTGAGTAGGACGGCTGAGCCAACGGCAGAGGTTATGAGTGCAGGCCGGATGATGGCGCGACGGCCGAGCCGGTCGGAAAGCGGGCCGCAGATGAGTAGTGCGGGGATGAGCCCTGCGACGTAGATGGCGAAGAGAAAGGTGACCTGGGACTGGTTGAGAGCATCGGTTATTCGATACGCGGGCAAGAGTGGTGCGAAGAGGTTGGCTCCAAACGCAACCGCGAACATGCCCAGGGCTACCCGAATCCAGTCTCGTATCACGGTTGCCTCCTGAGGGCTCTCATCTGTGGGGATAGAACAGTGTGGTAACAACAATAGGCCAGCTAACAAACGCTAGCTGGCCTATTGAGTCACTCGGGTCGTCTACCCAAGTTAGTCGCCCTAGTTATTGGCGGCGCCGAAGAACGCGGTAATCGGCGAGAAGAATCCCTTGGACTTCTTTGACTTCTTAGCTGCCTTTGTCCTGCCAAGAATGCGCTCAGAGATGCGGTCGGTGAGGACACCTACCAGCTTGCCGCTGCGGACGACGGGCAGCTCGCTGAGGGGCCCGTCAATAAGCTGGCGAGCCCTGATTGCAGCTGGATCCTCGGGCTTGACAAAGACCTTCACCGGGGCGCCGACGGTGTTCATGTAGGCATCGCGGTCGGCGTACTCACGGAGTTCCTTCAGCGTAATATCGCTGGTCAGGTAGCCTTCATCGTCGACGAGGAAGACACAGGTATCGTCATCGAGACCAGCAAATTCGGCTGCGTAGGTGCTCAGTGCCTCACCGACCGTGATGTCCTCCGGCAGCGCAACGTAAGAATCCGTCATGTGCATGCTTACGGTGTCAGGCAGGAGGCTGTACGGGCTGATTGAAGACTTCGGCTTGAAGAAGTTGGCGATGGTGTTCTGTGTCTGTGTCATTGTGGATCCTTTTCCAGGTATCCCAGCTCCTTTGCTAGGAGGGAATTACTGTTGATTGAAAAATTATGGCTCCCCGCCTAAAAGTGTTGGCAATGTAATGCCGTAACTAAAGGTGGCCACTTGAGATGGAACCTTGCTTCGAGAGGCTTTCGAAACTCTCGATGAAGTGCAGGGCAGCGGCCTATGTGGATATAGGAGCCTTACCTAACGAGGTTGTTCGCTACGCAAAGGTTAACACAAGGTTACGTACACAGTAAAGAGGAATGAACGAAAAGCTTCCTAAAGGTGGCGGAAGCTATAAGCTCATGAACTCTCGAATTGCTGGCCATTCGGCATCGGCTTGCGCCCGGCCGAGCTCGTAGTTGTGCAGCAGCTTCGACCGCCTCCGCTCCGCCTTTGTGATGCTCATGTTATTGGCGTAGAAAACATATGCTTGGCCTTTTCGTTCAAGCTCAGCAGCCCAATCGAGAGAAGCGTTGTAGCGCTCGTGTCTAGTGATAAGCAGCTCAGCCACCACCGGGTTACTGCGGAAAATCTGGCGCAGTAGCTGTGGGCGCTTAGGGGCGGTGCGACGGAATCCTTTCGGGCGAGTCAGGACGATGAGGAACTTCTTGAAACCATCTGCTTCGGCGGCATTAATGGGAATGCCACCTGATGATCCCAGTGCACCGTCGACGAACGGAACGCCATCAATATAGGGCATACGCATGACACCCGGAATCGTCGAACTGGCGCGAGTGTACTTCATCAGCGTAGGTAGATCTGGGATATCGTCCGGCCCCCAGTTGATGGTCTCGCCCGTATCCGCTCGGACAGCAGAAATCCGGTAGGGAGTTGGATTGTTCTTAAAAGTCTCGTAATCCAGGGGCATGGCGCCGTCGGGAAGTCCCGCGTCTTCGTAGATGTACTCGGCATCGAAGTAGCCGCGCCCGCGCAACATTGGGCGCCAGCCACTGCTGTTCGGCTGTGCGATGAAGTCAGTGAAGCTAATTATAGAGCGCTGGATATCCCGGGAAAGGTAATTGACCACGTGAGAGGCGCCGGCGCTTACGCCACCGACCCAGCCGACATCGATGCTCTCGCGAAGTAGCCGCTCGACGAAAGGTGCCGTGTAACTATTGCGAGTCCCTCCGCCCTCGAAGACTAATGCCACATCGCTGACCTGCATTTACATCCCTCCGGTTGTTCTCGCGCTGCTGCCTTTCGGGCGTTACGATCGTTCAAGACTACCCGAACGTCACCATATTGGATTTCGGTTAGCGTAGTTTACGGCGCATCCTGGAGGATGACTGGCAGCAGCCCCTCGCCCATATCTGGGTTCGGCAGTACGCCCTCCGGGTCGTAGAACAAGATCTCCTTGCCGTCATGGCTCAGACGTCGCATCGCTTCCAGAATCAACGTGCGTCCCACCGGGTTGACAATGCCAACGCGGCTGACGTCGAAGACAACTTCGCTTTCCGACGGTGTGGAAGTCGCCAACCTGTTGAGAATGATCTCGGCCGCAGTGAAGTTGACTGGGCCCTGAATCTCGATGATCGAGCGGCCATTGCTGACGCGCGTACCGCGCAGCGCACGCGAACCAATCGCATCGGCATCCATGAGATGAAGACCCAAATCTTCGGAGAGCTTCCGGAAGATGGCAATGCTGCGGACGCTGTTGCCGTGGTCGTTCAATCGCGGCGAAAAGGCTGCAAGACCCGCCTGTCCAGGCAGCGCTCCCAGCAAGCCGCCGGCGACACCGCTCTTGGCGGGAATCCCGACCTCGGTAAACCATTCACCGGCCTCGTCATACATGCCGGCAATAGCCATCACGGACAAGACTCTGCGAACAACCGAGCGGCCGAGCACAGTCTGATTGGTGACCGGGTTAACGCCACCGTTGGCCAACACTGCGGTCATCATGGCGACATCGCGAGTGTTGACCAGCACGGAGCACTGTGCGGTGTAGCCGCGGACAGCATCGTGGGGCGTGGTTTCGATGAAACCGTAAGCTGCCAGCATATGTGCGATGGACATGTTTCGATGGGCAGTGTCCATTTCGCATTCATAGGCATCGTAGTCAACGCGGAGCTTACGGCCAGCCAAAGTTGAGAGAAGCTCCACCATGTGCTTGGTGCGAGTCTTCCAGTTGGCACCTGGCTGGCATACGAACTGGTTGATGGTCAGTGCACCGACATTAATCATCGGATTCTTTGGTCGGTGCGTGCCCTGCTCCAGCGACAGCTCGTTGAAAGCCTCACCGGAAGGTTCGGTGCCCACAATGCTGTCGATTTTGTCTGTGCCGTGCTCGGTGATGGCTGCGGCATAAGCGAAGGGCTTGGACATCGACTGAATGGTGAATTCAGTATCGGTGTCGCCCGTGGCGTAGGTGCGACCTGACACGGTGGTCATAGCAAGTGCCAGGCGGTCGGGATTAGCTTGGGCAAGGGTGGGAATATAGTCCGCTACCTCGCCAGACTCATCGGGGCGGACGGATTCGACGATTTCGGACAAGTAATCTTTGATCGGCGTTTTCATCAGATTCTGCTAAGCATCTTTCCTGGGCTGAAAAATCCCGGTTGAGTCAATGGAGTCCCGTTCGAACCTACACCAGGCGAGGTCAGCCACTGATGCTCACCTCTGTGCACTCTCACCGTGCGCGCCGGAAAAATCGGCATATCCTGGGGTGTGTGAAATTCCTCAACGATCAGTCCGCGCCCTACGAGTTGACCTACAGCGATGTCTTCATGGTGCCGTCAAAGTCATCCGTCGGCTCTCGCATGGGTGTCGATTTGGCCACCGATGATGGCACCGGCACAACCATTCCGATTGTCGTCTCCAATATGACGGCCATCTCCGGTCGCCGGATGGCCGAAACCACCGCTCGCCGAGGCGGAATTGCCATCCTGCCGCAGGACGTCCCAGCTGACATTGCCGCTGAGACCATCCGCAAGGTCAAGTCCGCTGGGCTGGTTTTCGACACTCCGATCGTCGTCAAGCCTCACCACACCGCGGGGTATGCGCGCCATCTTCTGCCGAAGCGCGCGCACGGTGCGGCAGTGGTGGTGGAAGACAACAAACCGGTTGGGCTGATTACCGGCCGTGATCTGGCGGGCGTTGACAACTTTGCGCAGGTGGGGACGCTCATGTCCACTTCGCTATTTACGCTTCCGGCCGATATTGAGCCCCGTGACGCTTTTGACCAGCTCACTGCTTCCGGGCGCAAACTCGCTCCAGTGGTGGACGCCGATGGCGCGCTGGTGGGTATTCTCACGCGTAAGGGCGCGCTGCGTGCGACGCTTTACAAGCCCGCTGTCGACGCTGAGGGCAAGCTGCGCGTCGGTGCGGCGCTTGGCATCAACGGTGATGTTGAAGGGCGCGCGAAGACACTGCTCGACGCAGGTGCCGACGTGCTCGTTGTCGATACCGCCCACGGTCATCAGGAATCGATGCTCCGTGCTTTACGACGAGTCCGCGCGCTCAACCCACCTGTGCCAATTGCCGCTGGCAATGTCGTGACCGCCAATGGTGTTCGCGACCTAGCGGAGGCGGGAGCCGACATTATTAAGGTCGGCGTCGGTCCGGGTGCGATGTGCACAACCCGAATGCAGACCGGAGTTGGGCGTCCACAGTTTTCTGCCGTGCTCGAATGCGCTGCAGCTGCCCGTGAATGCGGCGTGCATGTCTGGGCTGATGGTGGAGTGAAGGATCCTCGCGATGTTGCGCTTGCGTTGGCTGCGGGTGCGTCCAACGTGATGATTGGCTCGTGGTTTGCCGGTACTTTCGAGTCCCCAGGGGATGTCCAAAAGGACGTCGACGGGCGCATGTTCAAGGAGTCCTTTGGCATGGCTTCACACCGTGCGGTGGAGAGCCGAAATGCACAGGTAGAGGCCTTTGAGAAGGCCCGGCGCGAGATGTTCGAAGAGGGCATCTCGACTGCGAAAATCTACCTGGAGCCAGGCCGCGAAGGCGTGGAGGACCAGATCGATCGCATTATCTCGGGCGTACGTTCTTCGTTCACATACGCGGGTTCGGCCACCATCGAGCAGTTCGCTGAGCGGGCAGTGGTGGGAATTCAATCCGCTGCGGGCTTTGCGGAAGGAATGCCGAGGGCGACGCGGTAGCCGTCGTCAAGCCTCTCGGGGCTAAGCCGACTAGCGGTGCTGCGGGCCAATTGGTAGGTATGTAAAGACGTTGTTAGGACGTGTTTAGTACCACGTGCAAGATTGGGGAGGGGCTGGCGATTATGGGTCGGCAGGTAAGAGAAAACAGTGCTGTAACGGAGTCTGGATTGGTAGCAGGAAACGGTGCTAGAGCAGGAAGCGGGAACGCATTTTTCGCCCGCGCCCGCGTTACTGATTCCGATTTGTGCCCGTGTGGTGGGGGACTCTACGGGCAGTGCTGTGGCCCGCTGCACCGCGGTGAGCGGGAGGCGGTGACCGCAGCTGAGCTGATGGCAGCGAGGTACAGCGCTTACGCTGCCCACGAGGCGGATTACATCTGGCGGACGTGGCATCCGCGCTACCGCCCGGAAGTTATCAATGTCGATGACGGTGTGGAATGGGAAGGACTCACCATCATCAACGCTGTCGATGGCGGCGAGGATGACCGCGAAGGCATCGTGGAATTTGAAGCGGCTTTTCATGACCATGACGGTGTCGGTACGATGCACGAGCGTTCCCGTTTTGTTCGGCGTGCGCGACGTTGGGTCTACGTCGACGGCGAGGTCACGTACTCCTAAGCATCAGACTTGTTGTGCTTGCCGTGGCCGAATGGCAGCACGGCGACAATCGCCACAATGATTGCACCCCAGATGGTGCCGAAAATCAGTGAGCCGGTGGTATTGGCCAACCAGCCGAGGAAGCCGCCGGTAAACAGCTGCTCAAGGTTGTGGACCAGCTGGTAGGGGAGATGCCAGCCCAGCTCGTCGAGGCCGACCACCATGATGTGGCCACCGACCCACAACATGGCAAACGTGCCGATAATGCCGATCGTGTTCAGAACGATTGGCATGGCTTTGACCAGTGCCGTACCAAACTTGCTGATACCGGCTGACTTCTTGGACTGCAGGTGCAGGCCAATGTCATCAATCTTGACCAAGAGGCCCACCACGCCGTAGACCGCAAGCGTGATGATGAGTGCGACCACAATAAGAATCAGCGCGCGATTGAGCAGCGGCTGATTAGCGACCTCATTGAGAGAAATCACCATGATTTCCGCAGAGAGAATCAAGTCTGTGAAAATTGCAGACTTCACCAGCGAATCTTCATTCTGTGGTGTGCGGTTGGTCGCCGCCTCTATCCGCTCCTGCTCAGTCTGATCGGGAGAGATTCGGTGCTTAATCTTCTCCCAGACCTTTTCCATGCCCTCAAAGCACAGGTAGGAGCCACCGAGCATCAAAATCGGCGTCAGCGCCCAGGGCAGAAACTGACTTAGCAGCAATGCAATCGGCAGAATAATGACAATTTTATTGACCAAGGAGCCCTTGGCGATACGCCAAATAATCGGCAGCTCGCGTTTCGGCGAGACACCCTCGACGAATTTAGGTGTCACCGCAGCGTCGTCAACCACAACACCGGCGGCTTTAGCGCTAGCTTTGCCGGCCGCAGCCGCAATATCGTCTGTTGTTGCCGCTGCAGCACGTGCAATCGTGGCAACGTCGTCAAGCAGCGCGACAAGTCCGCCTGCCATAAAAACCTCCCGTATTGGAGGACGCGACCAGGAGCCGTCGTCGTACCAAAGACTTACCGGAGCAATTTTAACCGCTTTCCCGGATTGACTCTGTGTTGTCGGTAGGGCGTCGATGTCCGGTCGATAGTTCACGTGCTCCTCTGAACGTGGGCACGTGGCAAGATATAGGCCATGAACGCTTCCTTCTCCGAAATCTACCGACAGGTCAATGCGGACAACTCGGACAACGCTGGCACCGAGGCAGACACCAGCAATGACGCCCACTCCGAGGAACAGCAGCGCCCGGCGCGTCCCCGCATGGCACTGGTAGTCGTCGACGCTCAGAATGATTTTTCCGCGGGTGGCGCACTTGCCGTCGACGGTGCTGAGGCAGCGTACACCGCTACATATCTGCATGTTGCGGGCACAGCTAACAAGTACTCGGTTCTTGCGACCACCCGTGACAATCACATCGACCCAGGCACGCACTTCTCTGAAACCCCGGATTTCGTCGATACCTGGCCGAAACACTGTGTTGCAGGTACCCCTGGCGCAGAGATTCACCCCGGCATGCAGCGCGCCATCGCGTTTTTTGAGCAGCTCAACCCCGCTGCTGTGCGTATCGATGTCACAAAAGGGGAGTACGCCGCCGCCTACTCCGGTTTCGAGGGAACAACGGAGGCTGGCGTTTCGCTTGCCGACGCTCTCCGCGCCTCTGACATCGAAGAAATCGATGTGGTGGGAGTTGCGACTGACCACTGCGTCCGCGCCACAGTGCTCGATGGCCTCAAGGAGGGCTTTTCCGTTCGTGTTCTGAGCAATCAGGTCGCGGCGGTGGACCCGGAGCGCGGCAAGGCTGCACTAGCGGAATTGGCCGCGGCGGGCGCGACAGTGGTGTAGTGCTGCGACGCTGACCGTCAAACAATCCGCCTAGCCGCTTAGCTAGGCGCCTCGGCAGCCGCCTAGTTAAAAGTCACCATATCCAGGTCGACCTCGCGGAGGTGGCGGTGGTTGGACGCTGTTTCCACATAACGCCCTGCATGGGCGATGAAGCCCTCTGCTTCCTCGGCGGAGAGTTCACGACGCACCTTGGCGGGAACGCCTGCAGCCAGCGACCTGGGGTCGATAATCTGATCTTCCAACACCACGGCACCTGCAGCAATGAGGCTGCCAGCGCCGATACGGGAACGCGAAAGCAGGGTGGACTTCATGCCGATGAGGCAACCATTTTCAACCGTGGTGCCGTGGACCAAGGCCATGTGTCCGACGGTGACATCATCGCCGAGAATTGTGGGCACACCTCGGTCGACATGGACTGTGGAGTTGTCCTGAATATTGGTGCGCTGGCCGATGCGGATCGGTGCGACGTCTCCTCGGAGAACAGAACCGTAGAACACGGAGCTATCCGCACCGATTTCGACATCACCGATAATGACCGAGCCGGGCGCAATCCAGGCGCTGGAATGAATGCGTGGGGTCTTATCTTGGTAGGTGAGAATGAGCGGAGTGTTCATCATACAAACCAATATAACTGTCACCTGAGGTCAGCGTAAGAAAAATTCTCAGCGAAACTCTATTCGTCGAAGGGTGCAATTCTGCTTGGACGCGCCTACAGTGGGCGACATGATTCTTATCGTTGTGAATTACCAAGTTAAGCCGGAATTTGCCGACGAATGGATGGACCACGTCGCTGAGTTCACCGCTGCCACCCGCGCAGAGGCTGGCAACAAGTGGTTTGAATGGTCCCGCAGCGTAGAAGACCCCAACCAGTACATCCTCGTCGAGGCATTCGATGATGACGCTGGTGAAGCCCACGTCAATTCCGAGCACTTCGCCAAGGGCCTGGAGGCGATGAAGCCGCTGCTCGCTGAGACCCCGAAGATTGTCTCGCAGGTACTGCCAGATAAGCAGGACTGGGATCGCATGGGCGAGCTGCAGGTCGACTAATGTCCTCAGACACCATTCGCGATAGCGCAGCCGCTTCCAGCAGTGACACCTATTCTCTGATTGGGCGTGGCCTGCGTATTGGCTCCGCTGTGCTGGCCTCTGCTCTCGTCGTTGGTCTCAGTGCTTGTGGGGATAGCGATGAGGCAGCCCTGGAGGGTAGCCAAAATCAGTCAAGCCAGGAGCAGAGTGCTGTTGCCTCCACTGCCGCCATTCGGGATAACTTGGCTCAGCTGGCGGCAGATACTGCGGCGCTGAAGAAAGCATCGCAGACACTAATTGCAAAGGAATCGGTCTCGGAAGAGACTCGAAAGATTGCGCAGCAGGCGGAGCCAATCTTTGCTGAAGAGGAAGCGCAGCTAGTCAAGACTCTCGGCGTCGATGTTGATCCGTCGGAGACCAAGCTCGACACCGCCACCATGACTCGCCTCGAGAACGAGGAGGGGCCACACGCAGATATGGCTTATCTGACGTTGATGGAAGGCAGCCTGGATAAGATGCTCGGACAGTGGGAAGAGCTGGAAAAGCATGGCGGAAACGACCTGCAAGAGTTGGCACGCTCTTCTCAGCAGCAGCTGGAAGATATTCAGCAGGCGCTGGAAAAACGTATGCAGTACTAGCCGCTGCCCAAAGCTCGTGGGGGGGGGAAATTCAAGTAAAAAGTCCTGCAAAGCGTGCCCGGGGAACCGGGGAAGTGAGTAGCGTGTAAATAAAGCCAGTGCGCTGTGATCGTCGTCAAGCGAATGCGCACTCGGATGAAGCACAATGCTGGCTAATAACCCAGAGTAGAAGGTAGGAAAACACGCCAATGGCAAATAGTATCTCGCGAGTAGGTATCGTCGGCGCCGGTCAGATGGGCTCCGGAATTATTGAGGTCTGTGCGAAGGCCGGTAGCGATGTCAAGGTCTGGGAGGCCAAGGAGGAGTTCCTTGAGTCCGGTCGCGCCCGTATTGAAAAGTCACTGGATAAGGCCGTTTCCCGTGGCAAGCTAGAGCAGTCTGCACGTGATGAGATTCTGGGACGTATTAGCTTCACCACCAAGCTGGAGGACTTCGCTGACCGTGAGCTGGTCATCGAGGCCATCGTGGAGAACCCGGAAGTAAAGGCCAGCGTCTTCTCGCAGCTCGATGAGATTGTTGAGTCGGACGATGCCATCCTGGCTTCCAACACCTCCTCGCTGCCGATTCAGTCCATTGCCGCAGCCACCAAGCGTCCGGAGCGCGTCATGGGTCTGCACTTCTTCAACCCGGTGCCCGTTCTGCCTCTGGTAGAGCATGTCGTTACTCTGACGACCGGTGATGTTCAGTCGGAGCGTGCGTACGAGTACGCTTCCGAGGCGCTGGGCAAGACCGTCATTCGCGCTAAGGATCGCTCGGGCTTCATTGTTAACGCCCTGCTGGTTCCGTACATCCTCGGCGCTATCCGCATGCTGCAGGACGGCATTGCTACCGCAGAAGACATCGATGCCGGAATGGTCAATGGCTGTGCGCACCCGATGGGTCCGCTGACTCTGGCCGACATGGTTGGTCTGGACACCATCAAGTTCATTGCCGATGCCATGTTCGATGAGTACAAGGAGCCGACTTACGCGGCACCTCCGCTGCTCAAGCGCATGGTTGAGGCGGGTCACTTCGGCCGCAAGTCCGGCCGTGGCTTCTACGACTACTCCAAGTAGTCCACGCTTTTAGCCCCGTTTGGGGCGAGTATTGAATTCTTACCGGTTGACGGGCTTTTATCCCGCCAACCGGTTTCTTTTATGCATTTATCAGTGAAAATCCGGAGTCTGAGGGGGAAAGTTCCCACGATTGGCCCTAGCATTTTGAAAACTTGTTTCTTTTCAACGCGCCGAAACCTCACAGTGCGCTTAACATAAGTGAAGATTTTGTCAGACCTTGGCTTATAGAGCACTTCACAACTGGTGCCTCCCACGCAGCAATCTGGAAAGGAATGCTTCAGTGTCTTCTTTGAAGCCGCACAAGCGCACTGCAACACGTACTCGCGTCGGCGCTGCTACCGCAGCAATGGCAGTTGTAATGGGGCTTACACCGGCAACGGCCGTGGCAGCTCCGGTCAACCCGTTGGCCGAGCTCGGCAACCGCCTGGACTCTGTTTCTGATCTTCCAGCTAATGTGGCCGCTCCAGAGGGAATCAAGCTCCCCGGCGGTGGCTTCGAGGTCCCGGATTCCATCTCGCTGCCGTCATCTTCCGGTGAAAACACCGACCCGAATGCGCCGAAGCCAACCTCGTATCGCCCGGACCAGATTGCACGCGCGTACCCGTCGGATGCCGCCACCGATAACTGGTTCTACTTCTACGTTGTGCATCCTTTCGTGGAGCTGGAGAAGAACCACCCAGAGGTTATGGACCAGAACCTCGAAACGGTCGTCCGCATTAACAACGCTGCCAAGAATGACCCGCAGGCACAGGAACTCGCTCTTGATGACGACTACCTGGACCCACTGGCCAATATTTCCACTGCTTTCGGTGCAAACCTGGGCCAGCACTTCCGTGATGCCTACGACGAGGATCGCCTGCCGAAGGTAAAGGCCCTGCTGTCCGGCAACCTTGCTCGCGGCGGCGGTCTGGTCAGCTCGACCTTCTTCGAGAAGTACGTCTACGGCTACGATCGCCCATTTGTGGTGGCGCCGGAGCGCATCGAGCGCTACTACCGCGAAGGTCAGGACGACCCGTACTCGACCACCCCGTCCTACCCGTCGGGCCACACCAACAAGGCTGCATGGACTTCAACCATGCTGGCTATGATGCTGCCGGAGGTTGCACCGCAGATTCAGGCGCGTGCGTCCGAGGCTGGTCATTCTCGCCTTGTCATGGGCGTCCACTACCCGCTGGACGTCATGGGCGGCCGCATGATGGGCAACCAGGCCGCAGCTGATCGTTGGGCAGACCCAGAGTTCCGCCCACTCATCGAAGAAGCCATGGATGAGCTGCGTACGGAGCTCGAGTACCGCTGTAGCGACACCATCGCCAACTGCGTTGCCAAGGACACTCCGTACATGAGCACCGCAGCTGCCGTTCAGCAGTACACCGAACGCATGACCTACGACTTCAAGCAGGTTGGCCCGGCTAACGAGCCAGTTGTTGTTCCGAAGCGTTACGCAGGTTTGCTGGAGACCCGCTTCCCGCAGCTGACTGAGGAACAGCGCAGCTCCGTCCTCGCTCAGACCGCAATCCCATCCGGCTACCCGCTCGATCGCACTGACGGTGAGGGCCAGCACGTTCGCATGAACCTGGCTCGCGCTCTGGCCTCCAACGTTGTTGTCAACGCCGACGGCAGCGTCACTGTCACCAACTAAAACGTCAACTACAAGCGCAGGGCCGCGTCAAGACGGTCCAGGGCCTCACCGAGGATTTCCGGGGAGGTCGCAAAGTTAAGCCGCACATGCCCAACCCCGCCTTCGCCGAATGCGAAGCCGGGGTTGAGTGCTATTTTGGCGTTTTCAACCAGCCACGCAGCTGGGTCCTCACTGTCAACACCAGGCACGTCACCCAAGTCCAACCACGCCAAAAATGATGCTTGCGGTGGGGTAAAGCGAGCCTGTGGCGCAATAGTGGACAAACGTGTTCGCAGAGTCTCACGGTTGGTGCGCAGGACATCGACAAAATTGTCCAGCCAGGGCACGCCATCGCGGTAGGCGGCGGTGGTCGCGGCGACACCAAGAATAGAAGCGCCTTCGCGAACAATGAAGGGCAGCTCCAGCCAGGTTTTGGCATCTTCGTCGTTAAAGATGATTTGCGCACACTTGAGGCCGGCGGTATTCCAGCCCTTCGAGGTAGCAGTCACCGTGATAGTCACGGCCGCCGCGGTATCCGACACCGACGCGGTTGGAGTGTGAGTGCCATCTAGAACAACTGGGCCGTGAATCTCGTCTGAGATAACGCGCGCACCAAAGCGAGCGGCTAAATCGGTAATCTCACGCAGTTTTTCGGGGGAGTAGGTAAAGCCGAGAGGATTATTCGGGTTACACAAGATTAGGCAACCGGCACCGTCGGCGAAGGCGCGTTCGAGGGCGCCGAGATCCGGGCCGTCGGCAAGCGTGGGAATGCACACTGTCTCGCGTCCCAGCGCGGGACCTACCTGGAAAAACGGCATGTAGGCGGGAGTGGGGACGACAATTGCGGAATCGGGGCGGGTGAAGCGTTCAACCGCGAGTGTGACACCGCGGACGACGTCAGCGACGGCAAAGATATTGTCGGGGTTCGGGCGCCATCCGTAGCGTTGTGCAGAAAAGTCTGCGGTTGCGGTCGTAAGCGCGGTGATGTCCTGCGAGAGGTATCCGAATTGTTCGCGCTGACACGCCTCGTCGATTGCGGCACTGACGGCAGGGCAGGTTGTGGCATCGGATTCGGCGACCCACAGTGGCAGCACGTCCGGTGAATATGCGGTCCATTTGACTGTCCTGCGGGAGCGGAGTTCATCGAGGGAGGGGAAAGTGACAGCGTTATTTACACTCATAGTTTCCGTGTATACAGAAAAAGCGGGAAGTCCGAAGACCTCTGCTTTAACCAGTAGCTACGGCCGCATCAGAAGCAGCCGCGGCAATGGCCAGCGCTAGGCCAGCCCCAGTGCCTCCTGAGCAGCTGGCAGGGCAGCTTCGCGATCAGCCTTGACCAGCCCCAGACGTGTGCGGCGATCGAGAATATCGTCGACGCTGAGAGCTCCCTCGTGCGTCACATGCCAGGCGAACTCGGCGCGGGTGACATCGAGACCCTCCGCTACCGGGTCGAGCGGTCGGTCGAGCGGACAGGATTCGATGACCTCGAAGGATTCGGCACCGTAGCGGTTAAACAGCGGCATCGGGATACGGCCGGCAGCGGCAGCGGTGCGAGCGCGGTCGAGCTCCTCTGGCTCGGAGCCCAGCACAGGGATGGTGCGGGTGGAGCACGGAGCAAGCGAAACACCGAGCTTTTCCGCAACCCTGTCCACGGTTTGCTCAGCCATAAGACGGTACTCGGTGAGCTTGCCACCAGTAATGGAAATCAGGCCGTTCGGGGCCTCCAACAAGGCGTGCTCGCGGGAGAGGTCAGCGGTGTGTGCCTCGCCGGCGTCGATGAGCGGACGCAGGCCGGCGAAAGCACCGATGACATCGTCACGAGTGAGCGGAACCTCGAGGGCCTGGTTGATGACATCGAGCAGAAAAACGATGTCATCCTCCGGTACTTCCGGCTCGTCCGGAATCGGGCCCGGTGCATCCTCGTCGGTCAGGCCAATGTAGACGCGGTTGTGCTCTGCGGGCAGGACAAAACAGAAACGGTTGGTGTGACCAGGAACCGGTACCGTCAGAGAGCCGGTAGGGTTGCCTAGCTTCGCGGCGTCAAGAACCAGGTGCGTGCCGCGAGATGGGCGAATCTTGATGTTCGTCGCTAGGTCTGCGGCCCACACACCAGTGGCATTGACCACAGCGTGAGCCGGCAGCTCGAAGGAATCGCCAGTGAGCTCGTCGATTAGCGTGGCGCTAGTGCCAGAGGCATTCTCGCAGCGCACCCGGGTCAGAATAGTTGCACCGTAGCTGGCGGCAGTTCGAGCGATAGCGGTGACCAAGCGTGCGTCGTCACGCAGCTGACCGTCGTAGTTGACGTAGCCGAATTTCACGTCGCGCTTACGGACGGTCGGCGAAAGCTGGCTGACTCGGCGGGAACTGACAGTCCGGGACAACGGCAGGGTAGTGGCGGAGGTACCAGCGATAATGCGCAGAAAGTCACCGGCCAAAAAGCCTAAACGCGGCAAAACCCGGGTCAACGGTGCAAAGTTATCCATCACCGGTACAACCTGTGGCAGGTTATGCACCAGGTGCGGAGCGGTGACGTCGAGCAGCGCACCACGTTCAATAGCTGAGCGGCGAGCGATACCGACATTGCCACTGGCAAGGTAGCGCAAGCCCCCGTGGGCGAGCTTCGATGACCAACGAGAGGTGCCGAAAGCTAGGTCCTTCGATTCGACGAGAACGGTTTTCAAACCCCTCGACGCTGCATCTAAAGCGATGCCGACACCAGTGATACCGGCACCGATGACCAGCAGATCTGGGATGTCGCCCTTAGCGGTTTCTTCGCGTAGACGATTCAAGTCCGCTTGCCGACGAGCCTTGTTCAAAACCGCAGCTGAGCGATCGCGCTGAGGAGCGTGCGTGGCAGTCATAGTCTTTCTTCCTCGACTTTCCCGAAGACGGTGATAGTGATGAAACTATCTGGCGTAAGTGATGAAGTTGTGGAGTGCGTAGTGAGTGTGAACTATTTCGGGCGTACCCCATTGCAAGGCGCTTAGAAATAGACTAAGTTGTTCATTATCAACGACCGGCACGGATATTGATTCAAGAGATCTTTCTTAGTTGCGAATCATTTCCCGGGATTACAAGGAAGGAGACACCTCGATGGCTATGCACCCAGCGTCCAACCGCTCTGAGTCCATGAACCGAGCTTTCGCTGCTATTGCACCATCGCTGCAAATGTGTTGCTGCTGTCTCCAGTCCGTGCCACCCCAGACAGGTCGTAACTAGAAAAGCACGCTTAGGTATTTAAAACGCCACGCTGTTTGCGGTCGCACGGACGAAATCGCACCGATTGAGCCGACCATCCCACTATCCGGGCATCTTCGCTTGGAATCCCAGGAAGAAGCGACAGCGACAATGACCGCAGCACTTGAATCTTTTACCCTTGACGATTACGTTTCACTGTTTATTTATGACGGCCCAACGTCACCGGCAATCTACGCCAGCGAACTGGTCAGTCTAGCTCGCTAGCCGAAGCCGGCGGCAACAGGGTTAAATCATGTTGCCGTCGTAACGCTCTTCCAAGGAGTGCGGACCGGTAGCCAACTTGCCCGGGTTGAGGATGCCAGCAGGGTCGAGTTCGTCCTTAATTGCACGCATGACCTTGGCGAACAACTCGGTGTTCTCCTCGTAGTACTGCGGGCTGTGATCCTGGCCAATGCCATGGTGGTGCGTGATGGTGCCGCCAAAGTTCATCATGGCCTCCGACGCCGCGGTCTTGATGTCCATCCACTGCTGGAGGATCTCGCCCTCGGTCTCGCGGAAGAAGTACGTGAAGTACAGCGAGCAGCCGGATTCGTACATGTGCGAGATGTGGCAGAAGACGTACACCGGGGTGCCGTGCTTCTCGCCAGCGGCTTCCATTGCGGAGGCGATTTCGCGGCGCAGTGTAGCGGCGTTATCCCAGGTGGTGGCGGTTTCCAGGGTGTCGACGCCGACGCGGCGAGTCATCATGACATCGCGCAGGTACGGCGAGGAGAAGCGGTGGTTAACCCAAGCCATGCCCGGGATGGAGCCCATGCGGACGCACTTCTTGGCCAGCAGGCGAGCGGCCAGGCGCTCACGGGTGACGCGGGCGCCGACCGGATCCGTCTGCGCAAAGCCAAAAATCACCATGCACGGGGTGTCGATGCCACGCAGCTTCAGGTACTTTGTGACCTTCTCGGACATGCTGGCGGAGCCCAGCTGAGTGAGGCCGAACAGCGTCTCCTTCTCGTCGGAGATGCGTGCTAGGTGCGGGATATTGCCGCTCTGCTCCAGTTTGCGCAGCTCCTCGGCGGCTTCCTCAAAGGAGTTGAAGAAGTAGGTGTCGAAGAGCATCTCCTTTTGTGGACGCTGATTCAGGGCAATCGTCACATGCGTGATGATGCCCAGGGTGCCCTCCGAACCCAGGAAAAGCTCACGCGGGTTCGGGCCGGATGCCGACGACGGCATGTCGCGGAATTCCATGGTGCCGGCTGGCGTGACGACGCGCATGCCAATCACGTTGCGGTCGATACGACCGTAACCAGAGGATTCTTGGCCTGCCGAGCGGCAGGAAACCCAACCGCCGACAGTGGAGTACTCGAAGGACTGCGGGAAGTGACCAGCGGTGAAGCCGGCCTTGGACAGCTCCTTTTCCAGGTCGGGGCCGAAAACGCCGGTCTGGGCGGTGACAGTGCCAGCGACTTTGTCGATGTCGATGATCTTGTTAAAGGCGGTCATGGACACTGCGATGGCCTTACCCATGCCTCCGTCAACAGCCTCCACGCCGCCGACGACCGAGGTGCCACCACCGAAGGGGACGACTGCAATCTTGCGCTCAGCGCATACCTTGAACAGGTCTTCGATGTGCTTTTCAGTTTTCGGTAGCACTACAGCATCTGGGGCGACATCGAGCTTGGCTGCGCGAAGGCGAACCAGGTCGGGGTAGGACCGGCCGACCGCGTGCTTGACTCGGGTGTCGTGGTCGGTGGCGACGGCATCCGCGCCGACAACAGCGCCCAGGGCTTCGATATCCTCGGCGCTGAGGCGACTATCGGGAATGGTGACGTCGGCGATGTTTCGCGGCGGGTTGTTTGCGTCCAACGACATACCGATTTCGCGCTGCAGCAGCTTCTCGCTGGCCGTGGTGATTGGCTTGTCGTTGCCGTCAACACCCCAGCCCCACCAGCGCATGCGGTACGGAATCGTGAGCTTGTTAGACATCCTGAGCTTCTCCTTGGGCATCGGTGCTGCGAGTCTGAACTGCGGAATTATATGTAACTTGCGCGGAAGCACATCTTTACATCTTTTATTATAGCGGTATTACGTTACGTTTTCTCAAAAAATGTCAATCAATCTTGGTAAGCTTTAGTTAGATGCATTAACGCACTCCCATAAAGGCCAGTATTGACCGGTCAAAAGCCCACGTAAAAGTAGGTATTTCTTCGATGAACGCTAACGACAAGGACCTCAACTACCCGCTGGGAACAACTGAGATTCGTACCCTTGCTCTGGTCACTAACCCCCACGCGGGTCATGGCGCCTCGCAGATTGCGTCTGCCCGGGCGAGCCGGGTGTTCGCGGATCGCGGCATCGATGTCATCGCTCTCCAAGGTGCTAACCCCGACGACGCCCGCAAGCTCATTCGTGAGGTCATCGCTGACGGCCGAATTGATGCCCTGGCAGTCTGTGGTGGCGACGGCATGATTAACCTCGCACTGCAGGAGCAGGCACAGACCGGCATCCCCCTCGGTATTATCCCGGCCGGCACCGGAAACGACCACGGTCGCGAATACAATCTGCCGCGTGGCAATGCTCGCGATGCCGCTCACGTTATCGCCGATGGCTTCTGGACGACCACTGACCTCGGCCGCATCACCAATGAGGCAGGGGAGCAGCGCTGGTTCGGCACTATCATGTGTGCCGGCTTCGACTCGATTGTCTCCGACCGCGTCAATCAGATGACCTGGCCGCATGGCCGTAACCGCTACAACCTGGCCATCGTCCGCGAGTTCTTGGCTTTCCACCCGCTGCCATTCCGCATCACGCTGGATGACGATCGGGTTCTCGAAGATCCAATCACGCTGGCCGCCTTCGGTAACACCCGTTCTTATGGCGGTGGTATGAAGATTTGCCCGTCCGCAGACCACTCCGACGGACTGATGGACATCACTGTCATCGGCAAGGCCGGGCGCATTAAGGCCGCCCTGGCCTTCAAGTCCGTGTTCGACGGCACCGTTGAAAAAATCGGGGAGGTCAGCACCTACCGCGCCAAGAAGGCTTACGTGGAATACATCGGCCCGCCACGCCAGATGAACGCCTACGCTGACGGCGACCTCATGTTCCCGATGCCGGTCACCGTCGAAATTGTTCCGGGCGCTGGCCGCTACATCGTTCCCCGTCCGTAAAAGGGCGCAGGGGTGCCCGTCGTCAAGCGTTTCCTGCATGCTTGACGACGGCGCGTTACCCCTTGATGCCGTACTTCTTCAGGCGCAGACGATCCGCCGCCGAGGCCGAAGCCGTCAGGCGTAGCAACTCGGCGTAGATACCGTCAGTCTGCGCCAATTCTGCGGGTGCGCCCACCTCGTCGACGTGACCGTCACGCAGCGTCACGATGGTGTCCCACATCGGGAATTGTGGACAGGCGGTGGGCGATGATAACCGTTGTGCGTCCCTCCATCAGCTTGTCCAAGCCTCGCTGAACTTCGCGTTCGGCCTTGGTGTCCAGCGCCGAAGTGGCTTCGTCCAGGATGAGCAGGGGAGCATCCTTCAAAATAGCGCGCGCGATGGCGATGCGCTGCTTCTGGCCACCCGAGAGCTTCAGACCTCGCTCGCCGATAGTGGTGTCGTAGCCTTCGGCGAAGCTGCGGATGAAGTCGTCGGCGTTGGCCTTCTTCGCGGCGGCAATGATTTCTTCGTCGGTGGCATTGGGTTTGCCGTAGGCGATGTTTTCCCGAATCGTGCCGGAGAACAGTGACGAGTCCTGGAACACGACGGCAGAGCCGGCGCGCAGAGTGGAACCGGAAACTTCGGAGACATCCGACCCCAGAACGCTCAAGCGGCCTGCGGTCGGGGCGTAGAAGCCGAGCAGCAAGTTGACGATGGTGGACTTGCCGCCACCGGACTCGCCGACCAGGGCGATTTTCTGGCCTGAATATGCCTGGAAGCTGACATTGGAGAGCACCGTCTTGTCCTCTTCGTAGGCAAAATCCACTGCGTCGAAGTCGACAATGGGAGCGCCAATTGCCTCCTGTTCGGCTGCGCGTTCCAGGGAGGAACGGTGGGCGCTGTCGACGGACTCTGCGTCTGCGGTGGAACCAACGGACGCGGAGTCGAAGTCGCCGTTATTCGCGGTCGCTGCACTGAGCAGCTCCGGCTGCGTGCGGGTCTCTGGAGTAAGCTCCATGACCTTGAAGTAATCGCGCGAACCGGCGACTGCGCGCTGGGCAGCGTCGACCAGGAAGCTCATCATGGTCACTGGTTGGCGCGCCATGTTAATCAGCTGAATGAGCATGACCATGGTGCCGATGGAGAATTCTCCCGACAGCGTACGCAGGAAAAGCAGCAGGTAGATGCCTGCGAAGATGATATTCAAAATGCCCCCGCGAAGAGCATCCATGCGGTGCCACCACGTTGACTGATCGCGGGTCAGGGAGATGGTGCGGCGGAAGCGGGAACCAAAGAAAGCGATTTCGCGCAGTTCCGCAGTGAAGGAGCGGACAACCTTGACTTGGCCGATGACCTCGGCAAAACGGCCACCGGCGATATCGATTTGTTCGTTCTTTTTCGCTTCAATCTTCTGCCAGCGCTTCGAGGTCAGCGCGGTCAGCAGGGTGTAGACCGGGAAAACGATAATCAATAGCACCGCCAGGGGCCAGTAGTGCCAGGCAGTGATGCCCAGTACCGCGCCGACGGTCAACAGCATCGGGAAGAAGTTGTTGGAAAACGCCTGGAGGAACTGCGTGATATTGCTAATCGAGCGTTCCAGGCGGGCGATAATTGTGCCGGTGACCTGACTGTCGAAATAGCGTTGCGGCAGCGACAGCAGCTTTGCATAGTAGCGGGTCGACAGAATCTCGCGCATGCGTGCAGTCATCACATCGCCCAGGTAACCACCGATGTTATGCACGATGGTTTGCGTCAGATCTGCGATTAGCAGCCCGATGACCAGCCAGATTACCGTGCGAGTGGTATCGGACATCGCCGCCTGGCTCAAGGCTTCACCGCTGGACACCGCGCCGACGATGGCGTCGGTGGCATCGCGGATGAGGAAGGGGCTAATCAACGACGCGGCGGCGGTGGCCAGCGAACAGATGATGACCCCGATATAGAAAGGCCAGAGCACTCGTGTAGTGGACAGGATTCTGCTGAGCAGACGCACGAAAGACCTCTATCTTGCGGGAGGATCACTCCCGCTATGAAATTACTGCGACAAAAGCCCTATCCTAACAGCGAGTGCACAGCACCAAGCGGCAGCGGCAGCCAGTTGGGGCGGTTCTGCGCTTCGTAAAGGCACTCGTAGATGGCCTTATCCAGTACAAAGGCCTCCAGTAGCGTCGGGTCACTGGCATCGCCATAACCCTCCAAGAAGGCATCGATATTGCGGCGAGCCCACTGCTCAACACGCTCGGTAGCCGCCTCGGTGTCTTCACGTCCGGTCAGCAGCGGGTAGTGAGCGGCGTAATCGAAGGAGCGAATCATGCCGGCGATATCGCGTAGGCGGTGATCCGGCAGACGACGCTCCTCCCACGGGCGCGACGGCTCGCCCTCGAAGTCAATCAAGCGCCAAGAGCTCGGCGTGCGCAATACCTGCCCCAAGTGCAGATCACCGTGGATTCGCTGGACGACGGCGCCACCTTCCGGAACCGCAGCCTCTGCGCGATCGAAGATAGCCTGAGCCTTATCCTTGACCTCAGCAATTTGTGGCACCACACCAGCGACGAAGTCCAGGCGAGCTCGCAGTGGGGCTACCAGCTCCGCACCGGTCAGACGCTTCTTTACCGCGACAGCGGCAGCGAGGCTGCTGTGTACCGAGGCCACTGCTTCGCCGAGCGCACGCGCTTCGGATGTAAAGTCGGTGCCCAAATCTTCCAGCGGGGTCTGACTGTCGCGGATGGCATCGCGCACTGCGCCAAGAGCCAGCTCCCAGCCATCGACCGAGTTCGGTGCGAATTCCTGCAGCATGGCGGTGGTGTAGGCGTCTTCGCCAATGGTGGTCTCTACCCAGGAGTAGAGCTCAGGGACGAACTTGCAATCTGCCTGGGCGAGTGCGGCCAGCAGCTCCACATCGGCATTAGTGCCGGGGTAGAGGCGACGGAAGAACTTGCACATCACGCGGTCGTCGAAAATGACCGAGGTATTCGACTGTTCGACTCCCATGGGGCGGCCGGATTCCGGACGGAGCTGTTCAGAGCCCGGCACACGTCGCAGTTCCATGCGGCCGAGCTTGCCTTCGTCGGAAAGCTTCTGGCCGAGTGCTGTGATGGCATCCGAATCAATCAGAGCGTCGTAGCCGACGATGCCCTCCGCGCGAACCAGCAGGGACTGCTCGTGGCCATCGGGGACGTCCTCCGCCCAAGCGATGGGCAGCTGATAGGTCGGTGCAGAATGTGCGGTGTGCACCCTCACCAATGCGATATCGACATCGGGACTGTCGGGATTGTCGCGCAGTACGGGGTCAAGCGCGAGGATCTCGACGTGGTCGATGTCAGAGACCTTGTCAGCGAAAAAGCGCATCTTGACCAGTGTGTCTGCCAGCTCTTCGGCAATGAATTCGGCGGTGGGAATAGTCATTTTAGTTCGTTCGCCTTTCGGGACTTAAAAGATCACTCTTTATTATCGGCGTTTGTGACGGCATCGGCGGCGGCATCGGCGGCGGTGCCTGAGTGCTCGCGTGATGACGTCACCGGCGCGTCCGATATCGCCTGCGCAACCGGGATTGTCGGTGCCGACATCGAGGCGCTCGATTCGAGGTTTGTCTCAGGTGGAAGCTGGATTTCGAACCAGTAGAAACCGTGGCCAGGAAGCGTGATCTGGTAGGAATCGGTGCCAATTGTGGGGAAGGGAACCGAACCCGTGAGCTCTACCGGGGTGGCACCGGCGAACTCGGACAGATCCAGTGAGACGGCCGCGGGGTAAGAGGACAGGTTGTTGACGCACAGCAGCACTTCGTCGCCGTATGTGCGCAGATAGGTCAGAACAGAGGCGGTATCGCTATTCAGCTCGCGGAAATCACCGAGGCCAAAAGCCTCATAGCGCTTGCGGACCTGAATCAGTCGACGCACCCAATTCAACAGCGAATTGGAGTAGCTCGCTTGGTTCTCGACATTGACCGCCTGGTAACCGTAGGTCGCATCCTGAATGGTCGGCAGATAGAGCCGACCGGGGTCGGCCTTGGAGAACCCGGCGTTGCGGTCGGGTGACCACTGCATCGGTGTGCGCACACCATCGCGGTCACCGAGCCAAATGTTGTCGCCCATACCAATTTCGTCCCCGTAGTAGAGCACCGGCGAACCTGGCAGGGAGAGTAGCAGGGCATTGAAAAGCTCGAGCTGAGTGCGGTCATTTTGCAGCAGTGGCGCTAGACGACGGCGAATGCCGATGTTGGCCTTCATCCGCGGATCGTGCGCATACTCGGCGTACATGTAGTCGCGCTCGGCATCGGTGACCATTTCCAGCGTCAGCTCATCGTGGTTGCGCAGGAAAATGCCCCACTGAGCCGAAGACGGAATCTCCGGCGTGGACTCCAGGATCTCCGAGATGGGGAAGCGGGACTGCTTGCGCACCGCCATGAAAATGCGTGGCATGAGTGGGAAGTGGAAAGCCATGTGGCATTCGTCGCCACCGACCTCCGGGTCGCCGAAGTATTCCACCACATCGGAGGGCCACTGGTTGGCCTCCGCCAGCAGGACGCGACCCGGGTATTCCTCATCCATGACCTTGCGGCAGCGCTTCAGAAAAGCGTGGGTCTCGGGCAGATTCTCGCAGTTAGTACCTTCGCGTTCGAAGAGGTAGGGAACAGCGTCGAGGCGGAAGCCATCGATGCCGAGATCGGACCAGAAGCGCAGCACATCGAGCATCGCTTCTTGCACCGCCGGATTGTCATAGTTCAAATCCGGCTGGTGGGAGAAGAAGCGGTGCCAGTAGTACTGGCCACGCACCGGGTCATAGGTCCAGTTGGAATCCTCGGTATCGACAAAGATAATGCGTGCGCCCGAGTAAGTGTCCGGGTCATCAGTCCAGACATAAAAGCCGCCGTAGGGGCCATCCGGATCAGTGCGCGACTGCTGAAACCACTCATGGGTGTCGGAGGTGTGGTTCATCACCAGGTCAGTAATAACGCGGATACCGCGCGCATGGGCCTCGTCGAGAAGCACCTTAAAATCCTCGACCGTGCCAAACTCGTCGAGCACGGCGCGGAAGTCGCGGATATCGTAACCGCCGTCGCGCAGCGGGGAGTCGTAGAAAGGCGGCAGCCAGAGGCAGTCAACGCCCAGCCATTGCAGATAATCGAGCTTCTCCGTCAGCCCTTTGAGGTCGCCGGAGCCGTTGTTGTCGGAGTCGAAGAAGGCCCGGACGAGCACCTCATAGAACACCGCGCTGCGGTACCACTCGTAATCTTCCTTGGCGATAGTCATGCATCCCAGCGTAATGACTATGCCACTAGCCTGCAGAGAGAGTTTTCCTGCGAGATCCCACAAGACCGCGCGAGACGGCCGTCCTGGGAGACCTCATTAAATAGCATTCTAAACAACCTTGTGTTCCTGAATCAGCGCGGTGAGCTGGTACGCATCATCCAACTTCAACTCCGTTGCCACCGGAGTGACCGCTCCCGGCACCATGTCGATTCGCACGTTTGCCACTCCCGCCGCTTTCTTCAGCGGAGAAATAATCAGTGTATGTCCTTGAATACGCTGCCAGGGAACGATGAACCGCGTATGCCAGAACCGGCCCTTTGTCACTAAAAGACCCCGCCGCGTGGCCTGCACCTTTTGGAATTTCCAGTCAATTGGGCTGAGCCACCATGCCGTGCGTGGAGTCTGCCAGGAGCCCAACAGGTCATCCGCGGAGGACGGTCCCGCAATCTCATTCATCAGGTAATCGACAATCGCGTCCGTCTCCGGTGCCGGTGCCACTGGCACCAGTGTGTTGTTCGACTGTGTGCTGTCCAGGCCATAGCCCGCCACCGAGACATCCGCACGGGACCATCTCCACGGACGCCACCAGAGCGGTTGCACCACTTTAAACCCATGAATGCGATCAATGGGAATGGTCTGAGCGCGCGTCGACAACAGTCCGGCGGTAATCGCCAGACGCCTGCTTTCCGACGATACCTTCAGCGTGAAATCCCACGACTGATTTAGTACCCCGAAAAGGCCGACAGCGAAACTGCCAATCACAATCAGAGTAGTGATGGTTACTCCGCTGAGGATTTCTACGATGAGGTCGGTAAACAGCGCAGAGACAACGGCGAGGAGGATGAGAGCTATGCCGACGAAAAGACCGGGTCCAATGGCCACGGATGCAATCAGCCGTCCGACATCGACCGGGCCAAAGATGGTCTTCGCTTCGGGCATGCGAGAGGACATGTGAGCGCCGGAGTCGAGGGGCGCGGTGGAGCTGTCACCGTCGTAAAGCGAATGCGCCAGTTCGGTGTCCAGCTTTTCTACCTCACCCAGCACGTCGGCGCGGAACTGTTCGCACTGCGGGGGAGTGAGGTATTTGATTGTGAAGTGTGAATCGGAGCCGCCGGCTGTTTCAATGACAATTTCGGCGAGCCCGAAAATGCGCGCCAACAATGGTTGGTTGATATCCACCGCCTGCACGCGGTCGAGCCGTGCCGCGCGTCGAGAACGCAGTAGCCATCCGGAGCCGTAGCGAACCTCATCGTCGGTGAGCTCGTAGAACGTATACCGCCAGGACAGCCACGAGAAAAATGCAATCAGACCAATAATTATGGCGACCGCACCGGTACCGACAAGGAGACCGAGCCATGCCCAGTCGTAGAGCTGAGTCACGACCGCAACGGCCAACTGCCACTGATTCGCGACTGCGAATGCAGTCACCGCAGCGATTGTGGCAAAGCTTTTGAGCAGCGGAGATAGGGGATGAACTCTATGCCTCATTTAGAGACCCGCCATCCGGTCGTGGGCGCGCTGAGATAGACGAGCGCGCAGGGCGAGCGCTTCTTCACGTGGCAAACCGTGGACGGCTGCATCCGAGCTCGCCGATGCTGTGTTGAGCTTCAGCGTTGCCAGTCCGAATAGTCGAAGGAGAGGTCCTTCATCGATGTCGATGAACTGGATTCGTCCGTAAGGGACGACAGTGACCGAGCGCCACCAGCGTCCGGACGCAACAATGAAGTCGTTGTCCTCTTCGAGGTATCGGTGGGCACGAACTCGTCGACCGATGAGCCAGTAGATATATGCGAAGTAGAGCACGCAGGCGAGGACGCCCAACCACATCCACGGAGTCCACATCACAGCGGCGACGACGGATGCAATCGTGATAACTAGCAGGGGAGCGGCGTGCGCGACTCGCTTCACCTTAGCCAGCGCGGGGTCGACCGGCTGCAGCGCGGAATTCTCGGGGACTAATAAATCAAGCGGCTCCATAGTTGACAGTTAACCACAGAGGGTAAAGCTTGCGTCTGGCCTGGTGCTTCGGTAAGAACGGTGGCTATGGATCGCAGGAAACTCATAGCAGTACTTATCACGCTGATCACCATTTTGGTCTGCGTCGAGATTTATCGGTACATGCAGACTTTGCCAGCTTAAGTCGCTGGGCTCAGTTGTTGAGCACAACAGCACAGCGCTAACCAGCGCAAGCCTCACCCGCCTTATGCCTTATGCGCCAAAGAGCTGGCGCGGAGCCGCCCACGCATCGATGGCAATGTCCTCGACTGCCTGGGCGTCAGCGCCAGCAAAGGTGGTCACCTTGCGGTCATTGTTGTAGCGGGGCATGTGTGAGGTGCCTTCGCGGATGAACTCGACCGCCACTTGGTGGAATGGATGGTTGGGTTCCTTCATACCGAAGAAGCGTGCAATGTCGATGCAGTGCGGAGCACCACTGGTGCGGCCAGCAGGTGCATAGCCCAACCCTTCTCCCGGTTCGAACTGTGCCGCCCACACATCCAGCTCAGCCGCCACGGACCGTTCGGCGACTTTAACAGCGTATGAGCGAATCGCTGAGTCAGAAATGACATTCCCCATCGGACGTTCGGCATAGGCGGTGGCCGGAAATTCGCCGTGGCCGCGATGCCCCTTGGCGTAGCGCCGAGCCATCCACTCCCGCATGGGCAACTTGTCCATCGCCACAACCGGCGGTTCTGAGAAGAACTCTTCGCTGGTGGCAGTCACCATCGTTGGCAGTGTGGGAGCAAAGCTGTCAAAGCGAGGCCCAATTGCCGGATCCGAAGGTGAGGATGCCGACACCAATTTCTGGGCTCGAGCGACCCTGCGTTCGTCGGCACGCGAAAAGACGTCGGTGGACGGCGCACGTCCCACACCGATGCCCGCCAACGTGCGGCGGAGACGCGAGCCCGACAGCAGCGAGAAGGCCGGCGACATGGCAATGGTGCGTTGGATCTGGCCGCGCGTGCGATCGTCGGCAGCCAGAGTGAGCGCCAGCGCCGCACCCGCCGATTGCCCCGAGATAGTGATGTTGTCGATATCGCCGCCGAAGGCAGGCGCGTTACGACGAGCCCACTGCAGCCCCAGATACAGGTCATCAATGGCCCGGTAGGTCTCTGTTTCACTGTCACGCCAGAAGCCCTCGAGGCCCTTGCGGTATCCAAGCGAAACGGTGACGATGCCCGCCTGTGCGAAGGCCGTCGCGTCCGTCCAGGGTTCGGAGGGATGCCCAAACTCGTAGCTACCACCGTGAATCCACAGCAATACCGGATAGGAGGCGTCCGCGGGCTCAGCCGGTGCGGTGACGGTGAGAACTAATTCGCGCTCGGGTTCACAGCGCCGAGTGCCCGACTGTGGGCCGTCTGCCACCGGTGCCGACGCGGCGAACGGAGCAGCATCTGCGTAATCGATATTGAAAACTTGTATTGCGCCATCGTGAATACGGCCGGTTAGCCTCCCGCAGGGAGCGGAAATAGTCGTCTCTGTCATGGCGGAAAACGCCTCCTCGTCACGGTTGGTCCTGCCAGAAGGGCGGGGAGTCTGTTTCAGACGGTAGGCGCACTCTGGTTTTTCGAGCACGCTACAGTTGAATTCACTATGACCAATGATGCACGAAATCCACTGTTGACACCGTCGGAATTGTTCTGCGAATTGCCAGATTTTGCGGCAATCGATGACAGCCACGTCCGCGAGGCTTTTAGCGAAGCAATGCGCAGCCATGCGCGCGAGATTGACGCCATCGCCACGTCGTCGGAGGCTCCGACCTTCGTTAACACCATCGAGGCAATGGAGAAGGCGGGCCAAGATCTGGACCGCGTCGCTGCTTATTTCTTCAACGTTGCCGGGACGGACGCCACCGACGTCCGCATGGAAATTGAAGCCGAGATCGCCCCGCAGCTCACAGCACACCTGGATCAGATTCGCATGCGCAGTGACCTGTGGCAGCGCATCAATGCCATTGACAGCGTTGACGATGCCGCCAACCCGGAAGAGGCGAAGCTGCTGCTGAAGAAGGTCCGTGAGGACTTTCAGCGCACCGGTGCGGACCTCAGCGACGAGGACAAAACCGAGCTTAGCCGCATCAATTCCCGCCTCTCTGAGCTTTCCACCGCTTTCGGCGAAAACCTGCTGAAGGACACCGTTGCGCGCGCCGTGGAAATCTACGACCGCGAAGAACTCGCCGGGCTTTCCGACGATGCCATTGCGTCCTTCGCCGCTTACGCGAAAAAGGCAGACACCGATGCGCCGTGGCTGATTCCACTGGACCTACCATCAACTCCTGCACAGCTGGCTGACCTCGATAATCCGGCTACTCGTGCCAAGCTCTACGAAGCCTCACTGGGACGTGCGGGTGCTGCCTCCGGCAAGTTCGACAACTCCGACATTGTGCTGGAAATGGCACGCCTGCGCGCCCGCCGCGCCAAGCTGCTCGGTTACGACACGCATGCGGATTACGTCATTGCCAAGGAGACGGCAACCACCGCAGAGGCTGCTCGAAAGCTCATTGCAGACCTGGCGCCAGCTGCCATTGCCAATGCTGAAGGCGAGTACAAGCGGGTCGCTGATTTGGCTGGCGATGAGACGGTCACGGGCGCTGACTGGCCGTACTGGGAGCGCCGTCGTAAAGCGGAAGAATTCGCAGTCGACACGGAGGAGCTCAAGAACTACTTCGAACTGCACCGTGTCATCGAAGACGGCGTGTTCTACGCTGCCCGCAAGCTTTACGGCATCGAAGTAGTCAAGCGCGAGGACCTCAAGGGATACGCGCCGGGCACGACTGTGTGGGAGGTCCGCCAGGGCGGAGGGGAGACCATCGGCCTGATTATCACGGACTATTTCTCGCGTCCGACCAAGCGCGGTGGTGCGTGGATGAGCTCGTTTAGGGATCAGTCCCGTCTGCTGGGCCGCCTGCCGGTCGTGGTCAACGTGATGAACATTGCCGAAACCGAGCCGGGAACCCCGGTGCTGCTGACACTCGACGAGGTCACCACTGCTTTCCACGAGTTCGGGCACGCCCTCCACGGTCTGCTTTCCGACGTCACGTACCCGACCTTCTCGGGCACTAACGTCCCGCGCGACTTTGTGGAATTCCCCTCTCAGATCAACGAGAACTGGGCACTTGAGCCATCCATTCTGACCAACTACGCCGTCCACGTTCGTACCGGTGAGCCGATCCCAGCAGAGCTAGTCGAGTCGGTGAAGAAGGCCCGCACCGCTGGTGAGGGATTTGCCACGGTTGAGTACCTTGCAGCTTGCGCCATCGATCTGGCCTGGCACAGCCTCACCGAGGAGGAAGCGGCTCAGGCCACCGATGTCGACGCTTTCGAAGCGGAAGCACTCGCCGAACTCGGCCTCGATGTTCCCCACCTGGCCCCGCGTTACCGCTCCCGCTACTTCAACCACATCTTCGCTGGCGGTTACTCGGCGGGCTATTACTCCTACCTGTGGGCAGAGGTGCTCGATGCGGACGGTTTCGGTTGGTTCACCGACAACGGCGGTGCCACAATCAGCGGCGGCAGCCACTTCCGTGAAGAGATCCTCTCCCGTGGTGGTGCCATCGACTTCATGGCTGCGTACCGCGCTTTCCGAGGCCGCGATAAGGACATCCAGCCGCTCCTCGAACGCCGCGGGCTGTCGGGCACTGATGCCTAGCTTCATGCTTTACGACGAGCCCCGCGACCGCCGCCCACTGGTTATTCCGGTCACCGGCAGGGTAGGTTGACACTCATGGCAGAAGCATTCGACAGGGTAGGGCAGTGGCTTATTCAATTGCCACTGCTTGCGCAGGTCAGCGCGCTATGCGTGGTTCTGCTGGTAGTCGGAGGATTTGTTGCTTTCGTTCTCGTCGGTGCAATCGATGTTGTCAGCGGTCGTCTGTGGCAGTGGTCGGTGCGCCGGCGGGAGCGTTCGCAGGAGTGTCGAGGAGCGGGCAGCGACAGCTAGCCGATGCGGTAGTGGCCTGCTGATAGCTCACTGGGAGGTCCGAAGAATTGAGCTGGGACAAGCCCCCGTTTAAGTGTTGGGTCGCTATCGCTGCCCTAAGGTATGTCTTAAAGTATTAGGAAATTTGCCCAACAGGCTAGAGTTGGGTAGTTCGCAAATATTTCGCAGTAGGGAGCTGAGTTAGCATGCATCGGTCGAGGCACTCGAAGGTCCTACTTGCCCTAATCGTTTTGCTTCTTCTCATCCTCATCGCTGGTGCAGTCACCGATTTCCAGTTTTAGCCTCGGTTTTAGTACCGGGCACATAACCTGAAAAATCGGTGAACGGCAACAATGAGGGATTAGGCGCTCACGAACCAATTAACGCTTGAATCCGGGGAAGCGAGGCAGGTCCTCGACAAGCACGGCCTTGCCCTCGGCATCGGTTAGCGGAATGCACCAGTTCGGGTACTGGTCGTGGCTCGTGCCCGGCTGGTTCTGGGTACGACGATCGCCGACCATGTCCACCAGGGCCTCACACTTCAGCGCGGATGGCGTCTGGTCGAGGAAGCGGTGCAGGCCCGTGACCAGTGCGTCAATTGGTGGCCGATTATCGCGGGTGAGGGACTGAACATCCATGTCCGCGGCAGCCGTGTCACCAAAGCAGCCAGCTTCTTTGGCAGCGCCCAAAACCTTTCGAATCCACTCGAAGTCCCGGCGGTCTTCCTCCGCGACGTCGGAAAGCAATAGCCCCAGGCGTTCCCGTAGCTTGATGTGCTCGCCTGCGAGGTAGCCTGCCGTCGGCGGCAAATCGTGCGTGGTGACGGAGGACAGGCACAGGCTGCGGTAGGCGCTCGGTGGTTTCGGCTGGTCGCCCTCGGATTCAAACCACACAATCGAGGTGCCCATGATGCCCCGCGAGGCCAGGTAGTCCTGCACCCACGGCTCGAAGGTGCCCAGGTCTTCGCCCACGACGACGGCCCCAGCGAGCTCGGCCTCAAGTGCGAGAATGCCGACCATGGCCTCGTGGTCGAAGTACAGGTAGGTGCCATTGACGGGGGACTCCATGCGCGGCATGACCCAGAGGCGGAACATACCCAGCACGTGGTCAACACGAATGCCACCTGCGTGGCGAAGGATTGTGCGCAGCATGTCGCGCCAGGGGCGGTAGCCGGCCTCGGCTAGCTTGTGCGGGTTCCACGGCGGCTGCGACCAGTCTTGGCCGCGCTGGTTAAAACCGTCTGGCGGTGCGCCAACAGAGATAGCAGGAGCGAGCCAATCCGCAAGGTTCTCGGCATCCGCGCCGCCAGGGTGCACGCCGACGGCAAGGTCGGCCATGATGCCGATGCGCATACCCGCATCCAGGGCTGCCTCTTGTGCCTGGCCGAGCTGCTGATCGAGAATCCACTGCACCCAGAGGTGGAACTGGAAGATTTCCTCCCGCAGAGATTCGACACTGGCGTGGTTACCCAACGGTGGAACCAACTCGATATCGTTCTCGGTTACGGCACCAGAATCGGAAGTGGCAGCGCGTGCAGCATCGCGGGCAGCAGCGCGATCCGCGAGCTCGCGCTCGGTGCACCACGACGCGTAGTCGTATATGCCACGGCCCTCGGCCTCCAGCCAACGGTCAAATTCCGCCTGGCGTGCGCTGGACAGGGGGATCTTGTGAATTGCCCGCAATACCTTGAGCTTTGCAGCGTAGATGGGGTTGCGGTCAATCTCATCAGGGCTGTGATTGAGCTGGTGGAAAGAGTTCGCTAGCGCACGGGCTTCATCGGCCTCGTCCTTGTCCAGGTACCCGAACTCGTCGATAAGCTCTGGGCGCGCGTACAGCGGATTGACATAGCGGCGCGTGGTGGGCAGGTACGGCGAGTCTTCTACCGGAGGCAGTGGCTCTGCGGCGTGCAACGGATTGATGAGGACGAAATCAGAGCCCGCGTGCTCTGCACTGACCTGTGCCAAGTCGCCGAGGGTAGCGAAATCGCCAATACCCCAGCTGCGGCTGGAGCGTACCGAGTACAGCTGTGCCATGACACCATGCGCAGGATTCTGCACGTACTTGTCGGCAGTGGCGAGACGGTTGGGGGTTACGGCCACATCGCACTCAGCGACGTTGTCATCGTTGACTGCGCGCAAGCGATGCCAACCAAGTGGCAGATCCTCTGGAATTGCGAAGGCGGCTTCACCCATCAACACATCGCCGACCTGGCGTGGCGGTACCAAGTGGTGCACCTGAGCGCAGGGCCATTCTGCGCCGTCCTCCAGTTTCACAGTCACGCTGACATTGCTGCCGTGCGGTACGTGAACCAGAACTCGGTGGAAGATGCCCTGGCGGGTAACTACCACGGGCGGGAGAAGGCGAGACCACTGCGTGTCTGCCCACTCACGACGGGCGTCGTTGATGTCGGCATCGCTGGGATCTGGGCCCAGATCGATGTCGAGAGCAGCGAGAGTTTTTAGCACTGTCTCACGAGAGACGTGCACGAGTTGGCCCTCGGTGGAGTAGTAGGAAACCCCAACTCCGACATCTTTAGCGAGGTCGGCGAGTGGAGAGGAAAGGGGAGGATTGGAAGCTGCCTGTGTCACTCTTTCCATCATGCCAGTTTAGAAAAACTTTGCCAGCAGTAAGGCAAATCACTTCGTTATCGAAATATTTACTGAAATCACAACGGCGCAGGGTTTGATGTTCTAAGTTGATTCCTAACGAAACCAACGACGGACAGAACTACCGAAAGTAGGGGTTTGTAACTCGATGCGTGAATATACTACCGAGGCGAAATACGTCATCGGCGAGGACGAGACGATTATTACCTCGCTGCAGGAGCTGGTGCAGAAGCGCCCGAAGCTGGTGCTTTTCACCCGCCCCAAGAACTTTGAGTGGGTAAATGTCACCGCTCAGGAGTTCTATGACGAGGCAAAGGGGGTCGCTAAGGGGCTAATTGCCAACGGTGTGCAGCCGGGCGACCGCGTAGCGCTGCTCAGTGAGACTCGCTACGAGTGGAACCTGATCAATACCGCTATCTGGATGGCAGGCGCTGCTGTTGTCCCGATTTACGGCTCTTCTTCGTCTGGCCAAATTCGTTGGATTATTGAAAACTCCGGTGCTGTTTTCGCATTTACCGAGTCGCGTGAGCACACCGACCGCATGAAGCCTCTGCTGGTCGAAAAGGGCACCGAGAACCCGGAGGGCGAGTCCCAGCTGCGTCGTGTGCTGGAGATTAACGCTTCCGCTACTGACACCATTAGCTACGAAGGCCGTGACATCGACGGCGACGAGGTCGAGCGTCGCATCAAGGACACCAAGGCCGACGACCTGGCAACCGTGATTTACACCTCTGGTACCACTGGCCGTCCGAAGGGCTGCGTGCTCCTGCACAGCAACTGGCTGGCGGAGGCCCGCGCCATCCTCACCAACGAGATTGTCCTGATTGCCCGTCCGGGGAACCGCATTCTCACCTTCCTGCCGTTGGCGCACGTGTTGGCTCACGCAGTGTCCCTGGCTTCGATGATTTCCGGTGCTACCCAGTCTCACTGGGCTGATACCAAGACCGTCACCCTGGAGTTCCAGCGTTCCCGTCCGCACATGATTCTCGGTGTGCCGCGCGTGTTCGAGAAGGTTCGTGACTCCGCCTACGCCTCCGCTAAGGAGAAGGGCGCATTCGGTCTGGCCATGTTCGAGCGTGCTGAGGCCACCGCCATCGAGTACTCCAAGGCACTGGATACTCCGGCAGGTCCGTCGCGTGTCTTGAAGCTGCGTCGCCAGCTCTACGATCGCCTGCTGTTCTCGAAAATTCGCGCAGCTATGGGTGAGGCCGTGCAGTACACCATTTCCGGTGGTTCGGCTCTGTCCTCTGACCTCGGGCACTTCTTCCGTGGTCTCGGTGTGCCTGTCTACGAAGGCTACGGTCTGACTGAGTCCACGGCTGCCGTCACCGTGAACAACCCGAGCGAGCAAATCATTGGTACCGTTGGCCGTCCGGTCGGTGGCTGTTCCGCCGCTATCGCTGATGACGGCGAAGTTCTGCTCCGTGGTCCGGTTGTGTTCGACCGCTACTGGAAGAACGAAGAGGCAACCAAGGAAGCCTTCATCGACGGCGAATGGTTTAAGACTGGTGACCTCGGTGAGCTGACCGAAGAAGGCTACCTGAAGATCACCGGCCGCAAGAAGGACCTCATTGTCACCGCTGGTGGTAAGAATGTCGCGCCGGGCCCGATGGAAGACCGCATGCGTGCGCACCCGCTGGTGTCCCAGGCAGTCGTCATCGGCGATGGTCGTCCGTTCGTCTCCGTGTTGGTCACCCTGGATGAGGAGGCGCTGGCGAAGTGGAAGATTGAGCACTCCGTCCCCGAGCACACCTCGATCCGTGAACTCGCTGCCTCCAGCGCAGTTTTGCGCGCCGAGATTCAGGACGCCGTCAACTCCGCTAACGAGCTGGTTTCTCACGCAGAGGCCATTAAGAAGTTCCATATTCTGGACAGTGACTTCACCGAGGAAAGCGGCGAGCTGACCCCGACCATGAAGGTCAAGCGCAACATTGTCATGGACAACTACTCGCGTGACATTGAGGCTCTCTACCAGCGTTAATTCACGGTCTATCCGCTGCCGATAGAAAACGGCAGCGTGTTGTTACCGCGCTAGCGCCCCTCACCCCATTAAGGTGAGGGGCGCTAGAAATTTTTAAGGAGTTTTCAGTTTTCGAAAGTCGGCATTCGTCAATATTCGAAAGCGGAAAACTGCAATGATGTCACCGGCACCGAAGATGTCGTGGGAGGGCGGGCAATGATTAACCACTTCGATGCTCGGCTACGCCTGCGCGAAGTGACCCAAGAGCTCTACGACATTGGTGACGAAGTTGCCGAACACATCGAGCACCTTGCTCAGGCGGTTGCTGATGTAGATCGTGAGCTGGTGGACGAATGTGTCCTCGAGCTCGCTGACATCGTCGACGAGGCCGTTGAGGACTGCCGCCCTCTGATTGGTGAGCTTGATGGTCTACGCCAAGCGTTTACCTCCGGCATTCGCTCGGGGCGCATCGGTACTCTTTCCTCCGCTTCGACACCGCGGCGACACCCACATCCGGCACCGAAGTCGCCGGATGTGCAGTCACTGTCGCTGATTCCGGCACCATTGCAGCATCCGGTTGCAGTCCCTACGGTCACGCAGGCAATGATTGCTCGCTCCGATGCCGTGGCTTCTTACCTGGAGGAACTCGCCGACTGGGTTTCCGCCGAAAACATCCGAGGCGTGGAAAAGATCGGTAGTGTGGTGCTTCCGCAGCTTTACGCACAGTCTGGCCGCCGAGCACTGTCCGCTGCCGCCGCTTGGTGTGTTGCTGTTCCGGAGACTCATCCGGCAGTTGCCAATGCGCTGCGCGGCCGCAGGCCTCCGGAGTTCCTGATGGAACGTGCCCGCATCGATGAAATTGTCCGCCGCGTCAAGCAACGTCGAGCCAAGGAGCATGCGTGAGCGAAGCCTCCGCACACACCGATTCCTTCGGTGTTTACTTACACGTCCCATTCTGCGCCACCCGTTGTGGCTACTGTGACTTCAACACCTATACGCCAGGTCAGCTGGGAAGTGGTGCAACGCAGGGAGATTACCTCGATGCCATCGTGGCCGAGCTTGAGATGGCCGTCGTAAAGCACCCCGAACTCGCGCGTGGCGCCGATACCGTGTTTATCGGCGGTGGTACGCCGTCGATGTTGGGGGCGAGCGGTCTTCGTCGTCTGCTCGACGGTGTGCGCAACAGCTTTGGGCTTGCCGACGACGCCGAGGTCACCACCGAGTCGAATCCCGAGTCGACCTCCCCGGAGTTTTTCGAAGGCCTAGCCGAGGCAGGGTTTACCCGGGTGAGTCTGGGCATGCAGTCGGCTGTGCCGCATGTGCTGGCCACTCTGGATCGTACGCACACGCCGGGGCGTCCTGCGGCAGCTGTGGCGGAGGCACGCGCGGCCGGTTTTGAGCACATCAACCTCGACGTTATCTATGGCACGCCAGGGGAGTCGATGGCGGATCTTGATACGACGTTGGAGGCAGTCCTGGCCACGGAGGTCGATCATGTTTCGGCGTACTCGCTGATTGTCGAGCCAGGTACTGCGATGGCGCGTAAGGTCCGTCGTGGTGAGCTGCCGATGCCTGACGACGACGATCTCGCCGACCGCTACGAGCGCATCGATGCCGCACTGAGTCAAGCCGGTTTCTCCTGGTACGAGGTGTCCAACTGGGCGAAACCGGGCGGCCAATGTCGTCACAATATGCTCTACTGGCGCGATGGAAATTGGTGGGGTGCGGGCCCCGGTGCACATTCGCACCTGGATGGCACGAGGTTTTACAACGTCAAGCATCCGGCTCGCTACGCGGCGACCATTTCCGGCGGAGAGTTGCCGATTAAGGATTCGGAAGGGCTGACTGCCGACGATCGGCACACTGAGAAGATTATGCTGGGCCTCCGCCTGGCCGAGGGCATTGATGCCAATCTGCTCGGTGAGGATGAGCTGGGCAAGGCACGTCGGCAAGCGGAAGCGGGCATGGTGGAGTTTGTTTCCGTCGATGGTGGCCAGCGGATTCAGCTGACCAATCGCGGTCGTTTGCTGGCCGACGCAATAATTGTTGATATCCTTAGTTAAACTATCCGCATGTCATCTCAGACGGATAAGCGCAGGCAGGAAGTTCTTCGGGCAATTGTCTCGGATTACGTAGCTTCCCAGGAGCCGGTCGGCTCGAAGGCTCTGGTGGAGCGCCACAATCTGGGTGTGTCCTCGGCGACCATTAGAAATGACATGGCGGTGCTGGAGGCTGAAGGTTATATCCAGCAGGAACATGCATCGTCCGGGCGTATCCCGACTGAGAAGGGCTACCGCCTTTTTGTGGACAATCTTTCGCAGATTAAGCCGCTGTCCCGGGCCGAGCGCCGAGCTATCCTCGAGTTCCTCGAAGGCGGCGTCGATCTGGAGGACGTGCTGCGCCGCAGTGTGCAGCTGCTGGCCCAGCTAACTCGTCAGGTCGCAGTGGTGCAGGTGCCGACGCTGGAGGTCTCCCGCGTCCGGCACTGCGAGGTCGTACAGCTCGCCGACGCGCGATTGTTGCTGGTAGTCATCACTGACACCGGGCGCGTGGAGCAGCGCAATGTTGAGCTGCCAGCACCGATGGATCCCGATCTCGTGCCGCTCTTGCGTGAGCATTTCAACCGCGCAATGTCGGGGCACACGCTTGCCGACGCGTCGATTGCGATCTCCGATCTTGCGGCTAACGCCCCGCGTGATTTGCGGGATGTGCTTATTCGCTGCTCGACGGTGCTGGTGGAGTCGTTGATTGAGAAGCCGAATGACAGACTCATCCTGGCCGGGGCATCGAATTTGACCCGTGGTAATATGGCCGGTCGCTTACCTTCTACGTTGCCCATGGTTCTTGAAGCTCTCGAAGAACAGGTGGTCGTGCTGAAACTGCTGTCGGCCGCGCAGGATTTGCACCACGTTCGCGTTTCCATCGGTGAGGAAAACGAGGACGAGGAGCTGCGCGCTACCTCAGTTGTTTCAACTGGCTATGGAACCGGCACCGAAATTTTGGGTGGCATGGGCGTAGTTGGCCCCACATTTATGGATTATCCGGGAACAATTTCCTCGGTTGCTGCTGTTGCACAGTACGTTGGCCGGGTATTGAAAGGAAGTAGCTAAAGTTGGCACGCGACTATTACGGCATCCTCGGAGTGGAGAAGGACGCTACGGACGCTGAGATTAAGAAGGCGTACCGAAAGCTGGCGCTCAAGTACCACCCAGACCGTAATCCGGGTGATGAAGAAGCTGCGGAGAAGTTCCGTGAGGCCTCTGAGGCGAACGAGGTCCTGCTGGATCCTGAAAAGCGCCGGATTGTGGATATGGGAGGAGATCCTCTCAATCCGCAGGGCGGTATGCCAGGCGGTGGCTTCGGCGGTTTCGGTGGCGGCGGAGTCGGCGATATCTTCGAGGCATTCTTCGGCGGTGCCGGCGGTACTCGCCAGCGCCGCTCGCGTGTGCAGCCAGGTGCAGATGCGCTGCTGCGTATTTCGCTGGGCCTCGATGAGGCATTCACCGGTGTCCGCAAGCCCATCACGGTGGACACCGCGGTGCTGTGTGAGCAGTGCGAGGGAACTGGCTCGAAGTCCAAGTCCAAGCCGAAGATGTGTACCAGCTGTGATGGTACTGGCGAGATTCAGCAGGTCCAGCGTTCCTTCCTGGGCAATGTGATGACCTCGCGGCCGTGCCCGACTTGTGAGGGCACCGGCGAAATTATCCCCGATCCGTGTAACAACTGCGGTGGCGATGGCCGCGTCCGTGCTCGCCGTGATCTGACGGTCAACGTTCCGGCAGGTATCTCTGATGGCATGCGTATTCGCATGGCAGGGCAGGGCGAGGTCGGCCCGGGCGGCGGCCCGGCGGGTGACCTCTACGTGGAAGTTGCCATGGACCCGCACCCGGTATTCGAGCGTGAGGGCGATGATTTGCACTTTAACGTGCAGGTGCCCATGGCTGATGCCGCACTTGGTACCGAGTTTGAGGTCGACGACCTGCTCGGCGAGCCAATGACCATCAAGGTTGATTCGGGCACCCAGCCGGCAGAGCAGATTCGTCTGTCGGGTAAGGGCATGCCGCATCTGCGCGGCGAGGGCAACGGCGACGTGGTCGCACACGTCGATGTCACGGTGCCGACGAAGCTGGACCGCAAGTCCCGCGAGCTGCTGGAGAAGCTACGCGAGCACCGCGATGATGATGCCAAGGTGTCAGACTCGAGTGAGCGCAACGGTTTCTTCTCCCGTTTCCGCCGCCGTTAGAACACGCCATCCCCCAAAGCCCCTCCAGTGAGTGTGAAGCACACATGAGTTTGCCCGTATTCCTCGGTGAGTTCACCGAGCTGCCGCGCCCGGAAGAAATCATTCGGATCCTCGGGTCGGAGGCAAAGCACATCAGCGTTCGCAGGCTGAAGGAGGGCTCGGAGATTCTTCTTGCCAATGGTGCGGACAAGGTGGTGCGAGCACAGCTCATGCACGTAGACCCTCGTGAGGTCCACGTTCGCGTGGTCGCCGCAGAGGAACGTCCACGTCCGCGCCCGCACGTCACTGTGGTGCAGGCGCTGCCGAAGTCGGATCGTGCTGAGCTTGCGGTCGATTTGATGACCGAGGCCGGGGTCGATGAGATTATCCCCTGGGCGGCCGTGAATTGTGTAGCCCGATGGCAGGGTACCGCGAAGGTCACTAAGGCCCGCACCAAGTGGCAGTCGACTGCGCGCGAGGCAGCCAAGCAGGCTCGTCGTGCATGGATTCCGCCGGTCGCGGACCTGCATAGCTCCGCCGATATTGAGCAACTCATCCGGGAAACCACATCAGCAGGTGGTGTGGCAGCAGTTTTGCACGAGGAGGAAACAGCTCCGTTCGTGGACTTCGCCGCGCAGGCAGCAAACGCTGACAAGGTTCTTTTCATCGTCGGCCCAGAAGGGGGAGTGAGCCCTGGGGAACTCGAGGCCTTCCGTGCCGCAGGTGCGAGCTCGGTAGTACTCGGCCCGACAGTTCTCCGCAGCGCCCTCGCGGGAGCTGCTGCTCTTTGCGCACTGGGCCCGTTGACAAAGCGCTGGGGCGGCGCACCCACGCGTGGTCAGTAGGATAGACGCATAATGACAAAGTATTCAGTAACTGCTCGTACCACCGCCGTCGTCGAGCTCGATGACAATCTCGCGCCGATTGTGGTCGGTCATGCGGATCAGAACCTACGTCTGCTGGAATCTCTGCTGGCAGCGGATATTCATGTCCGCGGCGGAGTTGTGACAATCAAGGGTGCTCCGGCGGATGTTTCGTTGGCTGTCCGCGCTTTCAAGGAGCTAGAGGCAATGGCCCGTCGTGGGCATGAGCTCTCCCCGGAGTCGGTGCGGCACGCGGTGGGCATTGTGGATCGCGGGGAGAAGTCCGCCAGCGAGGTGCTCGGTGGCGGCATCGTGACACATCGTGGCAAGACCGTGCGGCCCAAGACCGAGGGGCAGAAGAACTACGTCGATGCCATCGACCGCTATAACGTTGTTTTCGGTATCGGCCCCGCCGGTACGGGCAAGACCTTCCTGGCCATGGCCAAGGCTGTTGCTGCGCTGAAGAATAAGCAGGTCGAACGCATTATTCTGACTCGCCCCGCAGTGGAGGCCGGTGAAAACCTGGGCTTCCTGCCGGGTACTCTGCATGAGAAGATTGACCCCTACCTGCGCCCATTGCACGATGCGATGCGCGAAATGCTTGAGCCGGAGCTGATTCCAAAGCTGATGGAAACTGGGGTAGTGGAGGTCGCACCGCTGGCGTACATGCGCGGTCGTACCTTGAACAATGCGTTCATTATTCTCGACGAAGCACAGAACACTACTCCGGCGCAGATGAAAATGTTCCTCACCCGCCTGGGCTTCGGTTCGAAGATGGTCATCACCGGTGACGCCAGCCAGGTCGACCTGCCTCGAGGGCAGAAGTCCGGTCTAGCTGTCGCCCGTGAGGTGCTGCGCGGTGTGCCGGGAATCGCTTTTCCGGCGCTGGCGGCTGCGGATGTGGTGCGCAACCCGCTGGTAACCGCAATTGTCGAGGCCTACGATGACTACGATGCCTATAACGAAGGTATTGAACAGGGCGCCGAGTCCCCACAAAAGCGACAGTCCGCCACAAAACGATAAAGGACGCTGAAATTACATGAGCATTGAAGTTTTCAACGAGTCCGGTCAGGGCGTCAATGAAGAGTCGCTTATCGACGTTGCCCGTTATGCGCTGGGCCGCCTGGACGTGCATCCGGCAGCCGAGCTGAGCATTCACATTGTCGACTTGAAGACAATCGAAGACCTCCATGTGCGCTGGCTGGATCTGCCGGGTCCGACGGATGTGATGAGCTTCCCGATGGATGAGCTCACTCCTGGCTCTGGCCGACCAGATGCAGCTAGCCCAGGGCCGGCGATGCTGGGCGACATTGTGTTGTGCCCGGAGTTTGCCGCGGGGCAGGCGGAGCGTGCAGGCCATCCGCTAAGCCACGAGTTGGTTCTGCTCACCGTGCACGGCGTACTGCACCTATTGGGTTATGACCATGTCACGGCGGAGGAAGAGCGCCAGATGTTCTCCCTGCAGAATGGCCTGTTGGCGGATTGGTACGACGACATCGATCGTCGTGGCGTGAGCTTTTCCGAAAAACCAATTAACCCCAATGCGTTTCCGGAGCGTTCTAACGAGCGATGATCACTTTGATAATTGTCGCCGTTGTGGCGATGATCTGCGCTGGCGGACTCAACACAGTCGAAACTGCGGTCGCAGGCATTTCCCGTGCACGCGTGGCAGAGCTGCAGCGTGACGAGGTCGCGGGTGCTAATGCGCTCCTCAAGGTCGTAGAAAATCGGGCTCGGCACGTCAATGTGCTGGTGATTTTGCGTACGCTGTGCGAGTCAATCGGTGCAGTGACGCTTGCGGCAGTTTGTCTTAAGCTTTTCGAGCCGGAGCGCTGGGCCATTGTGGCTGCAGTGGTGTTGCTGGCTCTGTTCACCTTCCTGGTCCTCGGGGTGTTTTCCCGCACCATGGGTCGGAAGAATCCGTACTCGATTTCCCTCGCCACCGCGGTCGTCCTGAGTTTTATGGCCAAGGTGTTGGGGCCACTGGAAAAGTTGCTGATTTGGTTCGGCAACATCATCACACCTGGTGGTGGCTTCCGCGATGGCCCGTTCGCCACTGAAGTCGAGTTGCGCGAGATGGTCGATATCGCCCAGGAGCGCGGCATTGTGGAGCACGATGAGCGCCGCATGATTCAGTCTGTGTTCGATCTCGCGGAAACGTCGGCACGCGTTGTTATGGTTCCGCGCCCAGAGATGGTGTGGATTGAGGCGGATAAGCACTGCGGTCAGGCAGTGGCCCTATGCGTGAAGTCGGGTCACTCGCGACTGCCGGTGATTGGCGAGAGCGTTGAGGACATCGTCGGCGTCATTTACTTGAAGGACATTGTCCAGCAGACGTACTCGCGTACTGATGGTGGCCGCGGTGTTCGCGTCTCCGAAGTCATGCGCGACTGCGTTTTTGTTCCCGACTCCAAGCCACTGGATGATCTGCTCGATGAAATGCAGCGCACCCGCAATCACATCGCCATTCTCATCGACGAATATGGATCGGTCGCCGGTCTTATCTCTATTGAGGACATCCTCGAGGAGATTGTCGGTGAGATCGCCGACGAATACGACGAGGCCGAGCAGGCCCCCATCGAACCACTGGGGGATGCCTCCTACCGCGTCCAGGCGCGCCTCAGCTTGGGCGAGCTCATAGAGCTTTACGACGAAGCCCACGGGCGCCAACTCGTCTTCGATGACGAGGTCACCGATGAGGTGGATACGGTCTCCGGTCTGTTGGCATATGAGCTTGGACGTGTGCCACTGCCCGGTTCGTACGTAGAATATGCAGGACTGAAGTTTACCGCCGAGGGCTCGCGTGACCGTCGTGGTCGTATGCGGGTACGCACTGTGGTGGTGGAGCCGACTGCGGAGTTTTACTCCGAGGAAGAAGATACTGATGGGCAATCTTGATGACATGCTGGCCAATGCTGGACTTGGCGGAGATGCTGATGATTACAGTGCGCCGGAGGGCTTTCGCTCTGGGTTCGTTTCCATTGTGGGGCGTCCGAATACCGGTAAGTCCACGCTGACCAATTCCCTGGTGGGCGAGAAGATCGCTATTACCGCTAACCAGCCGGAAACCACGCGTCATCCAGTCCGAGGTGTAGTCCACCGCGAGAACTGTCAGATTGTTGTCGTGGATACGCCAGGTCTGCACAAGCCACGCACGCTGCTCGGTGAGCGCCTGAATGACATGGTTCAGGAGACCTATTCCGATGTGGACTTGGTAGCGATGGTCGTGCCTGCCGACGAGAAAATTGGCCCCGGTGACCGCTGGATTTACGAGAACGTCTCCAAAGGTTGCAAGAACATCATGGGCATTGTGTCCAAGGTGGATAAGGTCTCGCGCGATACCATTATTGAGCGCCTGATTGAGCTGCAGGAGTTGCTCGGTCCGGATGCTGAGTTGGTTCCACTGTCGTCGAAGTCCGGGGAGAACATCAACACGCTGATTGATGTCATGGCTTCCCAGTTGCCGGAGGGACCGCGCCTGTACCCGAAGGGGCACATCACCGATGAGGATCTGCACACCCGGATGGCAGAGCTCATCCGCGAGGCGGCCCTCGGCGGTCTGCGCGATGAGTTGCCGCATTCCGTGGCAGTCCAGATTGATGAGGTGCTGCCGAACCAGGACCGCGAAGGCGTCCTGGATGTCCACGCCGTTATCTATGTCGAGCGTTCGGGGCAGAAGTCCATCCTCATGGGGCGCGACGGTCGACGCATGGGCACCACCATTCATAAGGCTCGTAAGGAACTCATTGCGCTGCTCGGTCAGAATGTTTACCTTGACCTGCGGGTGAAGGTATTGAAGGACTGGCAGTCGGACCCGAAGCAGCTGGGCAAGTTGGGATTCTAAAAAGTTGGTCGAGCCGTATCGCGACCGTGCGCTGGTCGTACGCCGCTACGACCTCGGCGAAGCCGACCGCATCATCGTCCTTTTCACCCGCGACCACGGCTTAGTCCGCGGTGTCGCCAAAGGCGTGCGGCGCGCGAAGAGCCGCTTCGGCTCGCGCCTCTCACCATTCGTCGACGTGGATGTCAACATCTACCCACGCCGAGGACTGTCCACTATCGCAGGCGCAGATACCGTGCGCACGTGGGCAGCACCGCTTGTCGACGACTATGCGCGCTACACCTGTGCGTGTGCAGTCCTGGACGTCGCCGAACGCATTGTCGGCGAGGAGCAAGTGCCGGCTCCCGAATTGTGGGATCTCACCACTCAATCGCTCGACGACGTTGCGGCCGGTCGCCATCGCCCCGATTTGTTGCTGACCTCCTACATTCTGCGAGCAATGGCGCAGGCCGGTTGGCAGCCAAGCCTCTTTGAATGCGCAGGCTGCGGCAAAGCCGGCCCTCACCACGCGTTTTCTCCCGCACTGGGCGGAGCAGTGTGCACCAACTGCAGGCCACCGGGTGCAGATACTCCGCCGACCGAGGTTCTGCATCTGATGTGGCAGCTTGCTCATGAGCAATGGGCGGGCATCGATACGTCGTCAAGCGAATTCGAGGGGCGGATGGCGACGGCGCGTACCCTAACGGCGAAGTACCTGCAGTACTACCTGGGCCGCCGGGTGCCGGCGCTGGAACATGTGGATGCTTTTTGGCAGTAAACAGTAGCGGTGGGGCACAATAGGAAGCGTGTTGAATCCTCCTGTACCGCAGCAATTCGTGCCCAATCACATCGCGCTCGTGATGGACGGCAATGGTAGATGGGCCGAACAGCGTGGGCTCAAACGCACCGAGGGGCACAAGCGTGGTGAGGCCGTGCTGATGGAGTGCGTCGATGCTTGTTTGGAGATGGGCGTCAAGCACCTGTCGGCTTACGCATTTTCCACTGAGAATTGGCGCCGTTCGGTCGATGAGGTCCGATTCCTTATGGGCTTTAATCGCGATGTGCTGCGCCGACGTCGTGATGAGTTGGATTCGAAGAACGTTCGCGTGCGTTGGGCAGGGCGTCGCCCGCGACTGTGGCGCTCGGTTATTAAGGAACTTGAGATTGCCGAGGAGCAGACGAAGGACAATGACGCGCTAACTCTGTATATGTGCGTCAACTACGGTGGTCGCGCTGAAATTGTTGATGCTGCTAGAGAGATTGCTCGTCAGGCAGCAGCGGGGGAGCTCAGCGAATATGACTTGACCGAGAAGTCTTTCGCACAGTTCCTGGATGAGCCGACTATGCCGGATGTTGATCTGTTCCTGCGTCCATCGGGCGAGCAGCGCACGTCCAACTTCTTAATCTGGCAGTCCGCCTATGCGGAGATGGTCTATCAGGACAAGCTTTTCCCGGATTTCGGTCGGGATGACATGCGCGCCGCAGTGGTGGAGTACGCCAAGCGCGACCGTAGGTTCGGCAAGGCCTAGAGCCGATATTTTTTAGGGGGGGGAGGGAGCCCGGGCTACTTCTTCTGGCAGTCCCTGCACAGGCCGAAGACCTCAGCAGTGTGCCCGGTCAGATTAAAACCGTGCTCCTCCGCAAGGCTGTGAGCCCACTGCTCGACAGGGCCGCCGGCGACTTCAACGGTGCTGCCGCAATCGGTGCAGACCAGGTGATGATGGTGGTGGTCACCGCACAGCCGGTAGAGAGCCTCTCCGGAGGCATTGTGCAGAACATCGACAATGTCCATTTCTGAAAGGGTCTGGAGCGTCCGATAGACCGTCGTCAAGCCGACCTTGTCCCCACGTTCCGTCAGCGACTGATGAATGTCAGCAGCGGAGCGAAAATTAGGGGCCTCACTCATAATCGACACGACGGCGCGGCGTTGGCGAGTACTGCGCTGGCCGATGCGGGTTGCGGCCGGCCGCGCGGAGGCGTGTGCCCCGGTGCTAGCGGGGGAGCCCGTACCACGTGGGTTTTCGCCAGAACTAACTTCGTGCATATCTTCGCCAGCCATGTAACCGACACTACCCGGTATCGGTTGGACAAGATGCGCTAGAGTATAGGGGAACTTTTAACTGGCCTGTTGGGGTCAGTACATTTTGCTTTTCATTATGTCGTTCGCCGCACGGAACGGGCTGAATTGTGTGCCCGGAAAAGGCGTGTGGTGTGCGATGCGAAGCCATTTATAAGGAGTGGTCTAGACCGTGGCACCTAAGTCAGTTGTCGATACCGTCGCCAACCTGTGTAAGCGCAGGGGGTTCGTTTACCCGTGTGGTGAAATTTACGGCGGTACCCGCTCGGCATGGGATTACGGTCCCCTGGGTGTGGAGCTGAAGGAAAACATCAAGCGCCAGTGGTGGAAGACCTTCGTCACCGGCCGTAAGGATGTCGTCGGCCTGGATTCCTCCATTATCCTGCCGCGCCAGGTCTGGGAAGCTTCCGGCCACGTCGCTACCTTCACCGACCCGCTGGTGGAGTCCCTGCACACCCACAAGCGCTACCGCGCTGACCACCTGCTGGAGGCCTACGAGGCCAAGCACGGTCACCCGCCGGCCAATGGTCTGGCAGACGTTCCGGACCCGGAGACCGGTCAGCCGGGCAACTGGACCGAGCCGCAGATGTTCTCCGGTCTGATGAAGACCTTCCTCGGCCCGGTCGACAATGAGCAGGGCCTGCACTACATGCGCCCGGAGACCGCTCAGGGTATCTTCGTCAACTTCAAGAACGTTATGACCACGGCTCGCCTGAAGCCACCGTTCGGTATCGGCCAGACCGGTAAGGCATTCCGCAACGAGATCACCCCGGGTAACTTCATCTTCCGTACCCGCGAGTTCGAACAGATGGAGATCGAGTACTTCGTCGCACCGGACCAGGCGGAAGAGAAGTTCGATGAGTGGGTCGACGCCTGCTGGAACTGGTTCATTGACCTGGGCGTTAACCCGGAGAACATGCGTCAGTTCGACGTTCCGAAGGACGAGCGCGCTCACTACTCTGCACGCACAATCGACTTCGAGTACCGTTTCCACTTCCAGGGAAACGAGTGGGGCGAGCTGATGGGTGTCGCCAACCGTACGGACTACGACCTCGGCTGCCACATCGAGCACTCCAAGGAAGACCTGCGTTACCACGACCAGGTCACCGGCGAAAAGTACGTTCCGTACGTCATTGAGCCGTCCTTCGGTCTGACCCGCGCCTTGATGGCCTTCCTGTGTGATGCCTACACCGAGGAAGAGGTGCCGAACGCAAAGGGCGGCACCGACACCCGTACCGTGCTGAAGCTAGACCCGCGTCTGTCGCCGGTTAAGGTTGCTGTTCTGCCGCTGTCGAAGAAGGACACCCTGACTCCGACCGCTGAGGCTGTCGCGGACAAGCTGCGCCAGTACTGGGCCGTCGATTACGACACCTCCGGTGCTATCGGCCGTCGTTACCGTCGCCAGGATGAGATCGGTACTCCGTTCTGTGTCACCGTTGACTTCGATACTCTCGAGGACAACGCTGTGACCGTCCGTGACCGCGACACCATGGAGCAGGAGCGCGTCAAGATTGACGAGCTGGAAGGCTACCTCGCAGCTCGCCTGGTGGGCTGCTAATGGCCGAAGAAGTTTTTTGGGAATCCTATAGTCTCGGCGACGGCTCTCGGGAAAAATCCGAGCAAACCTGGCCGATTCTGAAGGAAAGCACCGAAGTCGGCACGTACATCCGTGATGAGCAGGGCGATCGCCTCAACACCCCGGAAGGGGAGTGGGTCATTGACGCCTCTGCTAATCACCGTGTTTCCGCCACGCTTCCCGACGGCCGCGTGTTCTCGACCGTTGCTGCTGACCGTGACAAGATTTCGCGAGCCAAGCAGCTTTCAGTGACCTTTGGGCCGGATCGTCCTGAAGGCAAGCTGGTGTGCGAGGGATCGACGAACTACGTCATCGAGAATGCGAAGACCGGCGAGAAGTGGGGCCAGTTTACCGGTGCGTCCCGTGGCGTGCGCCACGCAGAGGTGCAGTTCGACACCGATGAGGGCCGTGCGCTGCCGGAAGAGGAGAAGATCTTCCTGGTCTACAGTGCTCGTCGGGTGCTGGAGTCCCGCATGGTTTCCTCTACCTGGATTCTCACTGTCTGCTTGCTCTTGCTGATTGCCTATATGATTTGGGTGTGGATCGTGTAGCAACTATTGCAGACGGCGTCGTTTACGACGAGAACCAAAAGACCCTGTCCGACGGCTGGAGCTGTCAGGACGGGGTCTTTAGTGCTTTCTGGATCACCTCGCCACAAGGGCGTGGCTGGCAGGTGAAAGCCCGCTTTTTTAGCACGAACGCGCTAGTGATGACGAATCCGGATGAGGGGGATTCTTTCGTCCTAAACAGAGAAGGACGGGGAATTCGCACGGTCTTCGACATCGAACGGCCAGGCTATGAGCTCGCCCGAATCGTCAGAGAGGACAGCCTAGGCCGAGGGGTATTTGGTGTCTATGCCCAGAAAGGAGACTTCCGGGGGAGTTTCGAAGACTGGCTGATTGCCGCCGCTCTGGCGACGTGGTCTGTGGATGGACCACGCCAGATGCGAATTTAGGCGGGAATCTAGAAGCCCATTGTGCTGCCGGAGCCGCCTGGTCGACTCGAACCTCCGCCGAACCCGCCGAATCCGCCGATACTGCCACCAAAGCCGCTGTTGTTGCTGAGCATGCTGCCTAGCACCATGCCGGCGACCATCGAACCGTTGCTGCCGCCACCGCGGCGCTGATCCTGGTAGCGGTGGATGTCACGGCGGGCCAAGTCAGCGGCCTCAGCCGCGAGCTTGCGCGCACGACGTGCGTAGGCCAAAGCCTTTCGCGGATCATCGTTGGCCAAGCCCTGAGCAGAGCCGTAAGCACGCTGCGCCTCCGCGAGGCGAGTGCGAGCCTCAGCACCAACCACACGGCGGCGGGTAGCAATTAAGTCAGCCGCGGCGCGAATGTGATTGTCGGCATCCTGCATGCTGTGCTGCAAAGTAGCGGTAGCGCGGGCGAACGACGCGGCCTTATCTCGAGCGGAGTCGAGGGCTTCGTCGAGCAGCTCATCGGCATCGGTCAGTGCGGTCCAGGAACTCAGTGGATCCACTTCGGACTTATTGGCTGCCACACCGAGTGCTTCACGGCCTGCTTCGATGGCCGCATTGAGACGCTCGCGGTTGATGTTGGCGCCTTGCGGTGCCGACATCAGGTGCGAAGCCTCATCGATTTCACCGCGGACCTCGGCGATAAGGGAAGCCAGTCCAGCGACTGCAGCGTGAATATCGCTATCGGCGTGTTCAATGGCCTCCAGAAGACTCTCTGCCTGTGTGAGCGCAAAGTCGGTGGCCGACAGCGCATCAATCAGACCACCTTGCTCACCGGCAGGTAGGTCCGCGATGCGGCGGGCCTCAGACATTGACTGGTCAGCCTGATTCAGGTGCTCCGTGGCCATGTCGATATTGTCGGTCACAGAGCTGAGCATCTGCTCTTCGTAACGTGCGCGCAGACCATCGAGAATTTCGCCGGCACGCGGCATACGTGAACGCAGCTCGACACTTCGCTGAGTGAGCTTCGAAATCGTCGCTTCAGCATTCATCAACTCCTGGCGGAGTTTCTGGAAGTTTGCGGCCTCGCCGTCGAGCTGGTCATCCGCAACACCACAGGTGGAGATAATCTCCAGCAGGACACTGCGGCGCTCGATTTCGTCGGACACGGAGCCGTCGTCAAGCTGTTGGCGAAGTGCAAACGCACGCTCGAGCGTGGACTGAGAGTGCTTCAGTGCGTTGTCGAAGCTGCGGATGCGTTCGGTGCCGAACTCAGCGCGGGCGAGGTCGAGCTCGGTGCGGGCTTTGCGAATGGACTCATCGGTACTGACAATCTCATCGTGCGCAAGAACATCGAGCGAGCTGGTGCTCAGCGAGTCCAGCGAAGAGACATCCTTGGGGTCGATGTTGCGGCCACGAGCGATCTCCTCCTCATCGCGCTTCTTCTTATTGCGGCGGCCCACGGCCCAGGTGGCGCCACCGACAACGGCGGCACCACCGAGGCCGGCGCCGAGTGCCCACCCACCGGCGGAGCCGCTGCCACCGCCTGCCTCGGCGATGGCAGCTTCACCCGCAGCTGCCCAGTTGTCATCCTCTAACAACTGCCCTTGAGCTGCTCTGTTGATGGCCTCCGCGTTGCGGGGGAAGGAGTCTCCGACGAAAGCGCCGAGGTTTCGGTCTTCCACGGCGACGACCAGGACACCGCGGTTGTCGGCAGCTCCGAGGTGCTCCCAGGCCTGCTGCGCCCACTGTTCGCCCTGAATGCCGTCGAAGCTCTTGATGTAAAACACCGAGAACAGGAGTCGCTTCTCTGTCTTGAGCTGCTGAATCTGCTCCTTCAGACGAGCTTCATCGCCGCCGCTCAGCACACCTGCGAGATCAGCCACCTCGCCCGACACATCCGCCGGTGCCTCGGCGTGCGCCAGGGATGCTGACGGTGCGAGTGCCAGCAGCGAAGCAGGTGCGTGAACCGGTGGCTGTGCCGGTAGTGCGGCAGTAATTAGCGGCATGCTCAGGCCGAGGAAAGCACCCGATGCGGCAAGGTAAAGGGGGCGAAACACGCGATTCCTGTCAGACATATCTACAAGGATACGTAACAATAATTACGTGGCCGGTAAATTTTCGTATTCATCTTTTGAACTCGCTCGTATTGTCGAGGAGTCTCCGAAGCAGTCATTGCTGCCCGGGGTGCAGTCCTTGGAAACCCACCGGGCGGCGTTTGCGCGAGATCGCGCCCGCGTCCTGCACTCCGCAGCGCTGCGCAGGCTGGCTGACAAAACCCAGGTTGTGGGGCCAGGGGAGGGCGATACTCCCCGCACACGCCTGACTCACTCGCTGGAGGTCGCGCAGATTTCCCGCGGAATCGCCAGCGAGTTGGGTGCAGATGAGGATCTCGCAGAGCTGGCCGGCCTGACCCATGACATCGGGCATCCGCCGTATGGCCACAACGGCGAGCGCGCCCTCAACGAGATTGCCGCTGGGTGCGGCGGGTTTGAGGGCAACGCGCAGACGCTGCGTATTCTCACTCGCCTCGAGCCGAAGGTGCTCGATGGTACAGGTGAGCCCTGCGGACTCAATCTCACTCGGGCGGCGCTCGATGCGGCTTGTAAGTACCCGTGGACGCCAATCGGTCCCGATGGTCAGCTCCGCCACAAGTACGGGGCCTACCAGGAAGATGCCGCAATTCTGCAGTGGATTCGCCAGGGCGTTCCGCACGGCAAGCAGTGTCTTGAGGCGCAGATCATGGACTGGTCTGACGATGTCGCCTATTCCGTCCACGATGTCGAGGATGGCATCGTCTCTGGCCGCGTTGACCTGGGTGTTCTGTGGGACACGGTGGAACTGGCCGCACTCGCTGACAAGGGCGCTGCCGCATTTGGTGGCGATCCAGCGGAGCTCGTCGAGGCTGCCGGGCGTCTTGCCAGCTTGCCGGTGGTATCAGCTGCGGCGTCCTATGATGGTTCGCTGCGCTCGCTGGTCGCGCTGAAACGGATGACCTCGGAGCTGGTCGGCCGTTTTGTCACTGCTTCCGTCGCGGGTACGCGTGCTGCCTCCGGGTCGACGCTTCCGCTCGGGCGTTACGACGCGGACCTCGCCGTGCCCAGCTCGATTCTGGCCGAGGTCACCATGCTGAAGACCATCGCCGTGCTGTATGTGATGGATCTTCCGCGTCATATTCGCCGTCAGGAGCGTGAGCGCGATCGCCTTTTCCGGGTGGCCGAGTATCTGCAGGAGGGTGCTCCGGGAACGCTTGATCCGATGTTCCAGTGGCTCTATTCCCGCGCGGAGAGTGACCAAGCGCGGCTGCGGGTGATTGTTGATCAGCTAGCGTCAATGACGGAGTCGCGTGTAGAGCGGCTTGATCGCCAGATTGCTGGTGTGGCCGCGGCGTGGGGATAGTTGTCTACTCCTCCGCGTCAGGAATCTCGCAGAAGCTCTCGTAGTGGTCGTCGGTGTAGTACCAGACATCCGGATCGTTTTCGGAACCGCCGCCGACAACGATGCGGCGTGCACCGCGGCTGGAATTACCCGGGGTGGTCACGGTGTATTCGCGGTAGTAGTCACCGCGCTCCTTCGGCAGGCGTCCCTCGTAGTTGCCGAAGTGCTTGCCGTCGTGCTGCGAGTAGATGTGGTCCTGGTCGGTCAGGATGCGGTCGATAACATCGTCGGCCTCCTGCGGCAGGGTATCTACTGCGCAGGTGGCACCCTTTGCACCCGACTTGTTGCTGCTCGAGTTAGGACCCGGCTTGGGATTCGACTTCGCGCTAGAGGCGGCGGAACTCTGCGACCCCTGTGAGTCCTCCGACCCCGATGCGTTCTGATCTCCGCCATCGAGTCCCAGGTAACTACCAGCCAGCACCAGGGCGGCAGCGCCGACGCCGCTCGCAATCTTCTTCCACTCAGCCATGGCTAGTATCTTTCCATATCGGTCGCCGCCGGCACGTTATGGGCTGGGCGCGGGCGGCTCGTCGGCATGCGAAACCTCTACGGCGGAGTCGATTGGACGGTTTGGGTAAGGTTATTTTCATGGCTAGGGGAAGAATTCCGGACTCCGATATCGCGGCAATCCGCGAACGGACTCCGATTGAGGAGATCGTTGCAGAATACGTGAACCTCAAACCGGCTGGCGCGGATTCTCTGAAAGGGCTTTCGCCTTTTAAAGACGAGCGCACGCCGTCGTTCCACGTACGCCCCAATCATGGCTACTACCACTGCTTTTCCACCGGCAAGGGCGGTGATGTATTCAGCTTCCTCATGGAGATGGAACACCTGTCTTTCCCGGAGGCTGTCGAAGCCTGTGCGGAGAAAATTGGCTTCCACATTAACTATGAGGGCGGCGGCACGGGCCGTCGCGAGGAACCGGGAACTCGCCAGCGTCTCATCGCCGCAAACCGCGAGGCACAGAAGTTCTACCGCGAACAGTTCTCCACTCCAGCGGCAGCGCCCGCGCGCGAGTTTCTGGAAAACCGCGGCTTCACCGCCGAGCACGCGGCCCAGTTCGGCTGTGGCTACTCGCCGGCCGGCTGGGACACTCTAACCAAGCACCTGCAGCGCCTGGGCTTTAGCTTCGAGGAGTTGGACAAGGCGGGTCTTTCCAAGATGGGGCGCATGGGGCCGATCGATCGTTTTCACCGTCGTCTCATGTGGCCGATCCGCAATATGTCCGGCGATGTCATCGGTTTTGGTGCCCGCAAGCTTTTCGACGATGACAATCTGGGCAAGTACATGAACACGCCCGAGACCATGCTGTACAAGAAGTCCAAGGTCCTTTTCGGCTTGGATCTGGCAAAGAAGGACATTGCCACTGGTCATCAGGCTGTAATCGTGGAGGGCTACACTGACGTCATGGCCATGCACGCCTCAGGCGTGACCACGGCCGTCGCGTCCTGCGGTACCGCTTTCGGCGAGGAACACCTCCAGCTGCTGCGCCGTCTCATGCTCGACGACAACTTCTTCCGCGGCGAACTCATCTACACCTTCGACGGCGACGAGGCAGGGCAAAAGGCCGCCATGCGCGCCTTCGAGGGGGAGCAGAACTTCACCGGCCAGTCCTACGTCGCGGTCGCGCCGGACGGCATGGATCCGTGTGATCTGCGCCAGAAGAAGGGCGAGGCCGCAGTCCGCGATCTCGTTGCTTCACGACGGCCATTGATCGAATTTGTCCTCCGCACACTTCTGGCCGACTATGACCTGACCACCGCTAATGGCAGGGTCTCCGGGCTGCGCCGAGTGGTGCCTGTCCTGGCCCAGCTCAAGGACGCGGCGTTGCGCGATGAGTATGCCCGCGAAGTTGCCGGCTGGATTGGCTGGAATGATGAAGCCGAGCTGGTGCAGCGCGTCCGCGAGGAGGCCAGTCGGCCACAGAATGAAAAGCGCACTCCCTACCAGCGTCGCCAAGAAGAGGCCCGTGCCCGCGAAGAGGCAGAGGAAGCGCGGCGCCGGCGCAACCCGGCACTGCCGTATCCAAACCCGCGGGACCCTGTGCTCTATGCGCAGCGTGAGGCTCTCAAGTTGGCAATTCAAGAGCCCGCCACCACCGGCCCGGTATTCGATGCGCTCGCACCCGAGACCTTTGGGCATCCGACCTACCGGGCGGTATTCGATGCCATCATGGCTGCAGGTGGTGCCTGCGGGGAAGCGGCCACACAGCCACATAGTTGGGCGACCGCAATTATGGATCAGGCGCGGGAGGACGTCGTCAAGCATCTCGTGACTGAGCTGGGCGTGGAGCAAATCGCCGTCGATGCAGAGACGCTGCGCCCGTATGCGCAGGCGATTCTGGCGCGGTTGCAGGAGGTGTGGGTCGGTGACCAAATTGCACAGCTGAAGGCGATGCTCTCACGAATGCGCCCCTCAGACGACGAAACCGCCTACAACTCGCTGTTCGCGGACCTGCTCGCGATGGAGCAGTACCGCCGCGAACTGCAAGCAGAGGCGGTCAAGGTCGTGTTTGAGTAGCTAGTGGCTAGCGACTAGTAGCCGCGGCGAATCCACTCTTCCAAGTGCGGAGCCTCGCGGCCAATCGTCGTGTGGTCGCCATGACCCGTGCGGACAGTCGTTTCCGCAGGCAGAGTCAGCAGATTGTCGCGGATGGAGTTAATAATCGTGTCGAAATCCGAGTAGGACCGACCGGTCGCCCCCGGACCGCCGGAAAACAGCGTGTCACCAGAGAACAGCTCCGCGGCCTCCGGTACGTACAGACAGCACGAGCCAGGGGAGTGGCCCGGAGTGTTAATAATGACAACCTCCGTGCCTGCAATCTCCAGGCGCTGACCGTGCGCGAGGTCCTCGTGCGCCAGGTCCGGCCAGGACTGCTCCCACAGCATCTGGTCGCCCGGGTGGACGAGCAGGGGAGCGTCGAGCTTCTCCTGCAGTTCAGGGGCCACAGTGATGTGGTCGTTGTGCGCGTGGGTGCATACAATCGCCTTTACCTTGCGGCCATCCACCGCGTCAATAATCGGCTGCGCCTCATGCGCCGCATCGATGACAATGACCTCACGGTCATCGCCGAGCACCCATACGTTGTTGTCTACGTCCCACGTGCCACCATCGAGCGAGAACGTGCCCGACGTGAGAACGTGGTCGACCCTCAAACCCTTGTTCACAGCGTCACCACCGATCGCAGTACCTTACCGGCCTTCATGGTTTCGAAGGCCTCGTCAACATCCTCAATGCCAATGCGCTCCGTCACGAAGCCCTCTAATGGCAGGCGGTTCTGCAACGACAGATCCACCAGCATCGGGAAGTCGCGCTCTGGTAGGCAGTCGCCGTACCAGGACGACTTCAACGCACCACCGCGGCTAAACACATCCGCCAGCGGGATGTCCAGCTCCATTGTCGGCGCCGGAACACCGACCAGAACAACGCGTCCAGCCAGGTCACGGGCGTAGAACGCCTGCTTGTAGGTTTCCGGACGGCCGACCGCATCAATCACGACATCAGCACCGAAACCGTCGGTCAGCTCACGCACTCGCTTAACGACGGGATCCTCTTCCCCGGTGCCCTTATCGCTCTTAGCCAGCTCCGCAGAGTTAATGGTCTCGGTCGCGCCGAATTCGCGGGCGGTATCCAGCTTCTCGTCCGAGATGTCGATGGCAATAATCTTGCTAGCGCCGGCCAGCTTGGCACCGGCGATAGCGGCCGTACCAACGCCACCGCAGCCGATGACGGCTACCGATTCACCGCGCTTAACCTCGCCGGTGTTAATAGCCGCACCGATGCCGGCCATGACACCGCAGCCCAGCAGGCCCGCAACGGCCGGATCGGCTGCCGAATCGACCTTGGTGCACTGGCCCTCGTGGACGAGGGTGGCATCCGCAAAAGCGCCGATTCCAAGTGCCGGGGTGAGGACGGTGCCGTCGGCAAGCGTCATGGGCTTGGAGGCGTTGAAAGTGCTAAAGCAGTACTGTGGCTCACCGCGCTTGCAGGCGCGGCACTCGCCACAGACGGCGCGCCAATTGAGGACAACGAAATCGCCGACGGCAACATGCGTGACCTCTTCGCCAATCTCGGAGACCACGCCTGCGGCCTCGTGGCCGAGGAAGAACGGGTACTCGTCGGTGATATCGCCGTCGCGGTAAGCCAGGTCTGTATGGCAGACGCCGCAGGCCTGGATGTCGACAATGACATCGTTCGGGCCCGGGGACGGGATGTGGATATCAGTAAGTTCTACAGGTGCGCCTTTTTCGCGGGCGATAACGCCGCGCACAACGCGTGCGGTTTGCTCGGTGTTTTCGGTTCCGTTGGTTTGTTCAGACATAAGCCCCATCGTATGAGCGCGGTATGAAAAGTGCATGATGGAAAGCATTTTCAGTACTGGTAGGAGCTTTGTGGGCGCTGTGTGAGGTTGCGTGGATTGTGTGGATTGCGTGGCTCTGAGAACTCACAACGGTGTCATGACGTGTGGGAAAAGAAGGTATAAATTGACCTTTGACCTGGCGATTTGTGAGTTTCAAGGGGTCTGGGTAAAGTATCTATCCGTCGCAAGGAACGGCATGGCCGAAGTTCGGTTTAGCCGGTTCTGTGCGGTGGATATTCCTCCATAGCTCAATGGCAGAGCATTCGACTGTTAATCGAAGGGTTGCTGGTTCGAGTCCAGCTGGAGGAGCAATTAAGCCAGGTCAGAGAGTTTTTCTCTGGCCTGGTTTTCGTTTAAGAAGACGAAGAAGACAAAAACAGACAGAAAATAATCCAAGCCCTAGGAAAGTCGGAAAAGCGTGTCTGGGCGGTGCGTCGCCGGTGGGCACCTTTCGCCACTTACCCCAGTGCGAGTTACTGACTGCGTTTATGGCTGATGGCGTTGGGTGGATGCGAGTTACTGACTGCGTTTATG